>CAUJHQ010000079.1 GCA_963204815.1 Pseudomonadota bacterium | reverse complement strand
CGTGGCGGCCGCGGCGCAGCCGGTCGAGGGCTCGTTCTGCGACGGCCGCTTCAACCTGGCGCACGGCGGCCGCAAGTTCGTCGGCACCGCGCAGAGCTGGCGCCGCGTGGCGGGCCGGCCGGTGGTGCTGGCGCACGCCGTGATCGTCGTCAGCGCCGACCCCGCCGCGCTCACCGCGAAGGCGAATGCCTTCGAGGCCGCGCTCGGCAGCGCGCGCCGCTACCGCGCCGAGGCGCTGACCAGCGTGGCGCTCGCCGCGCCCGCCCCCGACGTCGAGGCGCGCACGCTGACGGCCCTGGCCGAACGCTTCGCGCGCGTCGTCCCACCCCATGTCCACGAGGAGGTTTCCGATGGTGTTGCTTGAATTCGCGATGGCCCCGCACGGCCAGGGCGAGAGCGTCAGCGCGCACGTGGCGCGCATCCTCGACGTCATCGACAAGAGCGGCGTGCCCTACCAGCTGACGCCGATGGGCACCATCCTCGAAGGCGAGTGGGACCAGGTGATGGGCGTCGTCAGCGCCTGCTTCCGCACGCTGGAACCCGACTGCCCGCGCATCGGCGTGACGCTGAAGGTGGACTACCGCGCCGGACCGGGCGGGCGGCTGAAGAGCAAGACGGCGAAGGTGGAAGAGCGGCTCGGGCGCAAACTCGCGACCTGAACGCCACTTCCGGGAGGCCGCCATGCCGACCCGCATCGAACTGCTGCAGGGCATGCCCGTGTTCGGCGCCATCGGCGACGGCGCGCTCGCGTTCCTGCTCGAACGCTCGCGCAACGTCGAGGTCGCCGCCGGCGCGTACTTCTTCCGCGAGGGCGACCGCTCGGAATCGATGTTCGTGCTGGAGCGCGGCCGCGTCGAGGTGCTCAAGCACTGGCAGGCACGCGACTTCGTGCTGCACAGCTTCGGCCCCGGCGACTGCTTCGGCGAGATGGCGCTGCTGGACCTGGCGCCGCGCAGCGCCTCGGTGCGCGCGGTCGAGGACTGCACCGCCCTCGAGATCGGCGCCGCCGCGCTGTATGCGCTGTGCAAGCACGACACCGAGCAGTTCGCGCTGATCGAGATGAACATCGGCCGCGAGGTCTGCCGCCGCCTGCGCGCCACCGACGACGCGCTGTTCCGCGCCAGCATGGGCGAACGCGACGCGATCCCCGGGCCCTGGCCGCGCGCGGGCTGAGAGGCCCTTCCGGCGGCGCGCCGGGTCAGGCCGTGCGGTCCACGCGCAGCGCCAGCACCACCGAGCTGGTGGTCTTCAGCACGCCGTCGAACTCGCCGATCTCGTCGAGCAGCGCGTCCAGGCGCTGCGTGGAATCGGCGCGCAGCAGCGCGATGTAGTCGAACTCGCCGCTCACCGAGCAGAGCTGGCGCAGCTCGGGCAGGCGGGCGAGCTTCTTCGTCACGTCCTTCGCCTTCTTCGGGTCGGTGACGATGCCCACGTAGGCCTGCACCGCGCGCTCGGCGACGTCGGCGCCCAGGCGCACCGTGTAGCCGACGACGACGCCGTCGCGCTCCAGCCGTGCCAGCCGCGCCAGCACGGTGGTGCGCGCCACGCCGAGCTTGCGCGCGAGGTTGGCGGTGCTTTCGCGGGCGTTGGCCTGCAGCAGCGCGAGCAGCCCGCGATCCAGTTCGTCGCGTTTCATGCCAGCCCCCCGTCCGCGGCGTGCCGCGGCCGGCCCCCCGAGGGGGCGCGGGCCGGCTTGGGAGCGGCCCGGCGCTCGGCCCGCTTCACAACACCGCCTCGATCAGGAACGGCCCCTTGCGCGCCATCGAGCGCGTGAACAGGTCGTTGAACTGCGCCATCGTGTCGGCGCGCTCGGCCTCGACGCCGAAGCCGCCGGCGAGCTTGACCCAGTCGAGGTCGGGGCGCTGCAGCTCGAACATCGCGTTCGTCGCCGGGCCGGGCTGGGCGCCCACCGCGGCCAGCTCGCCCTGCAGGATGGCGTAGCGGCGGTTGGCGAAGATCACCGTCGTCACGTCCAGCCCCATGCGCGCCTGCGTCCACAGGCCCTGCAGCGTGTAGAGCGCCGAGCCGTCGGCCTGCAGGCCGACGATGCGCCGGCCGGGTGCGCCGAGCGCCGCGCCGGTGGCCATCGGGATGCCTTCGCCGATGGCGCCGCCGCACAGCTGCAGCCAGTCGTGCGGCGCGGCGGCGGCCAGCATCGAGAACATCGCGCGGCCGACCGTGACGCCTTCGTCGACGACCACGGCCTGCTCGGGCAGCAGCGCGGCGAGCGACTGCGCCAGCGTTTCCGGCGTGATCGCACCGCGCGCCGGCGGCGGTGCGGTCGGCGCCACTCGCTGCAGCAGCGGCGCGCCCAGCCGTTCGGCCAGCGCACGCAGTGCGCCGCCGCCGTCTTCGTCGGGCTGCGCCAGCACGTGCACCTCGGTGCCCGGCGGCAGCTGCGTGCCGGGCTTGCCGGGGTAGGCGAAGAAGGTCACCGGCGGCGCGGCTTCCACGAGCACGAGGTGCTTCACGCCGGCCATCGCCTTCAGCGCGGCGTCCACCGCGTACGGCACGCGCGCGATGTCGGCCGCCTCGCGGCCGCGCGCGACGCGGCGGTTGGACATCGGCGCCATCACGCGCACGTTGTCGATCTCTTCCAGGCGGCTGGCGGTGTGCAGGCCGTGGGCGTCGAGCGCCTCGCCGCCCACCAGCAGCAGCGTCGGCTCGCCGCGTTCGATGAGCGCGGCGATGGCGCGCACCGTCTCGTCGGCCACCGGCGCGGGCGCGGCCGGCGCGCGCGGCGTGCCGACGACGCCGCCTTCGTTCCAGCACACGTCGGACGGCAGGATCAGGCTGGCGATGCCGCCCGGCGCGGTGCGCGCGGCGGCGATGGCCGCGGCCGCATCGGCGCCCACCGCGTGCACCGCGCTGCTCGTGCGCACCCACGCCGAGACCGTGCGCGCCAGCGCTTCGGTGTCGGCGGTGAGCGGCGCGTCCAGCGGCCGGTGGTGCGTGGCCTGGTCGCCGACGAGGTTGACGACCGGCGTGCGTGCGCGGCGCGCGTTGTGCAGGTTGGCCAGCCCGTTCATCAGCCCGGGGCCGCAGTGCAGCAGCGTGGCGGCGGGCTTGCCGGCCATGCGGGCGTAGCCGTCGGCGGCGCCGGTGACAACGCCTTCGTCGAGCGCCGGCACGCAGCGCAGCGCGGGGAAGCGGTCGAGCGCGGCCACGAAGTGCATCTCGCTCGTGCCGGGGTTCGCGAACACGGTGTCCACGCCGCCGGCGAGGAGCGTGCGGACCAGACTCTCGGCGCCGTTCATCCGGGGTCCCCTTGGTCGTTGTGTCGAACCAGTCTGACACATCGTCGAGAACGGGGCGAGCTTCGTCGAACTCGTGCTTTCTTTCGCCTGGCGGCGTTCCTATGCTCGCGCCACGCTCGAAAGGAACACCCCATGCGCATCACGCTGCTCGGCGCCGGCCACATCGGCCAGACCATCGCCCGCCTGCTCGCCGCCAGCGGCGACTACGAGGTCACGGTCGTCGACCGCAGCGCCGAGGCGCTGGCGCGGCTGGCGGGCAACGGCCTCACGGCGCGCGTGGCCGACACCGCGGACGCGCAGGCGCTGCAGCGCGCGCTGCGCGGCCAGGACGCGGTGGTCAACGCGCTGCCGTACCACCTGGCCACGCTGGCGGCCACGCAGGCGCGCGAGGCGCGCGTGCACTACTTCGACCTCACCGAGGACGTGGCCGCCACGCGCGCCATCCAGCGCCTGGCCGACGGCGCGCCGGTGGCCTTCATGCCGCAGTGCGGGCTGGCGCCGGGCTTCATCGGCATCGTCGCCCACCATCTCGCACAGGGCTTCGACACGCTGCACGAGGTAAAGATGCGCGTCGGCGCGCTGCCGGCCTTCCCGACCAACGCGCTGAAATACAACCTCACGTGGAGCGTGGACGGCCTCATCAACGAGTACTGCCACCCTTGCGAGGCCATCCGCGACGGCCACGCCATCGACGCGCTGCCGCTCGAAGGGCTGGAGCATTTCAGCCTCGACGGCACCGAGTACGAGGCCTTCAACACCAGCGGCGGCCTGGGCACGCTGTGCGAGACGCTCGCCGGCCGCGTGAAGGCGCTGGACTACAAGAGCGTGCGCTACCCCGGCCACCGCGACCTGATGAAGCTGCTGCTCGAAGAGCTGCAGCTGAAGCACGACCAGGAAACATTGAAGGACATCCTGCGCCGCAGCATCCCGAGCACGATGCAGGACGTGGTGCTGGTCTTCGTCACCGTCAGCGGCCTGAAGAATGGCAGCCTCGTGCAGGAGGTCTTCGCGCGCAAGATCTTCGCCGAGCGCGACGAGCGCGCGCCGCTGTCGGCGATCCAGATCACGACGGCTGCCGGCGTCTGCGCCGCTGTCGACCTGTTCCGCGAAGGTCGGCTGCCGCAGCGCGGCTTCGTGCGGCAGGAAGAGGTGAAGCTGCCCGAGTTCCTGGCGAACCGGTTCGGCAGCGCGTATCAGCAGAGCCGGCAGGTGGAGAGCATTGGGTGAGGGGTGTGCGGCGGCCTTCGCGCGCGCTCAGCCCTCGCCCGTGAAATCGCCCTCGGGCCTTCGTCAGCCACAAGACGCCTTCCGGCGACTTGTGCGCGCGCTCAGCCCTCGCCCGTGAAATCGGGCGCGGGCCTTCGTCAGGCGCAGGACGCCTTCCGGCGTCCTGCGTCCTGACTCAGTCCCACCAGAACGACCAGTAGGGCGCGGCCAGCAGCGACGCACCGAGCCGGGCGGCGCTGCCGGTGCCCTGCTCGACGACGTCGGGGCAGTAGGCCTCGTGCGACAGCGCCAGCGCGAGCGCGTCGTCGCGCGTGGCGGGCGGGCGCGCCACGCGGCAGTCGATGACGTCGCTCGACACGGCCAGCGGCTCGGCACCGAAGCGATCACGCCAGTGCCGATGCAGTGCCACGTGCACCGCCGGGGTCGGGCAGTCGTTCCCGCCGCCCCAGCCGAGGCGGGCGAAGAGGTCGCAAGGGTCGGCCAGGTCGACGAGGCCGACGTGCAGCACCGGCTTCAGGCGCTGCGTCGCCGGATCGAACAGCGACGACGGCGTGGTGCGCGGCGCCGCGGCCTCGCGCGGCCAGGCCGGCTTGCGCCGCCGCGCACGCGGCTTCAGCCATGCGCCGGCGTCGATCGCGGCGGCGGCGTCGAGCACGGCGCGGCCGCCGTCGGCCGGTGGCGCGATGTCCGCCAGCAGGCGCCGCAGGTCCTCGTCGTCGCCGATCAGGAACGGGTAGGGGCCGTGGCCGGCGGCGAACTGCCGGCGCTGGGCCTCGATCCACGGCAGCGCGTTGACGCCGCGCACGGCGCGGCTGCGGAAAGCGCCGTGGTCGTCGATCCGCTGTCCGCCGAAGGCGACGCGAGGCGCCCGCGCCGGCAGGGCGGTGTCGGGCGCCAGCACGGCGGCGTCGCGCAGCAGCGCCACGAGCCGTTCGTTGTGCGCCTGCAGCAGCACCGGGCGCAGCGCCGCGACGACGGCCCCGGCGTCGTCGCGCCGGCCGGCCTGCGCCAGCGCCAGCGCCCACCAACCCAGCGCTGCCGATCCCAGCGACCAGGCGGCGGTGCCCTGCAGGCACTTGTCGATGAAGTCCTCGGCCACCGGCGTCAGCAGCGCCAGGGCGCTGGGGTCGCGGCGCCGGCAGGCCAGAACGCCGCGGATGAAGCGCAGCACCAGCGCGAGCGCGGCGTCGTCGGCGAGGTCGCCCATCGCGTCCAGCCGCTGCCGCGCGGCGTCTTCCGAGCCGGCCCGCGCTTCGTACAGCGGCTCGTCCAGTTGCCACAGCCGCTGGTGCGGGGCGTCCGCCAGCGCGCGGCTGCGCAGCGCGGCCATGCGCGCGCTGTCGCCGGCGGCCAGGCAGACGCCGGCCGCGCGCATGTCGAACATGCCGGGCTCGTCGGCACCCGGGGCGCCGCGCCAGGCCTCGAGCCCGTCCAGCGCCTCGTCGAGCCGCCCCTCGGCCGCCAGCGCCTGCGCGTCGCGCACGGCGAGGTCGAAGGCGACGGCCGGCTTGTCGAGTTGCGCGATCGGCCCCCACAGGCGCTCGATCGCGTCTTGCACGGCCGCGTGGTCGCCGAGCGCGCCGCCGCCCGCCGCCTGCTGGTACACCGCGTTCAACGGCGCGCCGTCGGGCAGCGGC
>CAUJHQ010000078.1 GCA_963204815.1 Pseudomonadota bacterium | reverse complement strand
CTACTTCTTCTTCTTCGTCGTGCTGCCGACCATGCGCGGCCAGGGCGTGAAGGCGCCCCAGCAGCCCTGGGACGGTGCCGAAGGCCTGGAGTGGGAAGTGCCGTCGCCGGCGCCGTTCCATACCTTCGAGACGCCGCCCCTGCTGAACCCGTCGGCCACCAAGGTGCTGGGCTGACACCATGGCGCTGACCCCCGAGCAGAAGAAGAGCAACCTGCGCCTGGGCCTGATCCTGGCCTCGGTGGCGGTGGCGCTATTCGTCGGCTTCATGGTGAAGAGCGCGTTCATCGGCGTCTGAATCCGGCATGTCGAACCTTCCGATCGGGCCCGATCCGACCCTGCGCAGCGACAACCTGCGCATGGTCGGCAAGCTCGTCGTCGTGGCCGCGCTGATGTTCGGCTTCGGCTACGCGCTGGTGCCGATGTACCGGGCGATCTGCGACGCGCTGGGCATCAACGTGCTCACGCTCGCCGAGCAGCGCGCCGCCACCGGCAGCTGGAGCGGGCGCGGCGCGGTCAACACGCAGGTCGACACGGCCCGCAGCATCACGATCGAGTTCGACGCCAACGTGCGCGGACCCTGGCAATTCAAGTCGGCGCAGCGGTCACTGTCGGTGCACCCGGGCGAGATGGCGACGGTGGAATACGAGTTCACCAACGTCCAGAACCGCACGATGACCGCGCAGGCCATCCCGAGCTACGCGCCGATGCAGGCCAGCCCGCATTTCAGCAAGGTCGAGTGCTTCTGCTTCAACGAATGGACGCTGGCCCCGGGCGAGACACGCCGCTGGCCGGTGACCTTCGTCGTCGACCCCAAGCTGCCGAAGGACGTCACGACGATCACGCTGTCGTACACGTTCTTCGAGGTCGGCGGCCGCGTGCCGCCGGCGCCGAAGGGCACCACATGAGCGATTCGCCGGTCGCCCGCCGCGGGTCGCTGCTGCAGACGATGCGCGCCGTCGCGTGGTCGTTCTTCGGCGTGCGGCGCTCGAAGGACTATGCCGAGGACGTGAGCAAGCTCAACCCGGTGCACGTGGTGATCGCCGGCCTCGTCGGTGCGGCCCTGTTCATCGCCGCGCTGGTGCTGCTGGTGCGCTGGGTCATCGGCAGCGGCGTCGCGGCGTAGCGATTCATTCAAGGTTTCAAACGAAGTACGGATCGAGGAGAGACTTCAAGATGTCGGCCATGACGCCCGCGGGGAAGGCCCCGCACTACTTCATCCCGTCACCGTCGCGCTTCCCCGTGATGATGGCCTTCGGCCTGCTGCTGGTCATCTACGGCGCCGGGCAGTGGGTCAACGGCGCGGGCTGGGCCAAATGGGTGCTGCTCGTCGGCCTCGCGACCTGGCTGTCGGTGATGTTCCAGTGGTTCAGCCAGGCCATCAGCGAGAGCGAAGGTGGCCTGTATTCCGACCGCGTCGACATCTCCTACCGCTGGAGCATGAGCTGGTTCATCTTCAGCGAGGTGATGTTCTTTGCCGCCTTCTTCGGCGCGCTGTACTGGGCGCGCGTGCACGCGCTGCCGATGCTGGGCAACCTGGACCACCAGATCCTGTGGCCCGACTTCAAGGCGATCTGGCCGAGCGCCGGCGGCGGCGTCACCGCGTCGCCGGCCGGCACGGTCGAGCCCTTCACGACCATCGGCCCGTGGCCGCTGCCGACGATCAACACCGCCCTGCTGCTGACCTCGGGCGTCACGCTGACGATCGCGCACCATGCACTGATCGCGAACCAGCGCGCCAAGACGATCGTCTGGATGTGGATCACGGTCGCGCTCGGCGCCACCTTCCTGGCGGTGCAGGCCTTCGAGTACATGCACGCCTACCGCGACCTGAACCTCAAGCTCAGCAGCGGCATCTTCGGCTCCACGTTCTTCATGCTGACCGGCTTCCACGGTTTCCACGTGTTCGTCGGCATGCTGATGCTGCTGTTCATCACGCTGCGCCTGATGAAGGGCCACTTCACGCCCAAGCGCCACTTCGGCTTCGAAGGCGCGGCGTGGTACTGGCACTTCGTCGACGTCGTCTGGCTCGGCCTGTACTTCCTGGTCTACTGGCTCTGACGCCGGGTTCGACCGCGCATGCGAAAGGGCCCCTCGCGGGGCCCTTGTCGTTGCGGGCTCAGGAACCGACGGGCAGCCCGGAAGGTCGCACCCAGCCCATGTGCCAGGACAGCAGGATGAACAGGAACAGTGCCACCGACAGGCCCACGCGCAGCGCGAGCGCGCGCGCCATGTGCTTGTCGACCGGGCGTTCGCCGTCGGCCGGGTCCTCGGGGGGGCGGCGCCGCAGCATGAACACGCCCGCGCTCGCCAGCGAAACGAGCACGGCGACCAGCATCAGCACCATCACGACTTTCATCGCTGCGGATTATCCGCCGCCCCCCGTGCGATGCCGCTGAAGCGATCGAAGGCGGTGATCCTGCTGGCCGCGCTCGGCGGCGTCATGCTGACGGCGCGGCTGGGTCTGTGGCAACTGGACCGCGCGGCACAGAAGAATGCGATCCAGGCCGCGCTCGATGAGCGCCGCGTGCTGCCGCCGCTGGCGACCGCCGACCTCGCCGTCACCGAAGCGGCGGCCGCCGAGCAGCACCACCGCGCGGTCGTCGTCGAAGGGCGCTGGCTGCCCGAACGGACGGTCTATCTCGAGAACCGGCCCATGAACGGCCATGCCGGCTTCTTCGTCATCACGCCGATGCTGCTGGCCGACGGCAGTGCGCTCGTCGTGCAGCGCGGCTGGCTGCCGCGCGACCTGCTCGACCGCACGAAGGTCGCCGCGCCGCCGCTGGCGGCGGCGAGCGGGCGCGTGGCGGGCCGCATCGCCCCGCCGCCGTCACGGCTGGTGGAACTCGGCGCGGCGACGAGCGGGCCGATCCGGCAAAATCTCGACCTTGCGGCCTTCGCGGCCGAGGTCGGCCGCCCGCTGCGGCCGCTCTCGGTGGTGCAGGAAGACGGGCCGCTCACCGCTGCCGACGGCCTCCTGCGCCAATGGCCGCGCCCTGCGGCCGACGTGCACAAGCACTACGGCTACGCCTTCCAGTGGTTCGCGCTCGCGACGCTCATCCTCGGTCTCTATGTCTGGTTCCAACTCATCCGCCCGCGACGCGCTGCCCGCTGACCCGGTCAGCCTGACCGTCCACAACGTGGGCGCGCCCGAGGTCGCCGAGCGCCGCACGCGCAGTGGGCGGCTGAAGATGCTGGCGGTGCTGGCGGTGTGCGCGGCTCCGGTGGTCGCGTCCTACGTGGCGTACTTCGTCGTGCGCCCGGAAGGCCGCACGAACTATGGCGCGCTGATCCAGCCCACGCGCGCGCTGCCGGCGCTGACGCTGACCGCGCTCGACGGCAGCGTGCTGCCGGCGGCGCAACTGAAGGGGCAATGGCTGCTCGTGACCGTCGGGCCTTCGGCCTGCGACGCCGCCTGCGAAACGCGTCTGTACATGCAGCGCCAGCTGCGCGAAATGCTCGGCCGCGACCGCGACCGCCTCGACAAGGTCTGGCTGCTGACCGACGCCGGCGCGCCGGCCGAGCCGCTGCGCGCCGCGCTCACGTCGGTGCCGGCGATGACGATCGCGCGCGTCGACCGTGCGGCCGTCGCCGCGTGGCTGCAGCCCGAGGCCGGCCGCGCGCTCGAAGATCACCTCTACGTCGTCGATCCGCTGGGCGAATGGATGATGCGCATGCCGGCCGACGCCGACCCGGTGAAGGTCAAGCGCGACCTCGAGAAGCTGATGCGCGGCTCCGCCGGCTGGGACCGCGCCGGGCGCTGAACCACGATGGACGCGACCCCGCTCGTCGACTTCGCGCCCACGCTGCGGCTGCTGGGGCTGGCGCTCGTGATCGCGCTGCTGCCGCTGTCGTGGGTGTGGCTGCGCGCGCGCGGCGCCGACCGGCGTGCGCGCCTGGCGGCCCTGACGGCGCTGACGCTGTTCCTGACCTTCGACCTCGTCGTCTTCGGTTCCTTCACGCGGCTCACCGATTCCGGCCTCGGCTGCCCTGACTGGCCCGGCTGCTACGGCGAGGCCAGTCCGCTCGGCGCCAAGGCCGACATCCACGCCGCGCAGAGCGCGCTGCCCGACGGCCCGGTGACCTGGAAGAAGGCCTGGATCGAGATGATCCACCGCTACCTGGCGATGACGGTCGGCGTGCTGATCCTCGTGATGGCGGTCGCCAGCTGGCTCGAGCGGCGGCGCCTGCCGCACTCGGCGGTGCTGCCGTTCGTCACGCTGGCCTGGGTCATCGTGCAGGGGCTGTTCGGCAAGTACACCGTCACGCTGAAGCTGTATCCGGCGATCGTCACGCTGCATCTGCTGGGCGGCCTGGCGTTGCTGGCGCTGCTGGCGGTGCAGCACGAAGCCTTCCGCGCCCGGCCGCTCGCGCTGCCGGTGGCGCTGCGGCGCGGTGCGCTGGTGGCGATGGCGCTGCTGGTCGCGCAGATCGCGCTCGGTGGCTGGGTCAGCACGAACTACGCGGTGCTGGCCTGCGCCGGCTTCCCGACCTGCAACGGCCAGTGGTGGCCCGAGATGCACATGGCCGAAGGCTTCACGCTGCTGCGCGAACTGGGCCGCGCCGGCCACGGCGGCTACCTGTCGTTCGAGGCGCTGGTCGCCATCCAGATGGCGCACCGCCTCGGCGCCGTCGCCGCGACGGCCGCGCTCGCATGGCTGGCCTGGCGGTTGTGGCGGCACGCGCCGGCGCGGCGCTTCGGCGGCGGCCTGGCCGCGCTGCTGGCGGCGCAGCTGGCGAGCGGGCTGTCGAACGTCGTGCTCGGCTGGCCGCTCGTGGCCGCCATCGCCCACGCCGCCGGCGCTGCCGCGCTCGTGCTCGTGCTCACCGTGCTGCTGGCGCGCAGCGGGCGCGCCAGCGTCGCCGCGCCGGCTGCGCTGCGCCACGACGTGGCCGCTGCCTAGAATCCCGCACCCGATGTCCCAGACCCTCGCCGCTGCCGCCACGACCACGCCGAAGTGGTCGCAGTTCTACGCCCTCACGAAACCGCGCGTGGTGCAGCTGATCGTGTTCTGCGCCCTCATCGGCATGCTGCTGGCCGAGCCCGGGGTGCCGAACCTCGCCCTCGCCGGCGCGGGCACGCTGGGCATCTGGCTCGTCGCCAGTGCCGCCGCGGCGTTCAACTGCATCGTCGAACAGCACATCGACCGCCGCATGCAGCGCACCGCCTGGCGCCCCACCGCGAAGGGCCAGCTGACGAACACGCAGACGCTCGTCTTCTCGGCCCTGCTGTGCGCCGCCGGCAGCGCGGTGCTGTGGTTCTGGGTCAACCCGCTGACGATGTGGCTGACCTTCGCCACCTTCGTCGGCTACGCCGTCGTCTACACCGTCGTGCTGAAGCCGCTGACGCCGCAGAACATCGTCATCGGCGGCGCCTCGGGCGCGATGCCGCCGCTGCTGGGCTGGGCGGCGATGACCGGCGACGTCGGCGCCGAGGCGCTGATGCTGGTGCTGATCATCTTCCTGTGGACGCCGCCGCACTTCTGGGCGCTGGCGCTCTACCGCGCCGAGGACTACCGTCGCGCCGGCCTGCCGATGCTGCCCATCACGCACGGCCCGGAGTTCACGCGCCTGCAGGTGCTGCTCTACACGATCGTGCTGTTCGCGGCGACGTTGCTGCCGTTCACGTACCGCATGAGCGGCTGGATCTACTTCGTGTCGGCGCTCGTGCTCGGGGCCTGGTTCATCGCGCTCGCGTTCAAGCTCTGGCGCCATTACAGCGACGCGCTGGCGCGCCGCACCTTCCGCTTCTCCATCTGGCACCTGTCGCTGCTGTTCGCCGCGCTGCTGCTGGACCACTACCTGAACCCATGGCTCGTCTCGATCGTCGGTTGATCCTCGGCGCCGTGCTGCTGCCCCTGCTGGCCGCGTGCGGCAAGCAGGACGGCGCACCGCCGAAGGCCGCCTTCAAGGGCGTCGACATCACCGGCGCCGAGTACGCGCAGGAACTCGACCTGGCCGATGCCGACGGCAAGCGCCGCAAGCTCGCCGACTTCAAGGGCAAGGTCGCGGTGGTCTTCTTCGGCTACACGCAGTGCCCCGACGTCTGCCCGACGACGCTGGCCGAACTGGCGCAGGTGAAGCAGTCGCTCGGCGATGCCGGTGCGCGTGTGCAGGGTGTCTTCGTCACCGTCGACCCGGAGCGTGACACGCCCGAGGTGCTGAAGGCGTACGTCGGCAACTTCGGCGCCGACTTCGTCGCGCTGCGCGGCACGGCCGAAGAGACGAAGGCCGCCGCGAAGGCCTTCAAGGTCTTCTACGCCAAGGTGCCGGGCAAGACCGACACCAGCTACACGATGGACCACACGGCCGGCAGCTACATCTTCGACGCGCAGGGCCGGGTGCGGCTGTTCACGCGCTACGGCAGCGGCGCCGAGGCGCTGAGGCACGACCTCGCGCTGCTGCTCGCCGAAAACCCCGCCTGACGGGCGGGGGCTGGCCTCAGGCGGCGGCGCCTTCGAGCGCCTTGCGCATCTTCTTCATCGCCGCCACCTCGATCTGGCGGATGCGCTCGGCGCTGATGCCGTACTCGGCGGCCAGTTCGTGCAGCGTCATGCCGCCGGAACTGTCGTCGTTGACCTTCAGCCAGCGCTCTTCGACGATGCGGCGGCTGCGCGCGTCGAGCGCGCCCAGCGCGTGCGCAATGCCGTCGCCCGACAGCCAGTCGCGGTGGCGCGCCTCGAGCCGGCGCGTCGGCTCGTTGCTGTCGTCGGCCAGGTAGGCGATCGGCGCGAAGGCTTCCTCGCCGTCGTCGTTCTGCGCCTCGAGGGCGACGTCGCCGCCGGACAGGCGCGTCTCCATCTCGATCACCTCTTCGGGCTTCACGTTGAGTTCGCGCGCGACCGTGCTCACCTCGGTGGGCGTCAGCGTGTTGCGGTGCGTGTCGGCGTCGCCGGCTTCGCCCTTCAGGCCCTGCTTCATCGAGCGCAGGTTGAAGAACAGCTTGCGCTGGGCCTTGGTCGTCGCGACCTTGACCATGCGCCAGTTCTTCAGGATGTATTCGTGGATCTCGGCCTTGATCCAGTGCAGCGCGTAGCTCACGAGGCGCACGCCCTGCGTCGGGTCGAAGCGCTTCACGGCCTTCATCAGGCCGACGTTGCCTTCCTGGATCAGGTCGCCTTGCGGCAGGCCGTAGCCCAGGTACTGGCGCGAGACCGAGACCACCAGGCGCAGGTGCGACAGCACCAGCCGGCCGGCCGCATCGAGATCGCCGCTGGCCTGCAGGCGCGTGGCCAGCGACACCTCTTCCTGAGGGGTCAGCATCGGGATGCGGTTGACCGCCGTGATGTACGCGTCGAGGTTGCCGATCGACGGCACCATCGCCCACGGGTCGCGGAGGGAAACAGCAGTGGTGGCAGCAGCGTTCATGGTCCCTTGGGAGTCCTCTCGCCGATGCGAGTTCCCAAAATATTAGCACTCCCCTGGAAGGAGTGCTAAAGCCGCCCGAACGTAATGTGAGCGTGTGCACACATTTCGGTGGGGCGCGCCTCTCAGACCCGCCCGGTGACCGGCAGGGCTGCGCCGTGCACGGCACGCGAGGCGTCCGACGCGAGGAAGACGATCGCGTCCGCCAGGGCCTCCGGCGCCACCCAGCGCGCCGGGTCGGCGTCGGGCATCGCGGCGCGGTTCTCCGGCGTGTCGATCACGCTCGGCAGCACGCAGTTGACGCCGATGCCGCGGTCGCGCAGTTCGGCCGACATCGACTCGACCAGCCGCACCAGCGCGCTCTTGCTCGCCACGTAGGCGCCCATGCCGGCGGCGCCCTTCAGCGCGGCCTGCGCGCCGACGGCGACGATGCGGCCGCCGCCGCGCGCCAGCATGTGCGGCACGACGGCATGGCTGGCGTTGATGAAGCTGCGCACGTTGAGGTCGAACATCGCGGTCCAGGTGGCCTCGGTGGTCTCGTGCACGGGTTCGCCCATGCGGAAGCCGCCGGCCAGGTGGCACAGCGTGTCGATGCCGCCGAAACGCGCCACGGCGGCGTCGACGGCCGCCTGCACCTGGGCCGGCAGCCCCAGGTCGGCGGCGACCGGCAGGCGGTCGGGCCCTTCGCCGAAGGCCGCGCGCAGCGCGTCGAGCCGGCGCCCCAGCAGCACCAGGCGGTCGCCGCGGGCGGCGAACGCGTCGACGACGGCGCGGCCCAGGTGGCCGGCGGCGCCGGTGACCAGCACGGTGCGCGGTGGCGGTGTCATCGGTGATCCCCTCTACAGGCCCCAGCGCGTCTCGATCGACTCGAGCGTCTCGTCGACGATGCGCAGGAAGCGCGCGATGTCGACCGGCTTCGTCACGTAGTGGGTGGCGCCCAGCGTCAGGGCCTCCTGCATGCGGGCCGCGGTGGCGTCGGCGGAGACCACGATCACGGGGATGGCGGCGCTGTCGTCGTCGGCCTTCAGGTGGCGCAGCAGTTCGAGGCCGCTGATGTCGGGCAGCTGCATGTCCAGCAGGATCAGGTCGGGGCGCTGCTGCTTGATGGCGGCCAGGCCGTCCAGCCCCGAGGTCGACACCGCCATCTGCACCTGCGGCCGCTGCAGCAGGATGCCGCGCATGACCTCGACGTTGGTCTCGTTGTCCTCGATGTAGTGGACGACGCGCCGGTGGTACGGCGCGTCGGCCTCGGCGGCCAACGGCGCCGGCGTGGCGCCGCGCTCGGCGGCGGCCGGCAGGCGCAGCGTGAAGACCGAGCCCTCGCCGGCGGTGCTCTCGAAGTCGAGCGTGCCGCCCATCAGCTCGGCCAGCCGGCGGCTGATGACGAGGCCGATGCCGGTGCCCTCGATCGTGCCGTTCTCGCGGCCGAGCCGGTTGTAGGGCTGGAACAGCGCCGACTGCTGCTCCGGCGTCATGCCCAGGCCGCTGTCGCGCACCGCGACCTCCACCGTGGCGTCGCGGCGCCGTGCGGTCACGGTGACGTGGCCGCCGTCGCGGTTGTACTTGACGGCGTTGGTGAGCAGGTTGGTCAGCACCTGCTTGACGCGCGTTTCGTCGCCCAGCACGGCCAGAGCGTCGGGGTCGAGGTCGCTCTGCAGCAGGATGCCGCGCGCGCCGGCGGCGCTGCCGACGAGCGCCAGCGTCGCCGACACGAGCACCGGCAGGTCCAGCGGCTTGATCGCCAGCTGCACCGCGCCGCTCTCGATGCGCGCGAGGTCGAGCGTGTCGTTGATCATCTCCAGCAGGTGCCAGCCGGCGCGCTGGATCTGCGCCGTCCATTCCTGCTGGTGCGGCGCGAGGCCGGGGTCGCGGTCCAGTCCGAGCAGCTGCGCGAAGCCGATCATCGCGTTCAGCGGCGTGCGCAGTTCGTGGCTCATGCGCGAGACGAACTCGCTCTTGGCGCGATTGGCGGCCTCGGCGCGGTCGAGCGCGCGTTCGCTTTCCTCCAGCCGCAGGTGCTCGGTGATGTCCTCGACGACGCCGGCCAGCCGCACTGGCGGGCCGTCGCCGTCGCGCAGCAGCGTGAGCTGCGCGCGCACCCAGAGCACGGCCCCGTCGGCGCGCAGCAGCCGCATCTGGCGCCGGCTCAGCGCCACCTGGCCTTCGACGAGGCCGGCGATCTGGCGCCCGTTCTCGGCCTGTTCGTCGGGGTGCGAGATCTCGGCCAGCGTCGAGCGCAGCAGCCACGCGGCGGGGCGGTCGAGCATCTCGGCCAGGTGCGGGTTGACCTCGACGATGCGGCCCTGCGTGTCGAGGAACATCACGCCGATCGGCACGTTGTCGAGGATGCTGCGCAGCCGCGCCGCGCTCTCGCGCAGCGCCTGCTCGGCATGGCTGCGCTCGCGCACCTCGCGCCGCAGCTCGGCGGTGCGCGCGTCCACCGCCACCTGGATGCGGCGCGCACGGCCGGTGACCGTGAGCAGCAGCGCGCCCAGCAGCGCCGAGGCCAGCAGCCCGGCCACCGAGAACAGCCAGGCGTTCGCGTCCTGCCGGCCCGGAATGGCGTGCGGCTCGGCGCTCACGCGCAGCTCGAAGGTGCGCGACGCGAAGTCCAGGCGCTGGCGCACCTGGTGCGGGGTCGCCGGCGCCGCGTTCTCGCAGCCCGGCGCGCCGGCCAGGCGCGGCCGCGCCACGCCGGGCGCCGGGTCGATCAGGCACCACTGCAGGTAGCCGCGCGGCCCGGCCGACAGGCCGGCCAGCAGCCGCTCGGCGCGCACCGTGACGAAGACGACGCCGCGCCAGCGCCGCTGCCGTTCGGCCACCGAGTCGGGCTGTCCGTCGTAGACGCCCTGGTAGAGCACGAAGCCGGTTTCGTCGGCGTTCGACTGGGTGAGGCGGAAGCCGCTGCTCACCGCCGGCGCACCGCTGTCGCGCGCCAGCAGGGCGGCGGAGCGTGCGCTCGGGATCGACAGCACGTTGACGCCGAGCGCGCCGCTGTTGCCGGCCATCGGCTCGATCAGCCGCAGCGCCAGCAGGTCGGCGTCGTCGGCCGCGGCAGCGGCGCCCTCGCGCTCGAAGACGCGGTAGCCGGCCAGCCCCTCGGCGCGCACCGCGGCCTCGAAGGCGGGCGCGTCGACGCGCGGCACGCGCAGCGACAGCCCCGTCGCCTGCAGCTCCAGCGGCTGCGTCAGCCACCAATGCGAGGCGTCGCGCAGGCGCCGTTCGTCCAGGCCGCCGGCGGCGAGGTAGGCGCTGTGCAGCGCCTGCAGCGCGTGCAGCGGCTTGCGCAGGCGCGATTCGGCCTCGCCGGCCAGCTGCGCGGCGTCGTGCTCGAACGCCTGGCGCACGCGGTCTTCGTCCCAGCGGCTGACGATCAGTGTGGCGGCGGCCAGCAGCAGCGTTGCCGCCGCCAGCGGCACGCCGACGCTGCGGCGGCGCGGCGCCCAGTCGGCGCGCGGGCGGCCGACGAGCGTCAGCGCCAGTGGCGCGCCGATCAGCACGCCCAGCGTGTCGCCGACCCACCAGGTCCCCCAGGTGCCGAGCACCTGCGCCGGCGCGATGCTGTGGCTGCCCAGCAGCGCCAGCGTGGCGACGGTGGGGCTCACCAGGCAGGCGACCAGCGCCCCCAGCGTGCCCGCCATCGCAATTTCGCGCGGTGTCGCCAGCACCAGCGGCTGCGCCACGTAGCGCGACACCAGGGCCGCGCCCAGCGCCGCCTGCAGGCCGGCACCGGCGGCGATGGTGGCCGGCAGGATCACCGCCGCGGCGTCGATCTGCCCGCGCGACGCGCTCAGCACCCCGTTGACGAGAAAGGCGCCGAGCGCCGTGCCGGCGATGGCCGGCTGGCCGTACACGAGCACCGCCGCCAGCGCGATGCCGGCCGACGGGTACAGCGGCGTTGCATAGCCGGGCGGGATCGCCAGCGCCAGCGCCACCCAGCCGACCACCGCGTAGGCGAGAGCGCTGAACAGCGCCACCTGCCAGGCAGGGTGTGTGGGATCGCGCTGTTCGGTGTCGGCAAGCATCGCCAGCGCACTCTAGCGTTGCGCCGCGGCGGTGGCGCCTGCCAGGTGTTACACGTTGAAGAGGAAGTTCATCACGTCGCCGTCCTTGACGACGTACTCCTTGCCTTCGGCGCGCATCTTGCCGGCGTCCTTCGCACCCTGCTCGCCCTTGTGGGCGATGAAGTCCTCGAACGCGATCGTCTGCGCGCGGATGAAGCCGCGCTCGAAGTCGGTGTGGATGACGCCGGCCGCCTGCGGCGCGGTGTCGCCGACGTGGATCGTCCAGGCGCGCACCTCCTTCACGCCGGCGGTGAAGTAGGTCTGCAGGCCCAGCAGCTTGAAGGCGGCACGGATCAGGCGGTTCAGGCCCGGCTCGTCCTGGCCCATCTCGGCCAGGAACAGGGTCTTGTCCTCGTCGGACATGTCGGCCAGGTCGGCCTCGGTCTTGGCGCAGATCGCCACCACCGGCGCGTTCTGCTTCGCCGCGTAGTCCTTCAGGCGGTCGAGGAACGGGTTGTTCTCGAAGCCGCTCTCGCTGACGTTGCCGACGAACATCGCCGGCTTGGCCGTGATCAGGCACAGCGGCTTCAGCACCACCAGCTCCTCCTTGCTGAAGTCGATGCCGCGCACCGGCTTGGCCTCGTTCAGCGCGGCCTCGCACTTCTTCAGCACGTCGACCAGGCGCTGCGCTTCCTTGTCGCCGCCGGCGCGCGCCTGCTTGCCGTAGCGCACCAGGCTCTTCTCCACCGTCGACAGGTCGGCCAGGCAGAGCTCGGTCTGGATGACCTCGATGTCGGCGATGGGGTCGACCTTGCCGGCCACGTGGATCACGTTCTCGTCCTCGAAGCAGCGCACCACGTTGACGATGGCGTCGGTCTCGCGGATGTGGCTCAGGAACTGGTTGCCCAGGCCTTCGCCCTTGCTCGCACCCGCCACCAGCCCGGCGATGTCGACGAACTCGACGATCGCGGGCACGACGCGCTCGGGCTGGACGATCTTCGACAGCGCGTCCAGCCGCGGGTCGGGCAGCTCGACGATGCCGACGTTCGGCTCGATCGTGCAGAACGGGTAGTTCTCGGCCGCGATGCCGGCTTTCGTGAGGGCGTTGAAGAGGGTGGACTTGCCGACGTTCGGCAGGCCCACGATGCCGCATTTGAGGCTCATGGACGGTGGCTTTCGGGGTGGCGCGCGGGCGCGGTGCGCAGAACCGGTGATTTTCCTACACTGCGGCGATGCATCCCGAATCGCTCGTGCTGGACCCGCACACCAAGGACCTGGGTGGCGGCTTCCTCGTCCGCCGCCTGCTGCCCGCGGCGGCACGCCAGGCCGTCGGCCCCTTCCTGTTCTTCGACCACTTCGGCCCCACTGTGGCGCGGCCGGAGGACAACCACGACGCGCGCCCGCACCCGCACATCGGGCTGGCGACGGTGACCTACCTCTTCGAGGGCGCGATGATGCACCGCGACTCCACCGGCGTGGTCCAGCGCATCGAGCCGGGCGCCATCAACTGGATGACGGCCGGCCGCGGCATCGTGCACTCCGAGCGCACGCCCGACGACCTGCGAGCCACCACGCGCACCAGCCATGGCCTGCAGCTGTGGTGCGCGCTGCCGGCGGCCGACGAGGAGATCGAACCTTCGTTCGTGCACACGCCGGCGGCCGCGATCCCGGTGCTGGACGTCGGCGGTGCCACCGTGCGCGTGCTGGTGGGCAGCGCGTTCGGCGCCACTTCGCCGGTGGCGCCACGCTCGCCGACGCTCTACCTGGACATCGCGCTCGCCGAGGGCAGCGCCTTCCCGCTGCCGCTGGCCGAGGAGCGCGCCGTCTACGGCGTCGCCGGCGCTTTCGAGCTCGACGGCGAGCGCATCGAGCCGCAGCGCATGGTGGTGCTGGCACCGGGCGACGAGCCGATGCTGTCGGCCACGGAAGACGCGCGCGTCGTGCTGATCGGCGGTGCGCCGCTCGGCCACCGCTTCCTCTACTGGAACTTCGTCGCCAGCCGCAAGGAACGCCTGCTGCAGGCGGCCGAGGACTGGGCCGCGCAGCGCTTTCCCGCCGTGCCCGGCGAGACCGAGTTCATCCCGCTGCCCGAGCGCCGGCCCTGACGCCGGCCCTGATGCCGGCGCCGACCGCGCGTGCGCTCAGAACGCGAGCGTCACGCGCGCCGCCTGCCCCACGCGCAGCGTGTGCTCCACGCCTTCGAGCACGACGGCATTCATGCCGAAGGTGACGGCGCCGTCCACGCGCGCGTCGGCGCGGAAGCCCGCCAGCGTGTCGCCGGGTTCATGGCCCTGCACGCCGGTGGCCGGGTCGACGCTGGGGATCGTGCAGCGCGCGCAGGGCTTCACCAGCTTCAGGCGCAGCGTGCCTTCGGGCGTGGCGATCGCGATCTCGTCGACGTGGTCCTCCTCCCAGGGCGCGAGGCCGTCGAGCACCAGGTTCGGGCGGAAGCGCTCCATGCCCACCGGCGCCACGCCGCGTGCGGCCAGGCGCGCGTTCAGGTCGGAAAGCGAGGCGCCGTTGGCCACCAGCAGCGGAAAGCCGTCGCTGAAGGCGTTCTCGGCCTCGACGGTGCCGGTCCACTTGCGGTCCGAGAGGCGGCGCTGCTCGGGGTCGAAGCGCACCAGGCGCAGCGGCCGGCCGCAGAAGTCGCTGAACCACTGGGCGGCCAGCGCGCCCATGTCGTAGGCCTTGACCTCGTCGTCCCAGACGCGGGCGCGCGTCGGCTCCTCGACGCGGTCGAGCGCGATGTGCAGCGCCAGCATGCCCGGCGCGCGCAGGATCATGTCGTTGAGCTTGAGCGTCGGCTGCACCAGCGCCAGGCGCGGCAGTTCGCGCTGCGTGAGCATCTCGCCGTCGGCGTCGACCAGCATCCAGGCGCGGTCGAACTCGAGGCCGGTCTCGATGACGAGGGCTTCGTCGACGGCGACGCCGCCGCAGGACTTCACCGGGTGCAGGTTCAGGGCCGCGATGCGGCATTCGAGGTCGCTCAAGGCGCGCTCCGACAAGGGCTTCACGAAGGCGCGCATTGTGCCCGCCGGTGCGCGCGCACGCGTCCAGGGGCCGCTCCCTACAATCCACGCGATGGCAACCCATGACGTGCTCGTGCGGGGCGCCGGCACCGTGGGGCTGGCGTGCGCGCTCGCGCTCGCGCGCCAGGGCCTCTCGGTGGCCGTGCTCGGCGCGGCCGCCGCGGCGAAGGCGGCTGACGTGCGCGCCTATGCGCTGAACCCGGCGTCAGTGGCGCTGCTGACGCTGCTGAAGGTCTGGCCCGCGCTGCCGGCCGACGCCAAGACCGCCGTCTTCGACATGCACATCGAAGGCGACGCGCCGGGTGCCGAACTCGATTTCTCCGCCTGGTCGCAGGGCACCGAGCAACTGGCCTGGATCGTCGACGCCGCCGAACTGGAGAGCGCGCTCGCCACCGCCGCGCACTACGCGCCGCACGTCACCTGGGTCGACGCCGAGGTGCCGGCGGCGCTGCAGGTGCTGGCCGAGGGCAAGGCCTCGGCGACGCGCGAGGCGCTCGGCGTCGCGATGCCGTTCCAGCGCTACGGCCAGCGTGCGGTGGCCGCGCGCCTGCTCGCCGAACGGCCGCACGCCGGCCTGGCGCGCCAGTGGTTCCGCTCGCCCGACGTGCTGGCGCTGCTGCCCTTCGACCGCCCGCAGGCGGGCCACGGCTACGCGCTCGTCTGGTCGGTGCCCGACGCCCGCGCCGACGAACTGATGGCGCTGGACGACGGCGCTTTCGAGCAGGCGCTGGCCGACGCCACCGGCGGCGCGGCCGGCCCGCTGCGGCTGGCCGGCCCGCGTGCCGCCTGGCCGCTGGCGCTGGCGCGTGCCGAGCGCGTGGCCGGCCCCGGCTGGGTGCTGGTGGGCGACGCCGCGCACGTGGTGCACCCGCTCGCCGGCCAGGGCCTGAACCTGGGCCTGGCCGATGCCGCCGCGCTGGCGCGCACGCTGGCCGAGCGCGAGCCCTGGCGTGTGCTCGGCGACGAGAAACTGCTCGCCCGCTACGCGCGCGAACGCGCCTGGCCCACGCGTGCGATGGGGCACGTGACCGACGCGCTGCTGCAGCTGTTCGCCGCCGAGCAGCCGCTGGTGAAGGAACTTCGCAACCGCGGCCTGACTCTGGTCAACCGGCTGCCGCCGCTCAAGCGCTTCCTGACCGCGCGTGCCCTCGACACCTGAACACGACGTTCCCCGACCGGAGCCTTCCGCATGATCCGCAAGTTCGCCACCCTGACCGCGGCCGCCGCCCTCTTCGCGGCGGCCGGCGCCGCCCACGCGCAGGAGGCGGCGATCCGCAAGGCGCTGGCCGAACGCATCCCGCAACTGCCCAAGATCGACGAGATCCGGCCGTCGCAGATCCCCGGCCTCTACGAAGTGCGCTACGGCGGCAGCGAGATCATCTACAGCGACGCCAAGGGCGACTACCTGATCCAGGGCGCGCTGATCGAGACGCGCACGATGGCCAACCTGACCGACGAGCGCATCGACAAGCTCACCTCGGTGGCCTTCGACGCGCTGCCGTTCAAGG
This sequence comes from Pseudomonadota bacterium, assembly GCA_963204815.1. Lineage (GTDB taxonomy): Bacteria > Pseudomonadota > Gammaproteobacteria > Burkholderiales > Burkholderiaceae_C > Rubrivivax. The sequence goes on along the minus strand of CAUJHQ010000078.1, from coordinate 7,566 downwards.
ACGCCTTCACCATCAAGCAGGGCAACGGCGCGCGCAAGATTGCCGTCTTCGTCGACCCGAACTGCGGCTACTGCAAGCGCTTCGAGCGCGACCTCGCCGCCATCAAGGACGTCACCGTCTACACCTTCCTGCTGCCCATCCTGGGGCCCGACTCGAACGTCAAGTCGCGCGACATCTGGTGCTCGAAGGAGGCCGCCAAGTCCTGGCGCGCCTGGATGATCGACGGCGTGGCGCCGGCGCGCACGATGGGCCAGTGCGACAGCGCCGCGCTCGAGCGCAACGTGGAGTTCGCGCGCAAGTACCGCATCAACGGCACGCCGGCGCTGTTCTTCGAGGACGGCACGCGCAAGCCGGGTGCCCTGCCGCAGGCCGAGGTCGAAAAGCTCCTCGTCGCGGCGGCGAAGAAATAGCGGGCCACAATGCGCGGCCATGACGGCTGCGCTTTCCCTGGCTTCCCCCCGCTCCCACGTGGCCACGCGGCTCGGCTATGCCGGGCTGCTGCCTTTCGTGCTCGGCGCCTTCCTCGTCTGGATCGTGCGCCCCGACGCCCACCCGTACGCCACGCTGGCGCTGTCGGCCTACGCGGCGGTGATCGTCTCGTTCCTCGGCGGCATCCACTGGGGCTTCGGCTTCCGCGAAGCGGCGCCGCCGGCCTCGCTGTTCGTCTGGGGCGTGCTGCCGTCGCTGGTGGCCTGGGCCGCGGTGATGATGCCGGCCTCGGCCGGGCTCGTGATCCACGGCGTGATGCTGTGGGCCTGCTACGCGGTGGACCGCCGGGTCTACCCGCGCCACGGCGCCGAAGGCTGGCTCGTGCTGCGCTTCCGGCTCAGCGCCGTCGCCGGGCTGTCCTGCTTCATCGGCGCCGCCGGCACCTGAGGCGGCGCACGCGCGCATGGCCGACCACCGGCTCGACATCGAAGACGCGCACGCACACCGCCTGCGCCTGACGCTCAAGCTGGCGCGGCCGGCGCGCGAACAGCGGCTCGCGCTGGCGGCCTGGGCGCCGGGCAGCTACCTGCTGCGCGACTTCGCGCGCCACGTGGTGCAGATCTCGGCGCAGCAGGGCGAGCGGCCGGTGGCGCTGGAGCAGGTCGACAAGTCGAGCTGGCTCGCGCGTTGCGAAGGGCGCGGCGCGCTCGTCGTCACGCTGATCGTCTATGCCTTCGACGACTCGGTGCGCGGCGCCTTCGTCGACGCGCAGCGCGCATTCGTCAACGGTCCGGCGGTGTTCCTGCGTGCCGTCGGCCGCGAGGCCGAGCCGCAGCGGCTGACGCTGGGCCCGCTGCCGCGCGGCTGGGACGTGGCGACGGCGCTGCGCCGCACCGGGCCGCGGCGCTACGAGGCGGCCGACCATGCCGAGCTGATCGACCACCCGATCGCGCTCGGCCCCTGCTGGCGCGGCCGTTTCGACGCCGGCGGCGCGGCGCACGAGATCGCGCTCAGCGGGGCCTGGCCCGGCTTCGACGGCACACGCCTCGTCGACGACCTGCGCCGCATCTGCGAGGCGCAGGTCCGCTTCTGGCACGGCGCGAAGGGGCGGCCGCCGTTCGAGCGCTACCTGTTCCTGGTGCATGCCAGCGAGGACGGCTACGGCGGCCTCGAGCACCGCGCCAGCACCGCCATCAGCTGCGCGCGCCGCCACCTGCCGCGGCACGGCATGGCCGAGGCCGGCGACGGCTACCTGGGCCTGCTGGCGCTGCTGAGCCACGAGTACTTCCACGCCTGGAACGTGGTGCGCATGCGGCCGGCCGAACTGGCCGCACCCGACCTGCAGGCCGAGGCCTACACACGGCTGCTCTGGTTCTACGAGGGCGTGACCTCGTACTACGACGAGCTGATGCTGCTGCGCGCCGGCCTCGTCGACCCGGCGCGCTACCTGCAACTGCTGGCGCGGCCGATCAATGCCATGCTGGCCACGCCGGGGCGCCGGTGGCAGAGCCTGGCGCAGGCGAGCTTCGAGGCCTGGACCCGCTTCTACAAGCGCCACGAAGGATCGGCGAACTCGAACGTCAGCTACTACGACAAGGGCTCGGTCGTCGCGTTGCTTGCCGACCTGGCGCTGCGCGCGCGCGGCCGCTCGCTCGACGAGGTGATGCGCGCGCTGTGGAAGCGCGCCGCGCGCGGCCCGGTGGGCGAGGCCGAGATCGTGCACGCACTCGGCCCCGAGGTCGCGCCCGAGGTCATGGCCTGGGTGCACGGCACCGACGAACTGCCGCTGTCCGCGCGGCTGGCGGCCGCCGGCATCGCGCTGCGCAGCGCCGAGCCCGGTTTCGCCGCGCGCGTGGGCCTGAAGCTGAGCGAAGGCGCGCTGAGCGGCGTGCAGGTGCGCCAGGTGCTGGGCGGCAGCGCGGCCGAGGCCGCCGGCATGTCGCCGAACGACGAGGTCATCGGCGTCGCCGGCTGGCGCGTGCGCCGCTTCGACGAAGCGCTGCAGTGGGTCGACCCCGCCAAGCCGTTCGACGTGCTGGTGGCGCGCGACCAGCGCCTGCACACGCTGACGCTGCGCGCGCCGGCGGCCCCGCTGCCGGGCACGCTGTCGCTGCGGCCCGACGAGCGGGCGGCCGGCGCCGCGCTGGCGCTGCGGCAGGCATGGCTGGGCGACTGAGCCGCGGCCGGCGCGCCGCCCGCGCCGTCGGGCTGCTGCTGGCCGTGACGCTGGTGCACCTGTGGCTGGCCGATCGCGTGGCCGAGTCGCGCCTGGGCGAAGGCGCGGCGGACACGCGACCCAAGCGCATCGAGGTGGCCTTCGTGCGCGTGCTGGTGCCCGAGGCGCCGCCGCCGGCACCACCGGCGCCGCGGCCGGCGCCCAAGCGGCGCGCGGTGGCCGCGGTGACGCCGGCGCCGGCAGCGTCCGCGCCCGCGCCGGCCGAAGTGGCGATGGCGCCCCCACCGTCGCCCGAGACCGTCCCCTCACCGCTGCCCGAGACCGCCTCCACGCCGACGCCGGAGCCCGTCGTCGCGCAGGCGCCCGAGCCCGCCTCGGCGCCCGACACCGCGGTCGCGGCGGCACCCCCGGCCAGCGCACCGGCGCTCGCCGCGTCGGCGCCGGCAGCCTTCGAATGGCCGCCGTCCACCCGCATCGCCTACACGCTGAGCGGCTACTTCCGTGGCGACGTGCAAGGCCAGGCGCAGGTGGAGTGGCTGCGCACCGGCAACCGCTACCAAGTGCGGCTGGACCTGAGCGTGGGCCCGACCTTCGCGCCGCTGGTCAGCCGCCGGCTCGTGAGCGACGGCGAACTCACCGAGCAGGGCCTGGCGCCGCGCCGCTACGACGAGGAAACGAAGGTCGCGTTCCGCGACGCACGGCGCCAGACCATCGTCTTCGACGGCGGCGTGGTGCGCCTGCCCGGCGGCAAGGAACTGCCGGCCCCGCCGGGCGTGCAGGACACCGCGAGCCAGTTCGTGCAGCTGACCTGGCTGTTCACGACGCAGCCGGCGCTGCTGGAGCCCGGCCACACGGTTGCGCTGCCGCTCGCGCTGCCGCGCTACGTGGACCTGTGGCTCTACGACGTGATCGCGCGCGAGCGCCTGGCCACGCCCTTCGGCGATGTCGAGACCGTGCACGTGAAGCCGCGCCGGCAGCCGCGGCCGGGCGTGGAGTTGACGGCCGAGCTGTGGGTCGCGCCGACGCTGCAGTACCTGCCGGCGCGCATCCTCATCCGCCAGGACGCCGAGACCTGGATCGACCTGCTGATCACGCAGCTGCCGCTGCAGGCCGCGCCTACAGGTCGCTGAAGCGGTCGGCGAAGGCGCGTGCGGCGTCGCGGCCGCGCGCGCCGACGATGACCGGCAGCGCCTGTTCGAGCAGCGTGCGCAGTTCGTCGATCGTCTTCGCGCGTTCGAGGCGGATGGACAGCGACTCGCCCATCGGCCCGAGCAGTTCGTTGACGGCGCGTACCGCCTCGCGGCGGCGCAGCGTCACGTCCGACGACGTGGTGGTCGACGGTGGCGAGGTGCTGGGGCCCGCGTTCGAGGCCGCGGCAGCCGGGGCTTGCACGGCGCGCTTGACGTCGGCCACCGAGAACACGTCGATGAAGCCACCCTCGGCCAGGATCTGCAGCGACTCGTCGCCCGCGGGGCCGATGAGCGCGCGCAGGTCGGTGTCGCTGCGCTTGCCGTCGACGAGAATCAAGGCGCTGCGCAGCCGCGGCGGCAGCTTGTGGGCACGGGTCTCGACTTCGGTCGCACCCTTCGCGGTTTTCCGGTAGACAGTCACCATGGCGTAAGGCCCGCAGCGTAACCCGGGCGTGTGGCGCGCCGACGTCAACTTGTGCCGCGGACCGCCCAAAACAACGATCAAAGAACCTTGCGAAGGAGCCAGATGTGACCGAACCCCTTGTGTTGACGCAGACAATCGGCGAAGGCGCGCGCCGTACCGGCGTCATCACCCTGCACCGGCCGAAGCAGTTGAATGCGCTGAACGATGCGCTGATGGACCAGCTCGGTGCCGCGCTGCAGGGCTTCGACGCGGACGACGGCATCGGCTGCATCGTCGTCACCGGCAGCGAGAAGGCCTTCGCGGCCGGCGCCGACATCTCGGCGATGGCGAAGAAGACCTACGCCGAGGCGATCGCCGAGAACTTCATCGGCCGCAACTGGGAAACGATCCTCACGATCCGCAAGCCGGTGATCGCGGCGGTCTCCGGCTTCGCGCTCGGCGGCGGCTGCGAGCTGGCGATGATGTGCGACTTCATCATCGCCGCCGACACCGCGAAGTTCGGCCAGCCCGAGATCAAGATCGGCATCATCCCGGGCGCCGGCGGCACGCAGCGCCTGCCGCGCGCGGTGGGCAAGAGCAAGGCGATGGACATGGTGCTGACCGCCCGCATGATGGACGCCGCCGAGGCCGAGCGCGCCGGCCTCGTCAGCCGCGTGGTGCCGGCCGACAAGTTGATGGACGAGGTGCTGGCCGCTGCCGACGCCATTAACGCGCTGAGCCCGGCCAGCGTGCTGCTGGCCAAGTCCTGCGTCAACAAGGCTTTCGAGGGCGGGCTGGCGGACGGCGTGCAGCACGAGCGGCGCATCTTCCACTCGCTGTTCGCGACCGAAGACCAGAAGGAGGGCATGGCGGCCTTCCTGGAGAAGCGCAAGCCGGCTTGGACCGGTCGCTGAACCGTCACCAGACAGTCTCCTTTCGCGCGGATCGTTGACGAAACCGTCAACGGTCTGTTCGCGACCCGACCGTTTTTCTTCCTCGGGTAACTACCTAAAGTTCAGCCCATGGACGAAGCCGGTCACGCATCCACCGACCCCGGGTCCTTTCAACCCCTCGGATGCGACAAGGAAACTGTCATGAGCAAGCTGAACCTCCTCACCTACCCCGTCATCGTCGTCGCCTCCCTGCTGGCGGCCGGCGCCGCGTTCGCGGACGACATCACCCCCGACAACACCGCTGCCGCGCTGTCGCTGAAGACGCGCGCGCAGGTCCAGGCCGAACTGTTCCAGGCGCGCGCCGATGGTTCGATCAAGGTCTGGTCGACCACCTACAACCCGCTGACGGTCGCGAAGTCGATCCGCACCCGCGACGAAGTGAAGGCCGAGCGCAGCTACGCGCACGATGTCGCCTTCTACGGCGAGGACAGCGGCTCGTTCGTGCTGTCGCGCCAGCTGCCGCAGCGCCGCGCCGCCGCGCGCGTGCTCGCCAGCGCCGCCCAGTAAGCGGCCCGGCGGCCTACGGCGCCACCCAGCGCCGGCCGCCGCCGTCGAACACGGCACGCCGATGCCCCTCGGCGTGCAGTTCGAGCCAGTCCACCGCCTCGACGGTGGCGGTGATGACGGCGAAGTACTCGCGCGTGCCGCGCTCCGGCCGCGGCCGCTCGAGCGTGCTGCCGGGCGGCAGCGGCGACAGGTAGTCGTGCGCGCCCGGTGTCATCTTCAGCCGCGCCCAGCGCGACGAGACCGCGAGCCCCGCGGTCTCCAGTTCCAGCCGCACCGCCAGACGCAACTGCCAGCCCAGCGGGTCTGACCACATCACCATCGTGCCGCGCGGGTGGGCGCCGATCTGCCGCACCTTCGGGCTGCGCTCGTCGGTGAAGAAGGTGAGCGTGCGCGCGTCGGTGTTCGCTTCGCGCAGCACCACGGTGCGGGCGTCGGCGCGCTCGCCTTCGATGGTGGCCAGCACCGCCTGGCGCCAGGCGTGGTCGCGGCCGTTGGCGGCGGCGCCGAGCTCGCGCCAGACGGCGGCCTCGATCTTGGCCAGGTCGTCGAGTCGGGCGCTCGCCATCGTGCGCTTCAGGCTTCGCGCCGCAGCGCGGGGAAGAGGATGACGTCGCGGATGCTCGGGCTGTCGGTGAGCAGCATGATCAGGCGGTCGATGCCGATGCCGCAGCCGCCGGCCGGCGGCATGCCGTACTCCAGCGCGCGGATGAAGTCGGCGTCGTAGTACATCGCCTCCTCGTCGCCGGCGTCCTTGTTGGCCGCCTGCGCCTGGAAGCGCGCCGCCTGGTCCTCGGCGTCGTTCAGCTCGGAGAAGCCGTTGGCGTACTCGCGCCCGGTGATGAAGAGCTCGAAGCGCTCGGTGATCGCCGGGTTCGCGTCGGAGGCGCGCGCCAGCGGCGACACCTCGACCGGGTAGTCGATGATGAAGGTGGGCTGCCAGAGCTTCTCTTCGACCACCGCCTCGAACATGCCGAACTGCAGTTCGGGCAGCTTCCAGTGTGCGGGCGGCTCCTCGCCCATCGCCTTCAGCTTCGCGTGCAACGCCGCCGCATCGTCGGCCTCGGTCGCGGTGAGGCCGGCGTGCGCCACCAGCGAGTCGCGCACCGACAGGCGCGCGAAGGGCTTGTCCAGGTCGACCGGCTTGCCGGCGTAGCTGATCGCGGCGGTGCCGGTGGCGGCACGCGCGGCGTGACGCAGCACCTGCTCGGTGAAGTCCATCAGGTCGTGGTGCGTCCAGTAGGCCGCGTAGAACTCCATCATCGTGAACTCGGGGTTGTGGCGGACGCTGATCCCCTCGTTGCGGAAGTTCCGGTTGATCTCGAACACGCGCTCGAAGCCGCCGACCAGCAGCCGCTTCAGGTAGAGCTCGGGCGCGATGCGCAGGAACATCTCCTGGTCGAGCGCGTTGTGGTGGGTGACGAAAGGCTTCGCGTTGGCGCCGCCCGGAATGGGGTGCAGCATCGGCGTCTCGACCTCGAGGAAGCCGTGCTCGACCATGAACTGGCGGATCGAGCTCACCGCCTTGCTGCGCGCCACGAAGCGCGAACGGGCGGCGTCGTCGGTGATGAGGTCGACGTAGCGCTGGCGGTACTTCTGCTCCTGGTCGCTCATGCCGTGGAACTTGTCCGGCAGCGGGCGCAGCGCCTTCGTCAGCAGGCGCACCGAGGTGGCCTTCACCGACAGCTCGCCGGTCTTGGTGCGGAACAGCGTGCCCTCGCAGCCGAGGATGTCGCCGAGGTCCCAGTGCTTGAAGGCGGCCAGCACCTCGGCGCCCACGTTGTCCTGGGTGATGTAGAGCTGGATGCGGCCGGCGGCGTCCTGCAGCGTCGCGAAGCAGGCCTTGCCCATCACGCGCTTCAACATCATGCGGCCGGCGACGGCCACCTTCACGGCCTGCGGCTCGAGCTC
>CAUJHQ010000077.1 GCA_963204815.1 Pseudomonadota bacterium | reverse complement strand
CAACCGGAGCTTTCTCAAAGTGGCGAACGACTTCCTCTTCACCAGCGAATCGGTCTCTGAAGGTCACCCCGACAAGGTGGCCGACCAGATCTCCGACGCCATCCTCGACGCGATCTTCAAGCAGGACCCGCGCAGCCGCGTGGCCGCCGAGACGCTGTGCAACACCGGCCTCGTGGTGCTGGCAGGCGAGATCACCACCAACGCGCACGTCGACTACATCCAGGTCGCGCGCGACACCATCAAGCGCATCGGCTACGACAACACCGAGTACGGCATCGACTACAAGGGCTGCGCGGTGCTCGTCGCCTACGACAAGCAGAGCAACGACATCGCGCAGGGCGTCGACCACGCGAGCGACGACCACCTGAACACCGGCGCCGGCGACCAAGGCCTGATGTTCGGCTACGCCTGCGACGAGACGCCCGAGCTGATGCCGGCGCCGATCTACTACGCGCACCGGCTCGTCGAGCGCCAGGCCGAGCTGCGCAAGAACGGCAAGCTGCCTTTCCTGCGCCCCGACGCGAAGAGCCAGGTCACGATGCGCTACGTGGACGGCAAGCCGCACAGCATCGACACCGTGGTGCTGTCGTCCCAGCACGCGCCCGAGTACAGCCTGGGCCACAAGATGACGGACGCCTTCTACGAGGCGGTGCGCGAGGAGATCATCAAGCCGGTGCTGCCGAAGGACTGGCTCACGAAGGACACCAAGTACCTGATCAACCCGACCGGCCGCTTCGTCGTCGGCGGCCCGCAGGGTGACTGCGGCCTCACCGGCCGCAAGATCATCGTCGACACCTACGGCGGCGCCTGCCCGCACGGCGGCGGCGCGTTCTCGGGCAAGGACCCGAGCAAGGTCGACCGCTCGGCCGCGTACGCGGCGCGCTACGTGGCGAAGAACATCGTCGCCGCCGGCATCGCCAAGCAGTGCCAGATCCAGGTGGCCTACGCCATCGGCGTCGCCAAGCCGATGAACGTGACCGTCTACACCGAAGGCACCGGCAAGATCAGCGACGAGAAGATCGCCGCGCTGGTCAACGAGCACTTCGACCTGCGCCCGAAGGGCATCATCCAGATGCTCGACCTGCTGCGCCCGATCTACGAGAAGACCGCCGCCTACGGCCACTTCGGCCGCGAAGAACCGGAATTCGCCTGGGAGCGCACCGACAAGGCCCAGGCGCTGCGCGCCGCCGCCGGGCTGTAAGCCCCAGCAGGGCCGCGGACCCGCGGCCTCTGCTGCTCCACCCCCATCGGGGCCGCTTCGCGCGGCCCCGTTGTCTTTGGGCGCCACGGGTGCCACCACACGGCGCCGGCGATCGTGGGATTCCCTTCGCGGCCGGCGCCGGCACGATACGCGGCACCATGGCCCCGCCCTTCGCCGTCGCCCGCCTCGACCACGTGGTGCTGCGCGTGCGCAACCTGGACGCCGCGGTCGCGTTCTACGGCCGCGTGCTCGGCTGCGCGGTCGAGCGGCGGCGCGACGACCTCGGTCTCGTGCACCTGCGCGCCGGCACCTCGATGATCGATCTGGTGTCGATCGACGGCACGCTCGGCCGCGCCGGCGGTGCGGCACCCGGCCGCGAGGGCCGCAACGTCGACCACGTCGCGCTGCGCGTCGAGCCCTTCGACGACGCCGCGATCGCGGCCCACCTGGCCGCCGCCGGCGTCGCCATCGAAGGCCGCGCGGCGCGCAACTTCGGCGCCGAGTGCGAAGGCCCGTCGCTCTACCTGCGCGACCCCGACGGCAACCTGATCGAGCTGAAGGGCCCGGCGCGCGCCGCATGAAGGCGCCGCTGCGCTTGGCTGCCCGCCCCTGCCGCCTGTGCGGCGGGGCGCTGAGCGCACTCGAACGCATGCAGGGCGATGTCTGCCACCGGCTCGACTGCCGGCGCCGCGCCACCGCCCAGCGGCGCGAGGCGGCGCGCACCGCCGACCTCGCGCGGCGGCAGCGCACGCTGGCGCGCGACCTCGACGCGCCGGCGATCGCCGCGGCGCCCGTGCTCTGGCTGCAGGCCTACGAAGCGCGCCTCGTGCCGTTGCCCGCCGCCGCCCGGCGCGAGCAGGTCGCATGGCTTGATGCGCTCGCCGCCGCGCCGGCTGAGCTGGGCGCCCCCGCGGCAGACAGCGCGCCGGAGCCGGCCATCGCCGGCCGCGTGTGCGCGTTCTGTCGCGGACGCTGCTGCGCGCTGGGCGCGTTCCGCCACGGCTTCGTCGACCGCGCGCTGCTGCAGCGCCATGCCGACGACGCCCACGGCGGCGACGCGGCGGCGGCCGCACGCGACTACGCCGGGCACATCCCGAAGACGCACGTGAAGGGGGGCTGCGTCTACCAGGGACGCGAGGGCTGCGTGCTGCCGCGCACGATGCGCGCCGACGTCTGCAACGGCTTCCGCTGCGCACCGTTGGTCGAGGCCGCGCAGCACGCCGGCAGCGCCGCCGGCGTCGTCGTCGCGATGGGCATGCCGGCCACGGCGCCGCGCGCCGCCTGGGTGCACGACGCCGCCTCGCACCCGCTGCCGCGGCGCCCGCGCCGGCTGCCGCGCTGACCACGCCATCATCGCGCGCATGCCCGCCCCCACCCTCGAAGACCTGCGCCGCCACGCGATCGCCCGCAGCCTGTTCGCGCCGACGACGCTGCCGAAGGCGATCGCCCGACTCGGTTTCGTGCAGGCCGACCCGATCCGCGCGCCGGCGCGCGCACAGGACCTGACGCTGCGCCACCGCGTGCGCGACTACCGCGCCGGCGACCTCGAAGCGCGCTACGCGAGGTTCGGCGTCGAGGAGGACTTCTTCGTCAACTACGGCTTCCTGCCGCGCGCGGTGCACGCGCTGATGCACCCGCGCACCGCACGCACGGCCTGGACGAAGGCGCGCTGGGCGCAGGCGCACGCGGTGCTGGACTTCGTGCGCGAGCGCGGCGTCGTCCACCCGCGCGAGGTCGACGCCGCGTTCGCGCACGGCAAGGTGACCAACTGGTTCGGCGGCACCAGCAATGCCAGCACGCAGCTGCTCGACGGCATGCACTACCGCGGCCTGCTGCGGGTGGCGCGGCGCGAAGGCGGCATCCGCCTCTACGCCGCGCGCGACGCGAGCGCGAGCGCGGGCACGGCCGATGCCGATGCGGCCTTCGACGCGCTGGTCGACGTCGTCGTCGGCAAGTACGCGCCGCTGCCCGAGCGCTCGCTCTCCGAGCTGGTGATGCACCTGCGCGCCGGCGTGCCGCAATGGGCCGAGCGGCGGCGCGCCGCGCTCGCGCGCGCGAAGGCACGGCTGCCGCAGGCGCTGGTCGAGGGCCAGCGCTGGTACTGGCCAGCGGGCGAGAACCCGGCCTCGCGTCGCCACGCGGTGGCCGACACCGTGCGCCTGCTCGCGCCCTTCGACCCCGTGGTCTGGGATCGCCGCCGCTTCGAGGCCTTCTGGGGCTGGGCCTACCGCTTCGAGGCCTACACGCCGGCGCCGAAGCGCGTGCGCGGCTACTACGCGCTGCCGCTGCTGTGGCAGGACCGCGTGGTCGGCTGGGGCAACCTGGCGCTGCAGGCCGGGCGCCTGCAGGCCGAGCTCGGCTATGTCGCCGGCCGGCGCCCGCCCGGTGCCGCCTTCCGGCGCGCGCTGGACGAGGAGCTCGCGCGCATCGAAGCCTTCCTCGCACCGCGCTGAGCGGCGCGGTTCAGCGCAGGCGGCGCGGCGCGCTCGGTGCTTCCAGCGCCTGCGCGGCCGCCAGCGCCTGCAGTTCGCGGTGCGCCGGCACGCGGTGCAGGAAGCTGTCGCGGAACTCGGCCGGCACCTGGTGTGCCAGCGCCGTGTGCAGCCAGTCCGACGCGGCGTGCAGCACGCGCGGCGCCCGCGGGTCGCCAGCCGCCGCGAGCACGCGCGCGGCAATGAGGCCAGCCTCGCCCGGCGACATCATCTCCGGCCCGTAGACCTCGGACAGCGCGAGCTGCTTGCGCACCGCTTCCTGCGCGGTGTCGACCTGGCCGCATTCCAGCAGCGCCTGCCCGCGCCGCGCGTGCGCCGCGATCTGCAGCGCGTGCATCTCGCCGCCGGCAAGCAGCGCAAGCGCGGCCTCGGCGGCGGCCAGTCGCTCTTCGCCGCTGCTGCACTCGGCCTGCACGAGGCGGTTGCGCACGCGCGCCAGCCGCTTGGGCGACAGCGCGGCCACGCCGTCGGCCTCGTCGAGCAGCGCGCGCTGCGCGGGCGTCATGCCCGGCACCGGCTCGAGCGCGTGCTGCACGCGCAGCAGCGCGAGCAGCGGGCCATGCCGCTGCGATTCGTGCTGGGCCTCGTCGAGCGCGCGCTGCGCATACGGGCGCGCCCGCCCCGGCTGGCCGAGCGCCAGGTAGACGGCGGCGCGGCGCTGCTGCAGCGAAGCCTGGTGCACGCCGGGAACGGCCTCGGCGCGCTCGATGGCGGTGAGCGCATCGGCATGGCGGCCGGCGCAGATGTAGACGTGCGCGAGGTTCAGGTCGACGAGTTGGAACGGCTCGCCGAGCAGGCGGTACTCGAGCATCAGCGCCCGCTCGCGTTCGCCCATCTCCGCGGCCTTGCCGAAGCGGCCGAGGTAGCCCTGGCACAGCATCTGGTAGCCGAGCGCGATCGACAGGTTCGACATCGAGCCCTGCTCGACGGCGATCTCGGCGCAGCGCTGCCACTGCCGTTGCGCCTGCGCGAAGTGCTCCTGCTCGAGCGCCAGCCAGGCCATGCACTGCTCGTACAGGAAACGCTGCTCGAGCGGCGCGCCGTGCTCGATCCACTCCTGCGCGCCGGCGAGCACGGCAGCGGCCTCGTCGGGGCGGCGCTTCTTCAGCAGGATCTGCGCCAGCGCCACGCGCGAGTCGCTCTCGAGCGCCGGTTCCCGTGCCTGCTGCGCCAGTTCGACGGCACGGCGCGCGACCTGCTCGCCGCCTTCGACGTCCCAGCGCGTGGCAGCCACGCGTGCACGCTGCTCGAAGACACCGGCGAGGTCGGCGGCATCGACCGCCTGTGCTTCCAGGCCGTCGAGCGTGGCGTCGATCCAGTCGCCGTCCTCGTCGACCATGGCGCGGCACTGGAAGGCCAGGCGGCCGACGTGGTTGCGGGCCTTGGCGTCGCCGCGGCGGTCGTGCACGCCGGCCAGCGTGGCGTAGAGGTCGGCGGCTTCGCGCATGCGCGACGCGGCGACGGCGTGCTGGGCCGCCTGTTCGAGCGCCGGCGCCGCGCGCTCGAGTTCGCCGGCGGCCAGCCAGTGCTGCGCGATCGACGCCGCCGCGCCGCGCTGCGCCTCCAGTGCGGCGGCGACGCCGGCGTGCAGCGGCCTGGCGATCGCCTTCGGCACACCGGCGCGCACCGCCTCGTAGACGAGGTCGTGCGCGAACGCCTTGTCGACCAGCACCTGCGCCGCCTCGAGTTCGGCCCACGGGTCGGCAAGGTCGAGCACGTCGCCGCCCAGCACCGCGGCGGCGAGCGGCGCGCTGAAGTCGCCGGCCGCGATGGCGGCCACGCGCGCGAGCTTCAGCGCAGGCGCCGACAGCCGCTTCAGGCGCCGTTCGATGAGCGCGCCCACGCCCGCCGGCACCGGCAGCGCGCCCTGCTGGAAGGCGAGCGCCTGGCCTTCCAGCTGCAGCGTGCGCAGCGTCTCCAGCACGAACTGCGGGTTGCCGCCGGTGTGGCGGCGCAGCGGCTCGGCGAGCACCGCGCCGGACAGCCCTTCCACCGCCAGCGAGTCGACCAGTTCGACGAGTTCGGCCACGCCCAGCGGCATCAGCGTGACGCGCTCGAAACGATGGGTCTCGCCGAGCGCGCGCTCCAGCGTCGCCAGCGCCTCGGCACCGTCGGCCGGGCGGGCGCCGAAGAGCAGCGGCGGCACCGCCGGCGCGGTGCACAGGCGCGCGAACAGTTCCACGCTGGCGGCGTCGGCGAAGTGCAGGTCGTCGACCGCGATCGCCTCGCCCGGCGGCAATGCGGCGAGCAGCTGTTCGGCGACGCGCTCGAACGCCGCCGCCTCGAGCCGGTTGCGCGAGGGCTCGCCGAGCTCGGGCACGAAGCGCGCCAGCTCGGGCCGCAGCGTGGCGTCGACCGGCCGGCCGGCGGCCAGCAGCGCGCGCACGAGGCGCGCGAACACGGCGTAGGGCTGGTCGGTGTCGCCCGGCCGCGCGGCGACGGCCAGCCGCCCGCCCTGCGCTTCGGCGTATTCGGCCAGCAGGCGCGACTTGCCCATGCCCGCCTCGCCGAGCACGGCCACGTGCAGGCCGCCCTGCACCGCCGCCGTCAGTGCGGCCAGCTCGCGCGCACGGCCCACCATGCGCGGCGGGCGCAGCACGCCGGGCGCCACGCGCGCCAGCGCACGGCCTGCGGCCGGCGGGGCGGCGGCTTCCACCGTCTGCAGCAGCGCCAGCGTCTCGGCATCGGGGCGGGCGCCGACCTCGTCCTTCAGCACGCGCTCGCAGCGGTCGAAGGCGAGCAACGCGGCGGCGCGGTCGCCGGCCAGGTAGTGCAGGCGGATGACACGCCGGTGCGCCGCCTCGGACAGCGGCTCCAGCGCCAGCAGTTCCTGTGCGTGCGACAGCGCGTCGCCCCAGTCGCGCACGTCCTCGGCCAGGTCGGCCAGTTCGGTCAGCGTCTGGCGCGTGCGCGCGAGGCGGCGCGCGCGCTGCTGCTCCAGCCAGGCCGCGAACTCGCCGCCGATCGCGTCGCCCAGGTCGGCGAGCACGGTGTCGGCATCGTCGAGGTCGTGGCCGACACCTTCGGCCAGCGCCAGCGTGGTCTGGCCGCTGACGATGTCCGTGCCGACCAGGCGGCGCAGCTTGAACAGGCGCTGGCGCAGCGAATTTCGCGCGTCCTCCGGCGGGCTGCCGGGCCACAGCAGCGCGGCGATGCGGGTGCGCGCGGTCGGCCCTTCGAGCGCCAGCCAGGCGAGCAGCGCGCCGTCGCGCTCACCCAGCGGCAGCGGCGCCACCGCGCCGTCGAGCAGGAGGCCGGGCGTGGTGGCGAGCAGCAGGCGGGCGTGGGCCATGGCGCGGGTTGTAGCGGGCATGGCGTTAGGGCTGCGTTATCGGCCGCCCAGCACGGCCCGCGCCACCTCGGCGAAGCCGGCGCCGCGCTCGCCGTCGGCCAGGTAGGCCGGCCACACGTCCAGCCGGTCGGCGAAGCGCCGCAGGTTCGCCACGCCCACGCTGAGCGGGAAGGCGGCGAACATGGCCTGGTCGTTGGTGGAATCGCCGACGTACACCCAGCGGTCGATCTCGTCGGCCAGCGCGCGCCCGAAGAGGCGCCGCACCATCCAGTGCGCCGCGGTGAGCTTGGTGTGCTCGCCGATCCAGCCGTTGACGTGGATCGAGCTGACGGTGGCGTTCAGCCCCTCGGCGCGCATCACCGCCACCACCCGGGCGATGGCGGCGTCGTCCAGGTGCGCGAACTCGCTGTGGTCGATCGCGATGTCGCACTCGCGGCCGGCGCTGTCCTGCGCCAGCGTAGCGCCGGGCACTTCGGCGAGCACGCGCGCGGCGGCGGCCTGCAGGCGGCGCGCGTTGGCGGTGCGGGTGGCGGCGTCCTGCGCGTATTCGGTCGTCAGCGCGCTGCCTTCGGGGATCAGCGCAACGGCGCCGTTCTCGGCGACGATGGCCTGCACCGGCCAGGCCAGCGCGAACGGCTCGCTCCATCCCTTCGGACGGCCGGTGATCGCGATCACCGGCACGCCGGCCGCGTGCAGCGCCTGCAGCGCGGCCAGCGCGGCCGGCTCGATGGCGCCGTCGCGCGTGAGCGTGTCGTCGATGTCGGTCATGACGCCGACGATCCGGCGGTTCGGCAGCGCGGCCAGCGGCAACGGCGGGCGCGCTTGACGCGGCTCAAGCGTGGCCGGTGCGCTCGCTTTCATGATGACGTCATCGATTCGTCACGAAGCGCTGGATGTCCATGGCCAAAGATTCTGCCGCAAGCCCCCCGCCCCGCCGCACCGAGGCCCCGCGCCGGGCAGCGGCGCGGCCGCGCCGCGTGTCCTCGGGCGACACCGTGTCCACGCGCTCGCCGCAGGCGGTGGAAGCGAGCCGCGTGGCGCGTGCCACCGAGCGCGCGCAGACCGTGACCGCGATGGCGCTGGCCGACGTGATCGAGCGCCATGCCCAGGGCGATGCCGGCCCGCCCGGCGAGTGGCTGCGCCAATTGCAGGCGCTGATCGACGGCGCCGCCCCCGACGAGGTGAAGGCGCTGCGCCGCATGCTCTTCCGCCCGGCGCCGGAAGCCCCCGAGGCGGCCGACCCCGACCTCGAACTCGCCCCCGGCTGGCGCGAGGGCGGCTACCCGTACAAGAACCTGATGTCGCGGCGCAACTACGAGCGCCAGAAGTACCGCCTGCAGGTCGAGCTGCTGAAGCTGCAGGCCTGGGTGAAGGACAGCGGCCAGCGCGTCGTCATCCTCTTCGAGGGCCGCGACGCCGCCGGCAAGGGCGGCACGATCAAGCGCTTCATGGAGCACCTGAACCCACGCGGTGCGCGCGTCGTGGCGCTCGAGAAGCCGAGCGACGTCGAGCGCGGCCAGTGGTACTTCCAGCGCTACGTGTCGCACCTGCCCACCGCAGGCGAGATCGTCATGTTCGACCGCAGCTGGTACAACCGCGCCGGCGTCGAGCGCGTGATGGGCTTCTGCAACGACGCCGAGTACGACGAGTTCATGCGCGAGACGCCCGAGTTCGAGCGCCACCTGGTGCGCAGCGGCGTGCACCTGATCAAGTTCTGGTTCTCGGTGAGCCGCGCCGAACAGCGCCGCCGCTTCAAGGAGCGCCAGGCGCACCCGCTCAAGCAGTGGAAGCTGTCGCCCATCGACATGGCCTCGCTCGACAAGTGGGACGACTACACGCACGCCAAGGAAGCGATGTTCCTGCACACCGACACCTCCGATTCGCCGTGGACGGTGATCAAGAGCGATTGCAAGAAGCGCGCGCGCCTGAACGCCATGCGCTACATCCTGCACCGCCTGCCCTACCGCAAGAAGGACCCGCTGGCGATCGGCAAGGTCGACCCGCTGGTGGTGGGGCGCGCGGCGCTCGTCGCCGGCCAGGTGGAGGAGTTCACGCCGCCGGTCAGCGACCGCTGAGCGATGCCCCTGGCGCCCCCGCGCGAATGCGGGGGCCACGCTACAATTCGCCCCGCCTCGAGGAGCGTTGCGACGCGGGTTTGCGGCACCACCCCAGGTGCACGCGAGACCCCGCCAGGCTCGAGGCGCTGCCGGCTCCGCCGGTGGTCGTGTCAACGGCGCTCGCCCACTTCTTTTTTCACCGAAAGGAGCGCGCGAGATGAACGCCGTTCTGAAACCCCTGCACAACGACCAGTACGCCATTGCCGACCTCTCGCTCGCCGAGTGGGGCCGCAAGGAACTCAACAT
The DNA here is from genome assembly GCA_963204815.1 of Pseudomonadota bacterium. Classification (GTDB taxonomy): domain Bacteria; phylum Pseudomonadota; class Gammaproteobacteria; order Burkholderiales; family Burkholderiaceae_C; genus Rubrivivax. Next base: position 1,207 of record CAUJHQ010000077.1, on the reverse strand, counting down.
CGCCGAGCACGAGATGCCCGCGCTGATGGCGATCCGCCGTGAATACGCGCAGAGCAAGCCGCTGAAGGGCGCGCGCATCACCGGCAGCCTGCACATGACGATCCAGACCGCGGTGCTCGTCGAGACCCTGCAGGCGCTGGGTGCCGAGGTCCGCTGGGCGTCGTGCAACATCTTCTCGACGCAGGACCATGCCGCCGCGGCGCTCGTCGAGCGCGGCACGCCGGTGTTCGCCTACAAGGGCGAGACCCTGAAGGACTACTGGGACTACACCCACCGCATCTTCGAGTTCGGCGCCAAGGGCGCGGCCGGCGAAGGCCCGAACATGATCCTCGACGACGGCGGCGACGCCACGCTGCTGATGCACCTGGGCAAGCGCGCCGAGAAGGACATCTCGGTCGTCGGCAACCCGACGAGCGAGGAAGAGCGCGAGCTCTTCGCCGCGATCAAGGCCAAGCTGGCGCAGGACGCCACCTGGTACAGCCGCAAGAGCGCCGAGATCATCGGCGTGACGGAAGAGACCACCACCGGCGTGCACCGCCTGAACGAGATGAGCGCCAAGGGCACGCTGATGTTCCGTGCCATCAACGTGAACGACAGCGTCACGAAGAGCAAGTTCGACAACCTCTACGGCTGCCGCGAAAGCCTGGTCGACGCGATCAAGCGCGCCACCGACGTGATGATCGCCGGCAAGATCGCCGTCGTCGCCGGCTACGGCGACGTGGGCAAGGGCTCGGCGCAGGCGCTGCGCGCGCTGTCGGCCCAGGTCTGGGTGACCGAGATCGACCCCATCAACGCGCTGCAGGCGGCGATGGAAGGCTACCGCGTCGTGACGATGGAATACGCCGCCGACAAGGCCGACATCTTCGTCACCGCCACCGGCAACAAGAGCGTCATCACGCGCGCCCACATGGACGCGATGAAGAACAACGCCATCGTCTGCAACATCGGCCACTTCGACAACGAGATCGACGTCGCGTCGATCGAGAAGCTGCAGTGGGAAGAGATCAAGCCGCAGGTCGACCACGTGATCTTCCCGGACGGCAAGCGCATCATCATGCTGGCAAAAGGCCGGCTCGTGAACCTGGGCTGCGGCACGGGCCACCCGAGCTACGTGATGAGCTCGTCGTTCGCGAACCAGACGATCGCGCAGATCGAGCTCTACGCCCACAAGGACGCCTACGACATCGGCAAGGTCTACGTGCTGCCC
>CAUJHQ010000076.1 GCA_963204815.1 Pseudomonadota bacterium | reverse complement strand
TCGCGCTGCTCTGGCAGGCGATCGAGAAGCTGTCGTCGCGCTCGCGCGAGCTGCCGATGCCCGAGTGCGTGCCGCAGGACGCGGCGCTCACCGAAGGCTTCGACGCCGAGCGCCTGAACCGCCTCGTCAAGTAGCGGCGGGGCGCACGGCGCTCTTCGGCCGGAACGCCTTGCAGACCGCGGCGTCGGTCTCGAGGTAGGGCCCGCCGATGAGATCGATGCAGTAGGGCACCGCGGCGAAGATGCCGTGCACCGGCGGCGTCGCGTTCGGCAGGCCTTCCAGCGTCTCGGCAATCGATTTCGGCTGCCCCGGCAGGTTGATGATGAGCGACTGGCCGCGCACCACCGCCACCTGGCGCGACAGGATCGCCGTCGGCACGAAGGCCAGGCTGATCTGGCGCATCTGCTCGCCGAAGCCGGGCATCACCTTGTCGGCCACCGCCAGCGTGGCCTCGGGCGTCACGTCGCGCGGCGCCGGGCCGGTGCCGCCGGTGGTGAGCACGAGCGCGCAGCCGGCGTCGCACAGCTCGACCAGCGTGGCGCTGATGCGCGCCTGCTCGTCGGGAATCAGCCGCGGCTCGAACGTGATCGGGTTCTTCAGCGCGCGCGCCAGCCAGGCCTGCAGCGCGGGCAGGCCCTTGTCTTCGTAGACGCCGCTGGACGCGCGGTCGCTGATGGAGACGATGCCGATCTTGACGGGGTCGTGTTGCATGGCGGAAGTCCTCGAAGGGCAGGTGGGGGTCAGCGGCGCGCCTCGCCGAAGCGCGCCGGCAGCGTCACGGCGAGCGGCTCGCGCGCGGTGACGAGGCCCAGGCTCAGCGCGTCGGCACCGGGGATGGGCGTGCAGCGCTCGCGCGGCAGCGCGCCGCTGCGGCAGTGCACGACGGTGGCGTCGGCGCGCGACGGGTCGGGCACGATGAGCATGGCGCGCGCATCGTCCATGTCGTAGAGGGCGCGGTTCATCACGTCGGCGTCGAAGCGCGCGCCGGTCTGCTGGCGGATGAAGGCGTACACCTGCGGCTGCAGCTGCGGGTCGACCTGGCGCGTGTCGCGGTTGTGCGCGCCGTGCAGGCCCAGGTAGGCCGGCGTGGCGCGGAAGGCGTCGGCGAAGCGACGCTCGCGCCCACCCAGGAACATGATGGCGCAGGCCGACAGGCAGCGGCCGGCGGCCACCGTGGTCAGCCCGCGGTCGGCGAGCAGGCGGCCGATGCGGATGCCGGTCCAGAGGTCGCCGCCGGGCGAGTTGACGAAGACCACGGTGTCGGCCTTCGTTTCGTCGAGTGCCTGCACGAAGGCCGGCAGGTCGTTGCCGACCTCGCCGCTCACCACCAGCGTGCGGCCTTCGGCCTCGAGCGTGAGCGCCGCCGCCGGCCCGGCGATGGCGCCCAGGGCGGCGAGCGCGGCCGCGAGAGCGCGGGCCTTCACGGGGCGTCGGGTTCGGGCAGGTCGTCGCGCGCGGCCAGCGCGTCGCGCACGCTGCGGAACAGGTCGCGGTAGGCGCGGCCGTGGCGCGCGCCCTGGCCGGGCACGGCCTCGGGCGGCGGCGCGTCCTTGCGCGCCTGGCGGGCCAGCGCGCGCAGCTGCTGCAGGTCGATGCCGGGGCACAGGGCGGCGAAGCGCGTGAACGCCTCGTCGTCGGCGATCAGCGCGTCGCGCCACTGCTCGGCTTCGTGCAGGCGCAGCGTCTCGCGGGCCGAGCCGATCGTCGCCTCGGCCACTGCTTCGCGCAACAGTGCCTCGTCGGCGCTGCGCATCAGCTTGCCCACGTACTGCATCTGGCGCCGCCGGCCTTCGTGCGAGCGTGTCCTGCGGTAGTCCTCGATCGCCTCGCGCAGCGCGTCGGGCATCTCGATGCGCGCGAGACGTTCGTCGGAGAGCGCGGCGACGGCGACGCCCAGCGACTGCAGGTCGTGCGAGATCTGCTTGAGCCGGGTCTTGCTCGGGCGCGCGTCGGCGGCGCCGTCGTCGCTGCCGGACTCGCCGTAGTGGACATCGATGCCGCGGTGCGGCGCGGCGCGCTTGGCCATGCGAGGAGAGAAGCGGGTGAGGTGGGGGAAGGGCGCCGGTATCATAGTCGCGACCCCTCCGCTTTCGAGCTTCAACCGCCACGATGTCCAGCCCGAGTGCCGCGCAAGGCTTCGCGTTCAGCCGCGAACAGTTCCAGCAGATCCTCGAGGACACCTTGTCGCAGGCCCGCCGGCTCGGTGCCAGCGATGCCGGCGCCGAAGTCTCCGAAGGCGTCGGCCTGTCGGTGTCGGTGCGCATGGGCGAGCTCGAGAACGTCGAGCGCAACCGCGACAAGTCGCTCGGCGTCAGCGTCTACCTCGGGCAGCGGCGCGGCAACGCCAGCACCTCGGACTTCTCTGCCGCGGCGATCGCGCGCACGGTGCAGGCGGCCTACGACATCGCCCGCTTCACCGCCGAAGACCCCGCCGCTGGCCTGCCCGACGCGGCCGACCTCGCGACGCCCGACGAAGCGGCACGCGACCTCGACCTCTTCCACCCCTGGGCGGTCGACGCCGAGCAGGCCGCCGAGCTGGCGCGCCGCGCCGAGGCGGCGTCGTTCGCGGTCGACCGCCGCATCACCAACTCCGAAGGCGCCGCGGTGTCGGCGCAGCAGTCGCACTTCTGGGCCGGCAACACGCGCGGCTTCCGCGGCGGCTACGCGGCGTCGCGCCACTACGTGTCGGCGAGCCCGATCGCCGGCAAGGGCCGCGACATGCAGCGCGACGCCTGGTACACCTCGATGCGCGACGCCGCCGAGCTGGCCGCGCCGGAAGCGGTGGGCCGCTACGCCGCCGAGCGCGCGCTGTCGCGCCTGAAGTCGCGCCGCGTGCCGACGGCCGTGGTGCCGGTGCTGTTCGAGAGCACCGTTGCCGCCGGGCTGCTGGGCGCGCTGGTGCAGGCGACGTCGGGCGGCGCGCTCTACCGCAAGGCCAGCTTCCTGGTCGACAGCCTCGGCCAGCCGGTGCTGCCGGCGCACGTGGACGTCCACGAAGATCCGCACCAGCCCAAGGGCAAGGGCAGCGCGCCGTTCGACGACGAAGGCGTGCGCACGCGCGCGCGCACCGTCGTCGAGGCCGGGGTCCTGCAAGGCTACTTCCTCAGCAGCTACTCGGCGCGCAAGCTCGGCATGAAGACCACCGGCCACGCCGGCGGTTCGCAGAACCTGTCGCTCACGAGCCGCCTGACGCGACCAGGCGACGACCTCGACGCGATGCTGCGCAAGCTCGGCCGCGGCCTCTTCGTCACCGAACTGATGGGCCAGGGCGTCAACTACGTCACCGGCGACTACTCCCGCGGCGCCGCCGGTTTCTGGGTGGAGGGCGGCCGCATCGCCTACCCGGTGCACGAGATCACGATCGCCGGCAACATGAAGGACATGCTCAAGGGCATCGTCGCCGTCGGCGCGGATGTCTATGTCCAGGGCAACAAGTCGGTCGGCTCGATCCTGCTCGACCGCCTGAAGCTCGCCGGCGCCTGATCCGGGGCTCCGGACAAACCCCCAAAGTCAGCCAATATTCAGGTCCGGCTGCGCACACTGCGCCGTGGCGGACCGTTGTCCGGCCAACGGTTGAAGCCCCCGCTCGGGCCTCTCGATGCACAGGAGACAGATCACCATGGAACGTCGTTCCTTCGTCAGCGGCGCCGGCCTCGCCGGCGTGCTGGCAACCGGCATGGCCCCCGCCATCGTCCACGCCCAGGCCAACATCCGCTGGCGCCTCGCTTCGAGCTTCCCGAAGTCGCTCGACACCATCTACGGCGCCGCCGAGGTGTTCGCGAAGAAGGTCGGCGAGATGTCCGGCGGCAAGTTCCAGATCAGCGTGCACGCGGCCGGCGAGCTGATGCCCGCGTTCGGCGTCGTCGACGGCGTGCAGGCGGCCACGGTCGAGATGGCGCACACCGCGCCGTACTACTTCTTCGGCAAGGACCCGACCTTCGCGCTCGGCTGCGCCATTCCCTTCGGCCTGAACAGCCGCCAGATGACGGCCTGGATGTTCGAAGGCAACGGCCTGAAGCTGATGCGCGAGTTCTACGCCAAGTACAACATCATCAACTTCTGCGGCGGCAACACTGGCGCGCAGATGGGCGGCTTCTTCCGCAAGGAGATCAAGTCGCTGGCCGACGTGAAGGGCCTGAAGTTCCGCATCGGCGGCTTCGGCGGCAAGGTGCTCGAGCGCATCGGCGGCGTGCCGCAGAACATCCCGGCCGGCGAGATTTACCAGTCGCTGGAGAAGGGCACCATCGACGCCGCCGAGTGGGTGGGCCCGTACGACGACGAGAAGCTCGGCCTGAACAAGGTCGCCAGCTTCTATGCCTACCCGGGCTGGTGGGAAGGCGGCCCGCAGCTGGACTTCTTCATCAACGACAAGGCGTTCAACGGCCTCTCGGCCGAGTACAAGGCCATCGTCGAGGCGGCCACCGCGTTGGCACACGTGGACATGCAGGCGCGCTACGACGCCCGCAACCCGGCGGCGCTGAAGAAGCTGGTGGCCGGCGGCACGAAGCTGTTCCGCTTCCCGAAGGAGATGATGGACGCCGCCTTCAAGGAGGCGATGGCCTACTACGGCGAACTGTCGGCCAGCAACCCGTCGTGGAAGAAGATCTACGAGGACTACGCCACCTTCCGCCGCGACCAGAACCTGTGGTTCCGCTTCACTGAAGCTGGCTTCGACGACTTCATGCAGCAGCAGAAGCTCTGACGCGCCTGCGCGTGAACTCGATCAAGGGGCCCTCCGGGGCCCCTTGGTGTTTGGGGATCACCGCGCGGCCGGTTGGTGTCCTCCCGGCGGTTTCGGCCCGATGCCGGCGCGTGGGTTCCCGCCCGACCTCGACACGGTCGGACCGCCAAGAAGAAGGGGCCCCGCAGGGCCCCTCTCGATGGCACCGCCGCGGCGGTGCACCTACTTCTTCTGCTTGTCCTGCTCGTTCGCGCGGCGGATCGCCTCCATCGGGTCTTCCTCGGCCTCGGGCGCTTTGTCGGCCTCGGGGAAGGTCGGCGCGGGCTTCGCGTCGGCGTTGTTGCGTTCGCTGTCGATCTGCTGCTGCAGCTGGTCGAGGTTGCCGGCTTCGGCCTTCGCGGTGTCGCGGCTGACGATGCCCGGGAACGCGATGATCAGGCCGACCATCACCATCTGGATGATGACGAAGGGCACGGCGCCCCAGTAGATCTGGCCCGTCGTCACCTTCGGCACGATGCGGTTCGTGATGCGGTCCTTGTAGTCCTCGTGCGGTGCCACGCTGCGCAGGTAGAACAGCGCGAAGCCGAACGGCGGGTGCATGAAGGAGGTCTGCATGTTCACCGCCAGCAGCACGCCGAACCACACCGGGTCGATGCCGAGCTTGATCGCCACCGGCCCGAGCAGCGGCACGACGATGAACGACAGCTCGAAGAAGTCGAGGAAGAACGCCAGCACGAAGACCAGGATGTTGACGACGATCAGGAAGCCGAGCTGGCCGCCGGGCAGGTTGCCCAGCAGGTGCTCGACCCACTTCGGGCCGTCGACGCCCTGGAACGACAGGCTGAACACGGTCGAGCCGAGCAGGATGAAGACGACGAAGCACGACAGCTTCATCGTCGAGTCCATCGCCTGGCGCAGCAGCTTCATGTCGAGGCGGCGGCGCGAGAGCGCCATCACCAGCGCGCCGACCGCGCCCATCGCGCCGCCCTCGGTGGGCGTGGCGACGCCGAGGAAGATGGTGCCGAGCACCAGGAAGATCAGCGCCAGCGGCGGGATCAGCACGAACGTGACGCGCTCGGCCATGCGCGACAGCAGGCCGAGCTTGAAGATGCGGTTGGCGACTGCCAGCGTGAAGGCCACGCCGACGCCCACGCACATCGAGACGACGATCAGCTCGTCGGTTGGCGTCGACGCCGGGCGCGACTTCGCGAACAGCACCGCCAGCGCCACCGAGGCCACGAACAGCAGGCCCAGCGAGGTCAGGCCGGACTGGCCGTTGTCCTCGCGGATCGTGCGCGCCTCGGCCGGCAGGGCGGGCGTCCAGGCCGGCTTGAACAGCGAGACGAGCAGGACGTAGCCGACGTACAGCCCGGTCAGCACGAAGCCGGGCACGAAGGCGCCCTTGTACAGGTCGCCGACGCTCTGGCCGAGCTGGTCGGCCATGATGATCAGCACCAGCGACGGCGGGATGATCTGCGCCAGCGTGCCCGACGCGGCGATCACGCCGCTGGCCACGCGCCGGTCGTAGCCGTAGCGCAGCATGATCGGCAGCGAGATCAGGCCCATGCTGATGACCGACGCGGCGACGACGCCGGTGGTCGCCGCGAGCATGGCACCGACCAGGATCACCGCGTAGGCGAGGCCGCCGCGGATCGGGCCGAAGAGCTGGCCGATGGTGTCGAGCAGGTCCTCGGCCATGCCGGAACGTTCGAGGATCAGGCCCATGAACGTGAAGAACGGGATCGCCAGCAGGGTGTCGTTCTGCATGATCCCGAAGATGCGCAGCGGCAGCGCCTGCATCAGCGTGGCGGGCAGCAGCCCCATCTCGATGCCGATGAAGCCGAAGAACAGGCCACAGGCGGCGAGCGAGAACGCGACGCTGAAGCCCAGCAGCAGGAAGACGATCAGCCCCATGAACATGATCGGGGCCATGTTGGCCGACAGGAATTCGATCACTTCGCGGCTCCTTCGGCTTGCTTGCGCAGGAACTCGGCCAGTTCCTCTTCGTCGGACTTGGCCTTGACCTTCTTCGTCGGGTCGTCGATCAGGCCCTGCAGGAAGGCGATGCGCTTGATGAACTCCGAGGCGCCCTGCAGCAGCAGCAGCGCGAAGCCGACCGGCACCAGCGCGTACACCGGCCAGCGGATCAGGCCGCCGGCGTTGGACGACATCTCACCGGAGCGGTAGGCCTGCACGACGAGCGGCCAGACGAGCTCGATGACGGCGATGCCGAAGGGGAACAGGAACAGCACGATGCAGACCGCCTCGATGACGATCTGCGTGCGCTTGGAGAATCGGCCGATGATGACGTCGATGCGAACGTGCTCCTGGCGCAGCATCGTGTAGCCGGCGGCGAGCAGGAACACGGCGGCGAACAGGTACCACTGGATCTCGAGGTAGGCGTTCGAGCTGGTGTTGAAGGCCTTGCGGACCACGGCATTGACGGCGCTGATGAGCACCGCGGCCATGATCAGCCAGGCGACGAAACGACCGACCTGCTCGTTGAGCGCGTCGATCCATCTGGACAGGCGTAAGAGTGCCGACACGGCCGTCTCCTCGTGGGTGCGCGCAGCCGGGCGGCCGCGCTTCGTTGTGGCGCGACTGTAGGGGAAGCTGACTGAATGGCGCCTGAAACGGCGCGCCGCGCGGACCCGGGCAATCCCGGGGCGGCGCGGTCAGGGCGGGATCAGATCGACGAGGCCGCCATGAACAGCCGCGTCGAGCGTGCGCCCGAACGGCAGAACGCGAGGATCGGCCGCGGCAGTTCGCCGAGCAGCTTCGCGAAGGCCGCGATCTCCTCGGGCGACTGGTAGCCGCCGTCCACCGGCAGGTGGCGGTACTCCAGGCCGGCGGCGCGCGCGGCGGCCTCGATCTCGGCGCTGGTCGGCTGGCCGGGGCCGTGCTCGTGGTCGGGGCGGTTGTTGATCACCGCCTTGAAGCCGGCGGCGGCGGCTTCGGCCATCGCCTCGGGCGTGAGTTGCGGGGCGACGCAGACATCGGGCGCGACGGCGCGGATCGGCAGGTTGCTCATGGCCGTTACTTTGCCAGAGCCTGCTTGACCGCGGCCGACACCAGCGCCATCTCGGCCTGGCTGCCGAAGCGCGCCTTCGCGGCGGCCATCACCTTGCCCATGTCGCCGGGGCCGGTGGCGCCGAGCTCGGCCACGAGCGCGCGCACGCCGGCGCCGATCTCGTCGGCCGACAGGCGCTGCGGCAGGTAGGCCTCGAGCACCTTGACCTCGGCCGTTTCCTTGTCGACGAGGTCGCTGCGCCCGGCTTGCGAGAACGCCGCAATCGAGTCCTTGCGCTGCTTGATCAGCTTGTCGACGATGGCGACGACGGCGGCGTCGTCGAGCACGATGCGCTCGTCCACCTCGCGCTGCTTGATGGCCGCCAGCAGCATGCGGATGGTCGACAGGCGATCGGCCTCCTTGGCCTTCATCGCGGTCTTCATGTCGTCGGTGATGCGGTCCTTGAGGCTCATGCGGATTCCCAGTTCGGAAATGCAAAAGCCCGCGTCGGCGTCCCGCGCGGGCTTTCGGAGGTCAGCGCGAAGCGAAGCTCAGTACAGCTTCTTCGGCAGCTGCATGCTGCGCACCCGCTTGAAATGGCGCTTGACGGCCGCGGCCTTCTTGCGCTTGCGCTCCGAGGTCGGCTTCTCGTAGAACTCGCGCGCGCGCAGTTCGGTGAGCAGGCCGATCTTCTCGATCGTGCGCTTGAAGCGACGCAGGGCGACGTCGAACGGCTCGTTTTCTTTGACGCGGATGGTGGTCATCTAGATCGGGATCCCGGAAAAGGTTCGGTGCGCTCGGTGTCCTGGGCGGGCCTGGGTCCGGATTCGGCCCAGTTGCGAAGGATCGCGGCGCGGGTTTGCCAGCAAAGACCGCGATTCTAGCCGGAAATGAAGGGGGTCGCCAAGGGTCGGGTCAGGCGGCCCGGGGAAGCGCCAGCGCCCCGGCGGCGCGAGCCCTCAGCACGTCGCCGATGACCAGGATCGCCGGGCTGCCGAAGCCCTGCGCGGCGACGTCGGCGGCCAGAGCGGCGAGCGTCGTCAACGCCTGGCGTTCGCCTGCCGTGCCCACGCCCTGCACGACGGCGGCTGGCGTCGTGCCGGGCAGCGCGGCGAGCAGGCCGCGCTGCAGGTCCGGCAGGCGGGTGATGCCCATGTAGATGACCAGCGTCAGGCCCTGGGCGGCGGCGGCGGCCAGCGTCGGCCAGTCGGGCCCGGTGCCGCCTTCGCGGGCGTGGCCGGTCACCAGCATGACGCCGTGTGCATGGTCGCGGTGCGTCCAGGGCACGCCCAGCGCGTGGGCGGCGGCCAGGCCGGCGGTGATGCCGCTCGCCACCTCGACCTCGATGCCGTGCGCGCGCAGCGCCGCCTCTTCTTCGCCGCCGCGGCCGAAGACGAAGGGGTCACCGCCCTTCAGCCGCACGACGCGCTCGCCGGCCAGCGCCTCGGCGACCATCAGGCGCTCGATGAAGGCCTGCGGCGTGCTGCGGCAGCCGCCGCGCTTGCCGACGTGCAGCACGCGCGGCGGCTTGCGCCGGCCGCGCAACGCCAGTGCCAGCACGCCGTCGCCGACGAGGTCGTCGACCAGGATCAGCGTGGCCCGGCGCAGCAGCCGCAGCGCCTGCAGCGTCAGCAGTTCGGGGTCGCCGGGGCCGGCACCGACGAGCGCACACCAGGGCCGGCGCTTCATGCCGTCTTCTCCGCCGCCGGCCGCGGCGCCGCCAGTGCGGCAAGCGCGCTCTGCACCAGCTGCACCTGGCGCGCCACCGGCGCCGGCGCCGGCTTCTCGCCGCTGAGGACCGACTGGATGTACAGCGCCGTGGTCGACGCATCGTGCTCGCGCGGCAGTAGCGGCAGTTCGCTGACGACGCCGTCCTGCGCCGCCACCGAGCATTCGGGGCACGCGACGCCGCCGACCCAGGTGTCGATGCGCGGCTGGCGGCGCGGGTCGGCGACGGCCTCGCCCTCGGTGCCGCGCAGCAGCATCGCGTCGGCCGCGCTGGCCTGCGCCCAGCCGGTCATCAGCGCGCCGAACTCGGGGTGCGTGAAGCTCACCAGGCGCAGCGCGCGTGCGCCGGCGATCGGGTTCAGCATCTTCGCGACCGTGTGGCCGCTGTTGCGCACGCCGACGACACGGCGCACGTCGAGCAGCCGCTGCAACGGTGCGCAGAGCACTTCGGTCGGCACGAACGCGGGCTCGTGGCGCGCCCAGGCGCTGGCAACGTCGGCAGCGCCCTGCGCGGGGTGCAGGCCGAGGTCGTGGAAAACCTCGGCGCTGGTCACGCGCGCCGGGTCGTGCAGCGGGCCGTGCACCAGCACGCGGGCGCCTTCCTGGGCCAGCCACATGGCCAGCAGCGGCGTCAGGTTGGGCAGGCGGCGCGCGCCGTTGTAGCTGGGGATGACGACCACCGGCCTGTCGCTCGGCAGCGCCAGGCAGCGCGCCTGCACGGCGCGCAGGAAGCCGGTGATCTCGTCGAGCGACTCGCCCTTCATGCGCATCGCGAGCGCGAAGGCGCCGACCTCCAGGTCGCTGGCGCCGCCGTCGAGCACGGTGCCCATCAGGTCTTCGGCCTGCTCGACGCCGAGCGAGCGTGCGCCGTTGGCGCCACGGCCGATCTCCTTGATGTAGGAAGCGATGCCCATCGGTGTGGTCTCCTGAGCGGGCTTCGCAATTTCCGGGCCCGTCGCCTATCGTGCCACGGGCGCGCGTTGGGCCATCTCAGTGCCGCCCGGCCGTCCGAAGGCACTGAGCGCCCCCTCGGGGGGCAGCGAGCGTGAGCGAGCGTGGGGGTTCCACTTCAGGCGGCGGCGATCGCGCCGCTCACGAGCCGCCTCAGCTCGGGCAGGCAGGAGCCGCATTGCGTGCCGCAGCGCAGCTGCCGCTGCACGGCAGCCAGGCGCTCGTCGGCGCTGCCTGGGCACGACGCGGCAGCGTCGACGATGTCGGTCTCGCGCATGTCGAAGCAATTGCAGACCTGGCGTGCGCGCGGCGCGGCGAGCGCGCGGCCGCCCGGCGCGAGCAACTGGCGCACCAGCGATTGCACCGGCGTGCCGTCGGCCAGCAGGCCGTGCAGCCAGGCTTCGGCCTCGGTGTCGCCGGCGACGACGAAGGCGTCGACCCGCGCCTCGCCGCCCGCGCGCGCCAGGCGCAGCGTGCGGCGGCGGCCGCGCGCGCTGTCGGCGTAGCGCAGCAACGTGGCGTCGTCGGCCGGCAGGCCCAGCGCCGCTTCGACCTGCGCGACCCAGGCGGCCGGCGGCGGCGTGGCGGCGGCGGCGCGCAGCAGCAGGCCGCCACGTGCCTGGCCGAAGGGCACCAGCGACGCGAATCTGACCTCGCCCATCAGCGCCTGCAGGCGCGCGCACACGGCGGCCGCCGCGCCGGCCGGCAGCCAGGCGGCGCCGAGCAGCCGCCACGGCAGCGCAGCAGGCTCCAGGCGCACGGCGCTGTGCTTCAGTTCGGGCTGTTTCGACGCCGGGCAGAACGCGGGCGTGGTGAGCGCGTTGACGCCGGCCAGCGCCAGGCCTTCGTCGTCGCGTCCGGACAGGTGCGCCGCGCCCCAGTGCATGGCGACGAAGGCCTGCGCCGGTGCCACACCGGCATCGGCACGCGCCGGCAGCACGGCGCTGCCGCGCCGCGAGTGCACGCGCACGAGCTCGCCTTCGGCCAGGCGCAGCCGCGCCAGGTCCTGCGGGTGGAGGTCGATCGACGGCTCCGGCGCATGGCCGAAGAGCCGGCCCAGCGTGCCGGTGCGTGTCATGCCGTGCCACTGGTCGCGCAGGCGGCCGGTGTTCAGGCTGAACGGGAAGCGGGCGTCGCGCGGCTCGGCCACCGGCACGAAGGGCGCGTCGACGAAGGCG
>CAUJHQ010000075.1 GCA_963204815.1 Pseudomonadota bacterium | reverse complement strand
ATGATCACGCGGATGTCGCCCTTGATCACCTGCGTCATCAGCGGTTGCGCGCCCATGTTCTGGCCGTTCTCGAACTTCGTCGCGCCGTAGGGCATGAAGTGGTCGGCGAAGGAGCTGCTCGCCAGCGCGGCGGTGATGGCTTCGCGGTCGGCGCTCTTCGCGCGGTCGATCGCGTCGGCCAGCAGGCGCACCGCGGTGTAGGTCATGAAGACCTCGTAGCTGAAGAACAGGCCCTTGGCCTCGACGCGCTTCTTCAGTTCGGCCGCGCGCTTGTCCTTCGGGTTGAACCAGTGGTTGCAGTCGATGATGCCGTTCGCCGCGTCCGGGAACTCCTTCAGGAACTTGTAGCTCGACGCCGCGCCGCCGAGCACCGAGTAGATCGCCTTCGGCGTCACCTTCTGCTGCTGCATGGTGCGCACCAGCAGCGCGTACTCGTTGTAGTAGTTGGCCGGGATCACGATGTCCGGGTTCACGGCCTTCATGCGCAGCACGATGTTGTTGAAGTCGCGCGTCGGGTTCGCGTGCTTCACCACTTCCTTCACCTCGTAGCCGTAGCCGGGCAGCTCGCGCGCCAGCAGGTTGGCGGTGCCGGTGCCGAACAGGCTTTCCTCGTGGATGATCATCACGCTCTTCGCCGGCTTGCCGGCGGAGGTGTTCAGCACGTGCAGGTTGCTCACCGCCACCTGCGCGCAGGTGCGGTAGCCGGGGCCGAAGCGGAAGGTGTTCTTCAGGCCGCGCTCGACGATCTGGTCGGCCACGCCCACGTCCACCACGTGCGGCAGGCCGTACTTGGCGGCGGTCTGCGTGGTGGCCAGGCAGATCGCGCTCGCAAAGGCGCCGACAACGGCCGAGCAGCCGGCCTCGTTCATCTTCTCGATCTCGGCGCTGCCGGCTTGCGGCGTGCTCTGCGCGTCGCCCAGCATCGCGTCGATCTTGGCGCCGCCCAGGCTCTTGATGCCGGTCTTGTTGATGTCCTCGATGGCCATCAGCGCGCCTTCGCGGCACTGCTGGCCGGAGTACGCGATGGCGCCCGTTACCGGGTGCAGGATGCCCACCTTGACGGCCTTCGGCTGCGCGCCGCCGACGAGCGGAAACGCGAGCGCCGAAGCGGCGGCGGCCGATTGCTGAAGGAAGGCGCGGCGTTGGCTCATGGGGCTTCTCCTGGGGGTGATGACGTGTCGGTGATGACGTGTCGGTGATTCAGTGGAATTGCGCGGTCAGTTCGGTGCTGACCCAGACCTTGGCGTCGATGCCGCCCACGCGGGACAGCTGCATCTCGTACTGGTAACGGTCGGGGCGGTACAGGCCGTGCAGCCACTGCACGGGCCGGTCGTCCTCGTCGAAGATGAGGCGCGTCACGGCCAGCAGCGCCGAGCCGACGCTGACGCCGAGTTCCTTGGCCACGGTGGCGTCGGCCAGGCGCGCGCTGATGGTCTGCACGGCGCGGCCGATGCGCACGCCGGACTCTTCGAGCAGGATCAGGATCGGCTTCTGCGCCAGTTCGCGCTTGCCGAAGCCCTGCGTCAGCGCCGCCGGCACGTGGGTGGTGATCAGCGACAGCGGGCCTTCCTTCGTGGAGCGCACGCGCAGCGCCTTCTGCACCGGCGTGCCGGGCGCGATCTGCAGCGCCTGCGCCACCGCATCGGTGGCGGGCATTTCCTCGCAGGCGAGCACGCGCACCTTCGTGCGCAGGCCCATCGAGACGATGTTCTCCAGCAGGCCGGTGAGGTGCATGCGCTCGCTGCCGGCCGCCGGCCGCGCCGGTGCCACCGGCACCGTGCCGCGGCCGCGGGCACGTTCGATCAGCCCTTCGGCGGCGAGCTGTTCGAGCGCCTTGCGCACCGTGATGCGCGCCACGCCGAACTGCCCGGCCAGTGCCACCTCGCCGGGCAGGCCCGCGGCGAAGCGGCCCTCCGCGAGCTGCTCGCGCAGCACGAGGTAGATCTGGTGGTACTTCGGCAGGGGCAGGGCCGGGCTCATCAGGGGCCGGACCCTAAGCCCTGTCCTAATGTTCTGTCAATAGGACATTTGCGCGGCGCAGCCGCCGCCACTGCCGGTCGCCGCCGATGCCGGCGGCCGCGATCGCCTGCTTCAGTGGCTGCCCGCTTTCGAGTGCGCGCTCGGCCAGCGCCACGCGCACCGACTGCACGTACTCGCGCGGCGTGCGGCCCACGTGTTCGCGGAACAGGCGCGCCAGGTGGCGCGGCGTCACGTGCGCCACGTCGGCCAGCGCCTCCAGCGGCCAGGCGGCGGCGGGCTGCGCGCACACCGCGTCCTGCACGCGGTGCACCGCCGGGTGCAGGTGGTGGCGGCCGGCGAGCAGCGGCGAAAGCTCGGGGTCGTCCGGCCCGCGCCGCAGGTAGACCACCATCACCTGCGCGACCGCGGCGGCGATCGCTTCGCCGCAGTCCTGCGCGACGAGGTGCAGCGCGAGGTCGATGCCGGCCGTGATGCCGGCGCTGCTGGCGACCGGCCCGTCGATCACGAACACGCGGTTGGCCAGCACGGTGGCCTGCGGCGCCAGGCGCTGCAGGTCGGCCAGGCTTTCGTGGTGCGTGGTGCAGCGGTGCGTGCCCAGCAGACCGGCGTCGGCCGCCAGCAGCGCGCCGGCGCACACGGTGGCCAGCTGCAGCGTGCCGCCGGGCCGCGCGAGGCCGGGTGCGAGCACGCGCGCAAGCCAGCGCCGGGTGTCGGTCCAGGCCTTCGTCAGCCTGGCCTGCAGCGGGCTCTCCAGGCCGCTGGGCTGGCCGAGCAGGACGACGGTGGCCCCGTCAGGCAGCGTGGGTGGCAGCGGTTCCAGCCCGGCCAGCGCCACGCCGACCGAGGTGTCGCTGCCGGCCTGCGGCCCCAGGTAGCGCAGCCGGTAGGCGGGCGGTGCGCCGCGCTGCACGAGGCGCTGGTTGGCGAGGCGGAAGGCCTCCGCCGGGCCGGCCAGGTCGAGCAGCAGCGTGCCCGGCAGCACGACGAAGGCGATGTCCTTCATGCCGGGATCACGCGGCGCGCGCCAGCGCCTCTTCGACCGTGCACAGCGTCGCGAAGCGGCCGGCCAGCACGGTGGCGGTGCGCTCCTGGATCTGCGCCGCCGTGAGCACGGTGCCGGCGGGCGTGCGCATGTCGAAGGTGAGCGTGGCTTCGGTGACGTAGTCGACCTCGAAGCCTTCGTCGCTGGCGTGGCGGGTGGTCGTCTCGCAGCACTGCTCGGTGCGGATGCCGGCGACGATGAGCCGGCGGATGCCGCGCTCGCGCAGCCAGATCGACAGTTCGGTGCCGGCGAGCGCGCTGTGGCGGTGCTTGTGGATCGTCACCGCCGGATCGTACGGCGCCAGGCCGTCGAGCGGACGGATCAGGCCACTGGCGGGCGAGAACGGCTCGCTCGCCGGGCCGGCGTCTGTGTGGAAGACCTGCACCACCGGCACGCCGGCCGCGGCGGCGCCGGCGACGAGCGCGTTGCAGCGTGCCAGGAAGGCCGGCACGTCGGCCTCGGACCAGTAGGGGCGGTGCTTGAAGGACTGTTGCACGTCGATCAGCAGCAGGGCGGTGTTCATGGCGCGGTCCGGTGGAGTGGAGGAGCCGCCATCGTCGCCGCGCCGCGCCCGCCGGTCAGCCCCGCCGCCGGACCGGCTGCGGACGGATCAGGACATCACGCCGAGAGGCCTGCCAGGGCCTGTTGCGTGGCCTCCAGGCCCTGCTCGACGATCTGCGCCTTCCAGGCTGGCGTGTCGGTGTAGAAGGCGTCGCGCATCTGGCGCTTGATGCCTTCGCGCTGCGCGGCGCCGGCCTCGGGGTGGTTCTCCAGCCACTGGTCGGCGCGCAGCGCCAGCGTCACCTGCTCGAAGGGCAGCGTGCCGTATTCGAGCGCGATGCCGGTGTACTCGGCCTGCGCGCACTCCTGGTAGGCGCCTTCGAACATCATCCCGGAGAGCTTCGACGAGGTCGACGAGCCGTCGTAGACCGAGGTCACGTTGCCGCCCCACCAGGCGCGCGCGCGCGCCAGCGCGGCGGCCTCGTCGCGGCAGGCGAAGATGCGTTCGCCGTGGCCCGACGGGCCGAGCCCGGTGTGCAGGTCGATCCAGCCCAGGCGCGCGCAGCGCCGGCCGTGGTCCTGCAGCACCTGGCGCAGCGTCTGCTGGCTCCAGGTCGGCCCCTGGCCGCCGTAGAACAGGCCTTGCGGGTGTTCGTGCTGGCCGGCCGAGATGGCGGCCTGCAGCGCACGCGCGCCGTGCCGGGCGGCATAGGCGGCGAGTGCGGCCTCGTTCTCGGGCTCCGGCGGCCAGGTCGCCGGCACCACCCAGTGCGCGATGGCGTCGTAGCCCTCGTTGCGCGGCAGCGGCGCGTGGAAGTCGTGCCAGTTGCGGTTGAGGTCGACGTTCTCGTGCGTGGTGCGGCGCCACCAGGAGAAGCCCCAGGGGTTCAGCGCATGCACCAGCAGCAGCGCGACGCCGCGGCGGCGCGCCTCGGCGCGCAGCGCGCCGTTGGCGAGGATCGCGTTCTGCACGCCGGACCCGCAGAAGCCCTCGACGCCGTGGCAGGCGCTCGACACCAGCAGCACGGCGCGGGCGTCGGCGGGGCCGTCGCGCACGACGTCCATCGCCAGCGGTTCGTGGTCGCGGCCGAGCAGCGGGTGCGCGTGCGAGCGCACGTCGAGGCCGGCGTCGGCGGCGTGCTGCAGGAAGCGCGTGCGCGCCTCGGCATAGGTCTGGGCGAAGAAGCGTGTGGTGTCGGTCATTCAGAGGCCCCGGGCCAGGGTTCGGTTGGCGGACTCGATGAAGGCGCGGCGCACCGCGGCCTGCGGCCGGCTGCTGAGCTGCTGCGCCAGCGTGGCGAGTTCGGCGTTGCGGACGTCGCCGTTGGCGAACACGACCTGGCACGGCGTGTTCGCGATGCCGCCGCAGACGGTGAGCGCGCGCTCGCGCGCATACGACTCGCGCGACTCGCCGTGCGCGTAGCCGTAGACGATGACGCCGTTGCGCTCGCCCATGGCGAGCGCGGCGCTCCAGCGCAGGCGCTTGAAGGCCGCTTCGTAGCGCCGGATGACGTCGAGCTCGGCTTCGCTCTGCGCGCCCAGCAGCGTCGTCAGCGCGGCGCCGAGCGAGCGCGGGCCGGGCGACGCGCGCAGTTCGGCCTGCGCCTTCGCCCAGTCGACGGCGGGGCTGTCCGCGGCGCGTGCCGGGGCCGTGGGTGTCGGCGCGGGCGCGGCGGCCAGCGGGGCCGGCGGCGCTGGGGGGCTCGGCGTGGCGCCCGCTGCCGGCGTCGGCACCGCGACGCGCTCGCGCCAGGTGGCGAGGTTGGCCGACAGCGTGCGCAGCGTGGCGGCGCGCACCGTCGGCACGTCCTTCGCGCCGAGCGCTCGCACGCTGTCCAGGAAGTCGGCCTTGCGGAACTGGCCGTCCTGGTGGACGACCCGGCAGGCGCCACGGCCGTCGTCGTTGCAGCGCTGCAGCGCGGTGCGCGCGGCGCTGGCGGTGTCGGGCAGCGCCCACTGGAAGCGCCAGCGCATCTGGCCGTCGCGCACGCCGACCGCGAACGCGCTGTGCGGCGGCAGGCTGGCGACGAGTTGGTCCAGCTCGGCGAGCAGGCGGCGGCCCTCGCCGTTGCCCACGTCGAGCAGCACGCGCAGCGATTCGCCGAGCGACTGCGCGCCACGGGCGGCTTCGACGCGGTCGCGCTGCACCTGCCACGGGTCGGGGGCGGGCGGTGTGGCCACCGGGGCCGAGGTCGGGGCCGGGGTCGGCGCGGGCGTGGTGGCGGCGGGCAAGGGCTTCGGCGGCGCGGCCGGCGCCGCGGTCGTGGCGGCCTTCGGTGCGGGGGTGGGCGCGGGCGTCGGTGTCGGTGGCGGTGTCGGTGTCGGTGTCGGTGTCGGCGCGGGTGCCGGCGTGGGCGTGGGGGGCGGGGCGGGCGTTTCGGCCACCGCCGGCGCGGGCGGCGGGGGTGCGGGGGTCACCGGCGTCGGGCGCGGCGCGGCCGCCGTCACGGCGGGGACGGGCGGGGTGCGGTCGCGGCTGCTCCACCACCAAGCACCACCGCCAGCGGCCGCGGCCAGCGCCGCGACCGCCGCGAGCGCGGCCCACGGGCGGCCGGCCGGGGCGGGCGCCGCGAGGGCGGTCGGGGCCGGCGGCGGCGGCGGCTGCGGTGCGGGTGGCGGTTTCGGTGGCGGTGGCGGTGGCGGCAGGATCACCGTCGTGTCCAGCTCGCGCGGCATGCCGGCCAGCGCGTGCGCGATCGCCTCCGAGAACGCGTCGGCACTCGCGAAGCGGTCCTCGGGCTTCTTCGCCAGCGCACGCTGCACCACGCCGTCCCACAGCGGTACGAGCTGGCCGTCGCGCGCCGAGGGCGGCGCCGGCTCCTCGTGCAGCACCTTGTGCATCACGGTCGTGATCGAGCCGGTGAACGGCTTCTCGCCGGTGAGCAGCTGGTACAGCAGCACGCCGCACGAGAACAGGTCGGAGCGGCCGTCGATCGGCAACCCCATCAGCTGCTCGGGCGACATGTAGCTCGGCGTGCCGATCACGGTGCCGGTCTGCGTGAGGTCGGAACTCTCGATGCGCGCGACGCCGAAGTCGGCGACCTTCACGGTGCCGTCGGCGGTCAGGAAGACGTTGCTCGGCTTGATGTCGCGGTGCACCACGCCGTGCGCGTGCGCGTGCTGCAGCGCCGCCAGCACGCCGCGCATCAGGCGCGCCGCCTCGGCCGGCGTGAAGCGGCGGCCGGCGTCGAGCAGGTCCTTCAGCTCGCGGCCGCGCACCATCTCCATCGCGATGAAGGGGCCCTCGCCGGCCGCGCCCTCGCCGTACTCGTAGACGGCCACGATGCCGGGGTGCGACAGCCGCCCGGCGGCCTGCGCCTCGCGTTTCAGGCGGGCGCGCAGTTCGGTGGCCTGGGCGGGATCGAGGTCGCCCTGGCGGATGACCTTGAGCGCGACGCTGCGCTCGATCAGCGGGTCGAAGCCCTCGTAGACAACCCCCATCGCGCCGGCGCCGAGCCGGCCGCGGACCAGGTACTTGCCCAGGCGTTCGGGCGTGGGCATCGGGGCGGCGATTTCAGCGCGGTGTGGCCAGCCACTTCTCGGCCAGCCGCACCCACGCGGTGGCGCCGAGCGGGATCAGATCGTCGTTGAAGTCGTAGCTGGGGTTGTGCAGCATGCAGGGGCCGAGGCCGTGGCCACCCTCGCGGTGGGCACCGTCGCCGTTGCCGATCAGGAAGTAGCAGCCGGGCTTCTCCTGCAGGAAGAAGCTGAAGTCCTCGGCGCCCATCGTCGGCTCGAACTCGAGCACGTTCTGCGGGCCGACCACCTCGCCGAGCAGCGTGCGCGCGAATTCGGTCTCGGCCGCGTGGTTCACGGTCGGCGGGTAGTTGCGGTGGAAGGCGAACTCGCAGCCGGCGTCGAAGGCGGCGCAGGTGGCCTCGGCGATCTGCTGCATGCGGCGCTGCACCAGATCGAGCACCTCGGTGGTGAAGGTGCGCACCGTGCCCTGCAGCTCGCAGCTGTCGGGGATGACGTTGGTGGCCTCGCCGGCGTGGATCATCGTCACCGAGATCACCGCCGTCTCGATCGGCTTCTTGTTGCGCGTGACGATGGTCTGGAAGGCCTGCACCATCTGCGCGGCCACCAGCACGGGGTCGATGCCGTTGTGCGGCAGCGCGGCGTGTGCGCCCTTGCCGCGGATCGTGATCTTGAATTCGTTGCTGCTGGCGAAGACCGGTCCGCTCTTCAGGCCGAACTGGCCGACCGCCATGCCGGGCCAGTTGTGAGCGCCGAAGATGGCCTCCATCGGGAACTTCTCGAACAGGCCGTCCTTCATCATCTCGCGCGCGCCGCCGCCGCCTTCTTCGGCCGGCTGGAAGACGAGGTAGACGGTGCCGTCGAAGTTGCGGTGCTTCGCCAGGTGCTTGGCGGCGGCCAGCAGCATCGCGGTGTGGCCGTCGTGGCCGCAGGCGTGCATCTTCCCGGGGTGGCGGCTGCGGTGGGCGAAGTGGTTGTGCTCGGTCATCGGCAGCGCGTCGATGTCGGCGCGCAGGCCGACGGCGCGCGCCGAGCTGCCGTTCTTCACGATGCCGACGACGCCGGTCTTGCCGAGGCCGCGGTGCACCGGGATGCCCCAGTCGGTGAGTGCCTTGGCGATGAGGTCGGAGGTGCGCTCTTCCTCGAAGCAGAGTTCGGGGTGGGCGTGGATGTCGCGCCGCATCGCGGCCACGGTGGCGGCGTCGGCGAGGATGGATTCGATCAGCTGCATGGGCGCTTCCCGCAATGGGCGAAACGCCGATCTTAGCCACCGGGCGGGCACCCTGCCCACCCGAGGTTTCAGGGTGCCGGGCTCAGCCCTGCGGGCCGCGCGGCGGGCTGGTAGGCCCGCCGCTCTTCGCCAGCCACGCCGGCCCGCGCAGGCGGGCCGGCGTGCGCCGGCTCAGCCTTGCAGGCCGCGGCGGGCTTGCAGGCCCGCTGCCCTTCGCCAGCCGTGCGATGCCTGCCGGCATCGCACGCGCGGGCTCAGCGACGGACCTTGCCGTCGCCGGTCAGCATGGACAGTTCGACGAAGCTGGAGCCGGCGTGGTCGCGCGCGCTGAAGTTCACCATGTAGCCGCCGGCGTCGTAGCGCTGCAGCGATTCGAGCGCGCTGACGAGCGAGTCGCGCGTGGGCGTGCCGCCAGCGCGGCGCAGGCCCTCGGTGAAGACCTTGGCGGCGAGGTAGCCTTCCATGCTGGAATAGTTCGGCGTCGCGTCGCCGCCGGCCTGCTTGACGGCGTCGAGGTACTCGCGCGAGATCGCCGTCGTCGTGTTGAACGGGAACGGCATCACCTGGCTGACGACGACGCCCAGGCCGTCCTTGCCCAATTCGTCGGCGAGCGCCTGCGTGCCGACGAAGCTGACGTTGTAGAAGGTGCCGCCGAAGCCGGCCTTCTTGGCCTCGCGCACGAAGGCGGCGCAGCCCTTGTAGGCGCCGATCTGCACGATCGCCTGCGGCTGCTTGGGCAGCAGCGCCTGCAGCGCCGCCGTCACGTCGACCGAGTTGCGCTCCACCAGGCCCACCGCCACCGGCTCCAGCTGCTGCGCCTTCAGCGCGCGCACCACGCCGTCCAGGCCGGCCTGGCCGTAGCTGTCGTTCTGGCGGAAGACGGCGATGCGCTTCAGGCCCAGGTTCGTCAGCTGGCGGACGATGAGCGCCGTCTCGTCGAAGTAGGAGGCGCGCACGTGGAAGACGTAGCGGCTGAACGGATCGCGCAGCGCCTCGGCGCCTGTGAACGGGCCGAAGAAGGGCACCTTGCCGCTGTTGACGAGCGGCAGTGCCGCCAGCGACGTGGGCGTGCCGACGTAGCCGAAGAGCGCGAAGACGTCGTCCTTGTTGATCAGCGCGTCGGTGTTGGCCTTGCAGCGGTCGGGCTCGTAGCCGTCGTCCAGCGCCCGGATCTCGACGCGCCGGCCCCCAATGCCGCCCTGCGCGTTGACACGGTCGAAGTAGATGCGCGCGCCGCGGTTCATCTGCAGACCCAGCTGCGCGGCCGGGCCGCTGAGGGCGCAGGACTGGCCTAGCACGATGCGGCGGTCCGACTGCGCCCAGGCCGGCAGGGCGATGGCGGCGCTGCCGGCCGCGATGCGCGACAGAAGACGGCGTCGGTTCATGGAGGGCGTCACGGAGCTGCTTTCAAACGCTGCATGCTAGGGCGGGCTCGGCGGGCCGCCGGCCGGAGGGTTGTGCAATAGTTTGCGCATGAGCGCCCAAGACACCCGCGACGGCGGCACGCGCACCGTGCGCGCCGCCTGCCCGCACGACTGCCCCGACACCTGCGCGATGCTGGTCACCGTCGAAGGCGGCCGCGCGGTGCGCGTGCAGGGCGACCCCGACCACCCGACCACGCACGGCGCGCTGTGCACCAAGGTCAGCCGCTACGCCGAGCGCAGCTACCACCCGGAGCGCGTGCTGCAGCCGTTGAGGCGCATCGGCCCGAAGGGCAGCGGCCGCTTCGAGCCGGTGAGCTGGGACACCGCGCTCGACGACATCGCGGCGCGCCTGAAGGCGATCGCGGCGCGCGACCCGCAGGCCATCCTGCCGTACAGCTACGCCGGCACGATGGGCCTGGTGCAGGGCGAAGGCATGGCCGCGCGCTTCTTCCACAAGCTCGGCGCGTCGCTGCTCGACCGCACGATCTGCGCTTCCGCCGGCGGCGACGCGCTCGCGGCCACCTACGGCGGCAAGGTCGGCATGCACGTCGAGCACTACGCCGAGAGCCGGCTGATCCTGATCTGGGGCAGCAACTCGATCGCGTCGAACCTGCACTTCTGGACCTTCGCGCAGCAGGCCAAGCGCGCCGGCGCGAAGCTCGTCTGCATCGACCCGCGCCGCACCGAGACGGCCGAGAAGTGCCACCAACACGTCGCGCTGCTGCCCGGCACCGACGGCGCGCTGGCGCTCGGCCTGATGCACGAGCTGATCGTGAACGACTGGCTCGACCACGACTATCTGGCGCGCCATGTCGACGGCTGGCCGGCGCTGCGCGAGCGTGCGCTGGCCTGGACACCCGAGCGCACCGCGGCCACCTGCGGCCTCACCGCCGACGAGGTGCGCGGCCTGGCGCGCGACTACGGCACCACGAAGCCGGCCGCCATCCGCCTCAACTACGGCATGCAGCGCGTGAAGGGCGGCGGCAACGCGGTGCGGCTGATCGCGCTGCTGCCCTGCCTGACCGGCGCCTGGCGCCACCGCGCCGGCGGCCTGCTGCTGTCGGCGAGCGGCTGGTTCAAGTCGCCGCGCGACGACGCCTGGCTGCAGCGGCCCGACCTGCTCGCCGGCCGACGGCCGCGCACCATCAACATGAGCACCATCGGCGACGACCTGCTGCGCGAGGCCTCGCCCGCGTTCGGCCCCAAGGTCGAGGCGGTGGTGGTCTACAACAGCAACCCGGTGGCGGTGGCGCCGGAGAGCCGCAAGGTCGTCGCCGGCTTCGCGCGCGAGGACCTGTTCACCGTGGTGCTCGAGCACTTCCTCACCGACACCGCCGACCACGCCGACTACGTGTTGCCGGCGACCACGCAGCTCGAGCACTGGGACGTGCACGGCGCCTATGGTCATCGCTACGTGCTGCTGAACCGGCCGGCGATCGCGCCGCTCGGCCAGAGCCGGCCGAACACCGAGGTCTTCCGCCAGCTTGCGCGCCGCTTCGGCTTCACCGAGCCGTGTTTCGCCGACAGCGACGAAACGCTCGCGCGCCACGCGTTCAAGGCCGAGGCGGTCGACTTCGACCGCCTGCTCGACGCCGGCTGGGTGATGCTGCCGGTGCCCGATGCGCCCTTTGCCGACGGCGGCTTCCCGACGCCGCACGGCAAGGCCATCGTCGACGCGCCGGGCCTGGGCGTGCCCGACTTCGTGCCGCCGCACGAAAGCGTGGCCTCGGCGCCGGCGCTCGCGCAGCGCTTCCCGCTGGCGATGATCTCGCCGCCGGCGCGCCATTTCCTCAACTCGACCTTCGTCAACGTGAAGAGCCTGCGCTCGATCGAAGGCGAGCCGCTGCTCGAGATCCACCCGGACGACGCGGCGGCACGCGGCATCGCCGCCGGCGCGCTGGTGCGCGTCTTCAACGAGCGCGGCGAATACCGATGCAAGGTCGACGTGAGCGAACGCGCGCGGCCCGGCGTGGTGAACGGCCTGGGCGTGTGGTGGCGCAAGTTCGGCCACGACGGCACCAACGTCAACGAACTGACGAGCCAGCGCCTCACCGACATCGGCCGCGCGCCGACCTTCTACGACTGCCTCGTCGAGGTGGCGCCGGCGTGACGCGGCGCGCGTGGTGGCTCGCCGCGGCAGCGGCCGCGGCGGCGCTGGCCGTCAGCGGCTGCAGCACGCTGGCGTACTACGGTCAGGCGGTGAACGGCCACCTCGACCTGCTGCAGCGGGCGCGGCCCATCGAAGACTGGCTGGCCGACCCGGCGACGCCGGCGCCGCTGCGCGAACGGCTGCAGCTGGCGCAACGCATGCGCGCCTTCGCCGTCACCGAACTGAAGCTGCCCGACAACGCCAGCTACCGCCGCTATGCCGACCTGAACCGCAACGCCGCGGTCTGGAACGTGGTCGCCGCGCCGGAGCTGTCGCTGACGCTGAAGACCTGGTGCTACCCGGTGATGGGCTGCGCCGGCTACCGTGGCTACTACCGCCGCGAGCCGGCCGACGAACTGGCCGGCGAACTGCACACCGAAGGCTGGGAGACCAGCGTCTACGGCGTGCCGGCCTATTCCACGCTGGGCTGGACCAACTGGCTCGGCGGCGACCCGCTGCTCAACACCTTCGTCTTCTGGCCCGAAGGCGAACTGGCGCGGCTGGTGTTCCACGAACTGGCGCACCAAGTGGCCTACGCGAACGACGACACCACGTTCAACGAGTCGTTCGCGGTTGCCGTCGAACGCCTGGGCGGGCGCCGCTGGCTCGAGCAGCAGGCCGGCGAGGCCGCGCGCGCCGACTACGCGCGCCTGGACGAACGGCGCCAGCAGTTCCGCGCCCTGGCACTGAAGACGCGGCAGGCGCTGAAGGCCGTGTACGACAGCGCCGCGCCCGACGACGAGAAGCGCCGCCGCAAGGCCGAGGTGATGGCCGCGCTGCGCGCCGAGCACGCGGCGCTGAAGGCCGGCCCCTGGGACGGCTTCGCCGGCTACGACCGCTGGATAGAGCGCGCCAACAACGCGTCCTTCGGTGTCCAGGCCGCCTACGACGACCTGGTGCCGCAGTTCGAGCGCCTGTTCGAGCGCCACGGGCGCGACTTCGAACGCTTCTACGCGGCGGTGAAGACCCTCGCCGCCTTGCCCAAGGACCAGCGCCGCGCCACACTCGCGGCCGCCAACTGAAGAGGGAGCTCCATGTCCGACATCCGCATCCACCGTGAACACGCGCTCGGCCTGGCGAAGGCGCGCAAGATCGCCTGGACCTGGGCCGAGGAGGTCGAGGCCAAGTTCGACATGGAGTGCTCCGTGATCGAAGGCGAGACCAGCGACACGGTGGAGTTCAAGCGCAGCGGCGTCAATGGCCGCCTGATCGTGGCGGCCGACCACTTCGACCTCGAGGCCAAGCTCGGCTTCCTGCTCGGCGCGTTCTCCAAGACGATCGAGACCGAGATCATGAAGAACCTCGACGCGCTGCTCGCGAAGAACGCGCCGAAGGCCGGCGCCAAGAAGAAGTAGCCGTTACTTCAGGCCTTCGATGAGGTCGATGTATTCCTGCATCGCCTCGTCGGCGCTCTTGCCCTTCACCGCCGCCCAGGCGTCGTACTTGGCGCGGCCGACCATGTCGGTGAAGCCCGGGCGCTTGCCCTCGACGTCGCCTTCGGTCGCCTGCTTGTAGAGCGAGTAGATCTTCAAGAGCGTCATGTTGTCCGGCTTCTCGGGCAGGCTCTTGCTCTCGGCGACGGCCTTCTCGAAGGCGGCTTTCAGGTTGGCCATGCGGGGTCTCCTGGGTGAAAGTCAGATCTTGACGCCCTCGATGTTACCCAGCATCGTGGCCGCCCCCGCAACGAAGGACACCCCATGACCCAGGCCGCCGAACGCATGTCGCGCGTGGACACCGCGTGGCTGCGGATGGACAACGACGTCAACCTGATGATGATCGTCGGCGTCTGGCTGCTCACGCCCGCGATCACGCTGCAGGCCCTGCGCGACCGCGTGTCCGACAAGCTGCTGAAGTACGAGCGCTTCCGCCAGAAGGCGGTGGTCGACGCGATGGGCGCCACCTGGGTCGCCGACGACGACTTCGACATCGCGCACCACGTCGTCGCCCAGAAGCTGAAGCGCCACAAGGGCCAGAGCGAACGCGAAGCGCTGCAGGCGCTGTGCGGCGAACTCGCGATGACGCCGCTCGACATGGCGCACCCGCTGTGGCAATTCCACCTGATCGAGGACTACGAGGGTGGCTCGGCGATGGTGGCGCGCGTGCACCACTGCATCGGCGACGGCATCGCGCTGATCTCGGTGATGATGTCGATCACCGACGGCGGCAACGACCCGCCCCGGCGCACCAAGCGCGACGTCGCCGAGGCCGAGGAAGCCGACTGGCTGTCCGACGCCGTGCTGAAGCCGTTGACCGACCTGACCGTGAAGGCGATCGGCATGTACGGCAGCGGCATCACGAAGTCGATGGACATGCTGGCCAATCCGCAGCAGCCGCTGCTCGGCAGCGTGGGCATGGCCAAGGCCGGCCTGCAGGTGGCGAGCGACGTCGCCGCGCTGGCGCTGATGGGCGACGACTCGCCCACCGTGCTGAAGGGCAAGCCGGTCGGCCGCAAGGTGGTGGCCTGGAGCGAGCCGATGTCGCTGGACACCGTGAAGACCATCGGCAAGGGCCTGGGCTGCTCGATCAACGACGTGCTGCTCGCCAGCGTGGCCGGCGCCATCGGCGCCTACCTGCGCGAGCAGGGCGACGACCCCGCCGGCAAGGAGATCCGCGCCATGGTGCCGGTGAACCTGCGGCCGCTGGAGAAGGCCTGGCAGCTCGGCAACCGCTTCGGCCTGGCGCCGCTGTCGCTGCCGGTGGGCCTCGAGAACCCGGTCGAGCGCTGCTACGCGGTGCGCCGCCGCATGAGCGACCTCAAGGGCAGCTACCAGCCGCTGCTGGCCTTCGCGATCCTGGCCGCCACGGGCCTGTTCATCAAGCCGGTGCAGGACACCGTGCTGGGCCTCTTCGCGAAGAAGACCACCGCCGTCATGACCAACGTGCCGGGCCCGGCCGAGCCGCTGAAGTTCTGCGGCGCCACGCTGCGCCAGAACATGTTCTGGGTGCCGGCCTCGGGCGACGTGGGCATGGGTGTGTCGATCCTCAGCTACGGCGGCGGCGTGCAGTTCGGGCTCATCACCGACGAGCGGCTGTGCCCGCACCCGCAGGCCATCATCGACCGCTTCGAGCCCGAGTTCGAGAAGCTGCTGATGCTGACGCTGATGCTGCCCTGGGCCGGCCAGCCAGCCTGATCAAGGCGCCGGCAGCCAGCCGCGCAGCGCCGGCGGCAGGCGCCGCCACAGCGCGGCGCGGATGTCGTCCTCGTGGCGCTGCCACCAGAGCCCGAGCGCGATGACCGCCAGGCCGATGGCGGTGAGCGCCACCGGGAACAGCAGGCTGTCCTTGAAGACGCGGAAGCTCAGGTGGCCCAGGTAGCCGGCCACGCCGAAGGCGCCGCAGACCGTGAACACGCGGCGCGACAGCACCGCGCCCAGCAGCACGAAGCCCAGGTTCAGCAGCGCGTAGAGCAGCTTGGACAGTTCGCTGTCGGACGTGCGGAAGCTCAGCGCGCACCAGAAGGTCAACATGCCCAGCAGGTAGAGCCAGAACGCGTAGTCGCGCCGGCTGCCGGGCGCCGACGGGTCGCGGCTGCGGCTGCGCGCGTCGACCCAGAAGGCCAGGCCCAGCATCAGCAGGCCGAAGAAGACCGAGAAGTCGCGGTAGAACTCCCAGGCCAGCGCTTCGCCGGGTGCGACGATGAGCCGGGCGACATCCATGCTCATGTACCAGAGCGTCATCGCCACCGGCATCATCAGGAACGGATAGCGCAGCGCCCACAGCGCGACCGCGGCGGCGGCGAGCGTCGCGAACTCCAGCCACAGCCAGCGCCAGTCGATCAGCGTGTGGTAGCTCGCGTAGCGCGCCGGGCCGCCGTCGGGCCACAGGCCCAGCGCGTGCTGCACCGACCACGTGGCCAGCGGCACCAGGCACACCGCCAGCGTGGCGGCGATGCCGGCCGGGATCTCGAAGCCGCGCGCGTCGAGCCGGCGTGCGGCCAGCACGCACAGTGCCATGTACACGAGGCTGATCGCCGCCAGCCCCCACGGGCCGATGCGGCCCCAGGCCTCGGTCATGAAGAGCGTCGCCGCGCCGATGGCGAGCATGCCGCCCAGGTAGTACAGCGTGTGAGTGAACGAGAAGCGTGGCGCCTCGTGTGCGCCTTCGGCAGGCGCCGCGCGCCCGGCGAGAAAGCGCCACAGCGGGTCGACCGCGTCAGCGGCGAGCAGGCCCTGCTGCTGCGCCGCGCGCAGGTCGGCGCGTTCGAGGGCGATGCGGGTCGGGTCGGGCATGGCGGCGGGCTCGGCAGTGGCGGTGCGCCGCAGTATGCGCAGGCCGCCGCGCCCGGTCGCGCCGTCGATGCAAGGTGGCCGGCGGCGAACCCGCCGGTATCGGCACGCGATGCCGCGTCAGCGTTTCGCCTCGTTCATCGAGCGCGGCGCCGGCGCGGGCGCCGGGCCGGTGGGCAGGCCGAGGCGGCGCGCGGTGGCGTCGGCCACCTCGTTGGCCTTGCCGACGCCGTACTGGACGCTGTCGCTCGCGACCTTGGCCGCGTGCACGACCGCGCCCTCGGCCTTCTTCAGGCCTTTCTCGGTGGCGCTGGCGGCGGCCTTCACCGCTTCGGGCACCTGCTGGGCGTGGACGGCGGGCGCAGCGAGCGCCAGCGTGGCGGCAAGGGCGATCAGGGGGTGAGGGTGTCGCATGTCTTTTCGGCTCCTGCAGCGGGCCTGCATTGTCGATGCCGCGTCCGACCCGGCCGGTGCGGTGCCGGTTCCGCGGCGGTGACGCCTCGTTACCGCACGGCGCGGCGTGCGCGCGGCGGTGGCGCGAACTGCATCGCCTGCGCCTGCTCGCGCAGCCAGCGGTGGCCGGGGTCGTGGGTGGAGCGCCAGGTCCAGTGCATCGACACCGTGAACGGCGGCAGGCCGAGGTCGGGCTCCACCACCTGCAGGTCGTGGCGCGCCGCGAAACGCAGCGCCGGGCGCAGCGGCACGATGGCGGCGAGGTCGGTCGCGGCCAGGATCGGCGGCACCACGGTGAAGTGAGGCAGCGTGAGGCGGATGCGCCGCTCCAGCCCCAGCAGGTGCAGCGCGCGCGCCGGTTCGGCGTGGCTGGCGACGAGCACGAAATCGAGCTGTTCCACCGCCGCGCGGTCGCGCAGCTTCTTCGCCAGCGGGTGGCCGCGCCGCAGCAGCACCACGTAGCGTTCCTGCAGCAGCGGCTGCTGCTCGGTGCCGGCCAGCCCGGGCAGGAAGCCGAAGGCGATGTCGAGCCGGCCTTCGTCGAGCGCCGGCGCGATGGCCTGCGGCGCCAGCTGCACCGCTTCCACGCGCACGCCGGGCGCCTGGCGGCCGATGGCGGCCATCAGCAGCGGCAAGAACTCGTCGGCGCCGATGTCGCTCATGTGGACGACGAAGCGGCGCTGCGAGCGCGCGGCGTCGAAGTGGTCCGATTCCTTCAGCGCCACGTCGATCAGCTGCAGCGCCGCCTCGACTTGGCGCGCCAGCAGGTCGGCCTTCGGCGTCGGCCGCACGCCGCCGGGCGCGCGCGTGAACAGCGGGTCGCGCAGCGCCAGCCGCAGCCGCGTGAGCGCGTGGCTCACCGCCGGCTGCGACAGGCCCAGCCGCTCGGCGGCGCGGCTGACGCTGCGCGCCGCGTGTACCGCCGCGAACACCTGCAGCAGGTTCAGGTCGAGCTCGCCGACATGCATGCGCTGAATGCTACTCACAAAGCGCATTGCATGGACGAATGGTGCCGCGCTCCCTACATTGCGCGGTCGGCCCCCCGGAGACAAGGCGCCCGGACCATGGAAGTCCAGTTCACCGAACAGATCCGCCAGCTCCAGCTGGGCGATGGCGAGACCTTCCACGGCGAGGGCATCCTCGCCATCACGAAGGCGCTGCTGCAGAGCGGCGTGGCCTACGTGGGCGGCTACCAGGGCGCGCCGGTCTCGCACCTGCTGGACGTGATGGTGCAGGCCCAGCCCTACCTCGACACGCTGGGCGTGCACGTCGAGGCCTGCTCGAACGAGGCCTCGGCGGCGGCGATGCTGGGCGCGTCGATCCACTACCCGCTGCGCGGCGCGGTCACGTGGAAGAGCATCGTCGGTACCAACGTCGCGGCCGACGCGCTGTCCAACCTGGCCTCGCCGGGTGTGCTGGGCGGCGCGCTCATCGTCGTCGGCGAGGACTACGGCGAAGGTGCCAGCGTGATCCAGGAGCGCACGCACGCGTACGCGCTGAAGAGCACGCTGGCGCTGTTCGACCCGCGGCCCGAGCTGTCGAACATGGTGCGCTGCGTCGAGCACGCCTTCGCGCTCAGCGAGGCGAGCAACATGCCGGCGCTGATGGAGCTGCGCATCCGCGCCTGCCACGTGCGCGGCCAGTTCACGACGCGCGCCAACGTGGCGCCCAAGCTCGGCACGCACGCGCTGATCGACGAACCGGCGGGCTTCGACTACATGCGCCTGGCCCACCCGCCGGTGACCTTCCGGCACGAGAAGCTGAAGGTCGAGCAGCGGCTGCCGGCGGCGCAGCGCTACATCGTCGAGCACGGCCTGAACGAGCGCTTCGACGGCGCACGCCGGCATGTCGGCCTGGTCGTGCAGGGCGGGCTGTACAACGCGCTGGTGCGCGCGCTGCAGCCGCTGGGCCTGGCCGACGCCTTCGGTGCCAGCGAGCTGCCGGTCCTGGTGCTGAACGTGACCTACCCGCTGGCGCCGGTGGAACTGGGGGACTTCGCTGCCGGCAAGCAGGCGCTGCTGGTGGTGGAGGAGGGCACGCCCGAGTACATCGAGAAGGACGTCGCGCAGGCGCTGCGCCGCCAGGACCTGCAGACGGCGGTGCACGGCAAGGACCTGCTGCCGGCCACCGGCGAGATGACGGTGGAGGCGATGCTGCCCGGCCTGATCGCCTTCGTCGAACGCCACCTGCCCGATGTCGACCTCACCGCGGCGCGCGCCTGGCTGGTGGCGAACGCCGAGCGTCGCGCCGACGTGGCGAAGGCGCTCGGCCCGCTGCCCGCGCGGCCGCCCGGCTTCTGCATCGGCTGCCCGGAGCGGCCGGTGTTCAGCGCCTTGAAGCTCGCGCAGCAGAACGTCGGCCCGGTGCACATCGCGGCCGACATCGGCTGCCATGCGCTGGCGACCTTCGAGCCCTTCAGCTCGGGCCACTCGATCCTCGGCTACGGCATGAGCCTGGCCAGCCGCGCCGGCGTGAGCCCGATGATGCAGCGGCGCTCGATCGCCATCATGGGCGACGGCGGCTTCTGGCACAACGGCCTGCTCACCGGCGTGCAGGCCGCGCTCTTCAACGGCGACGACGCGGTGCTCGTCATCATGAAGAACGGCTACACCTCGGCCACCGGCACGCAGGACATCCTGAACACGCCCGACGAAGCCGCCAAGGCCGACGCCGCCGCGCACGCCGCGCTGCACCAGAGCCTGGCGCACAAGAACCAGACCATCGAGGACACGCTGAAGGGCATGGGCGTGCAGTGGATGCGCGTGGTGCACACCTACGAGGTCGACGCGATGCGCCGCACCGTGCAGGAGGCGCTGACCAGCCCGTTCGGCGGCCTGAAGGTCATCGTCGCCGAGGGCGAATGCCAGCTCGAGCGGCAGCGCCGCATCAAGCCGTGGATCGCCGGCCTGCTGGCGAAGGGCGAGCGCGTCGAGCGCGTGAAGTACGGGGTCGACGAGGACGTCTGCACCGGCGACCACGCCTGCATCCGCCTGTCCGGCTGCCCCACGCTGACGCTGAAGGACAACCCGGACCCGCTGCGCGTGGACCCGGTGGCCACCGTGATCGACGGCTGCGTCGGCTGCGGCCTGTGCGGCGCCAACGCGCACGCCGCCACGCTGTGCCCCAGCTTCTACCGCGCCGAGATCGTGCGCCACCCGAAGTGGCACGAGCGGCTGCTCGCGCGCGGCCGCGAAGCCGTCACCGCCCTGCTGCGACCCGCCTGACCCACCCGACGAAGATCACGACGAAGGAGACACCCGATGAGCCTCACCCGCCGCCAGACCCTCGCCCTCGCCGCCGCGACCGTCGCCGCGCCCGCCTTCGCGCAGCGCTTCCCCGACAAGCCGGTCAAGCTGATCGTCAACTTCCCGCCCGGCGGCGCAGCCGACGTGATCGGCCGCGCGCTGGCGCAGGCGCTGGGCGATTCGCTGAAGCAGCAGGTGGTGGTCGAGAACCGGCCCGGCGCCAACGGCAACCTGGGTGCCGATGCGGTGGCCAAGAGCGCGGGCGACGGCCACACGCTGCTGATGAGCAGCGGCGGCGCCGTCACCGTGAACCCCTTCCTCTACACGAAGATGCCCTTCGACGCCGAGAAGGACCTGGTGCCGGTGGCCAGTGTGGCGCGCGTGCTCGTGTTCCTGATGGCGCACCCCTCGCTGCCGGTGAACACGGCGCAGGACTTCATCGCCTACGCGAAGGCCAACCCCGGCAAGCTGAGCTACGGCTCGGCCGGCAGCGGCAGCAGCCCGCACCTGGCCGGCGAGATGTTCGCGCGCCAGGCGCAGTTCACGGCGCAGCACGTGCCCTACAAGGGCGCGGCGCCGGCGCTGGTGGACCTGCTCGCGGGCCAGATTCAGTTCATGTTCGACCCCGGCCCCGGCCTGCGCCACGCGAAGGAAGGCAAGCTGAAGCTGCTGGCGGTGGGCAGCCCGAAGCGCAGCTCGCAGGTGCCCGACACGCCGACGCTCGCCGAGGTCGGCATGACCGGCTTCGACGCCGACACGACCTTCGGCGTCTACGCGCCGAACGGCACGCCGGCGCCGGTCGTGACGCTGCTCCACGAGGAGATCAACAAGGCGCTCGCGACACCCAAGCTGGCCGAGGTGATCCGCTCGATCGGCGGCGAGAGCGCGGCGCTGTCGCGCGCCGAGTTCATCGCCGGCCAGGCGCGCGACCGCGAGCGTTTCGGCGCCTTCATCAAGAGCATCGGCCTGAAGGTCGAATGAAGCCGATCGGCGTTCTCGTCTGCGCGCTCGGCGGCGAAGGCGGCGGCGTGCTGGCCGAGTGGCTGTACGGCGCCGCCGTGCGCGCCGGGCTGGCGGCGCAGAGCACGTCGATTCCCGGCGTGGCGCAGCGCACCGGCGCGACCACCTACTACCTGGAAGTCTGTCCGGTGCCCGACGCGGCACTCGGCGGCCGGCGGCCGGTGTTCGGCCTCTCGCCGGTGGCAGGCGAGATCGACCTGCTGGTGTCGTCGGAACTGCTGGAGACGGCGCGCCAGGTCGGCAACGGCATGGCGACGGCAGCGCGCACCACGGTGCTGAGCGCGACCACGCGTGCGCTCACGGTGGCCGAGAAGATGCAGCAGGCCGACGGCCGCGCCGACAGCGCTGCGCTGGTGGCCGCGCTGCGCCGCCACGCGCGCCACTGCGAACTGCTCGACTTCGACGCGCTCGCGAAGCAGGCCGGCACCGTGGTCAGCGCGCCGATGCTGGGCGCCATCGCGGCGAGCGGCGTGCTGCCGATCCCGCGCGCGGTCTTCGAGGCGCAGATCGGCGCCGGCGGCAAGGGCGCGAGCAGTGCCAAGGGCATCGAGGCCAGCCTGCGCGGCTTCGCGCTCGCGTTCGACGCCGTCGCCGCGCACCGCGCGGTGCTCGACGCCGCGCTCGCGCCCGCCGCTCCGGCCGCCGCACCCGACCTGCGTGCGCTGGCGCGCGAACGCCTGCGCGCCTACCAGGGCGAGGCGTACGTGCGGCTTTACGACGAGCGCCTGGCGCGCGTCGAGGCGGCAGCCGGTGCGGGCGGCGAGGCGGCGGCCGAGGTGACGCGCTGGCTCGCGCTGTGGATGGCCTTCGACGACATCGTGCACGTCGCCGGCCTCAAGCTCGCCGCCGCGCGGCAGGCGCGTGTGCGGCGCGAGGTGGGCGCGCGCGACGACGAGATCGTCAAGGTCTTCGACCACTTCAAGCCCGGCGTGCCCGAGTTCGCCGCGCTGCTTCCGCCGCGCGCCGCCGCGCGCCTGCTGGCCTGGGACCGGCGCCGCGTCGCCGCCGGCCGCGAGCCCTGGGCGCTGCCGCTGAAGGTGGGCACGCACACGGTCGGCGGCACGCTGATGCTGCGCGCACTGGCAGCGCTGAAGGCGTGGCGGCCGCACGGCAGCCGCTGGGCCACCGAGCAGGCGCTGATCGAACGCTGGCTCGCCGCCGTCGAACGCGGTGCGCGCGAGCACCCGGCGCTCGGTGTCGAACTCGCGAAGTGCGGCCGCCTGATCAAGGGCTACGGCAGCACCAACGAGCGCGGCAAGGACAACCTGCTGCACCTGATCGACCACCTGGCCTTCGGCGCCGGCGACGCCGGCGCGCGTGCCGATGCCGTGCGCGCCGCGTGCAGCGCCGCGCTCGCCGACGAGGGCGGGCGCGCCTTCGACCAGCAACTGGTGGCGCACGGCGCGCCGCCGCGGCCGCCGCGCGAGCAGGCCGTGCGCTGGTACAAACGCAGGCCCGACAGCCGACCCGCGACCTGAGAGCCCCGCATGACCACCCCCACGCCGCCCGCGCCCAGCGACCGCCTGTACCCCGTGAGCGTCGAGTTCGGAGACTGCGACCCCGCCGGCATCGTCTACTTCCCGAACTTCTTCCGCTGGATGGACGGCGCGAGCCGCCACTGGTTCGTCGTGCGCGGCGTGCCGACCTGGCGCGAATGCGAGGCGCGCTGGGGCGTCATCGGCACGCCCATCGTCGACGCGCACTCGAAGTTCATGAAGCCGGCGATGTACGGCGAGCGCCTCGCCATCGAGACCGAGGTCACCGAATGGCGGCGCAGCAGCTTCGTGCAGCGCCACCGCATCTGGCGCGGCAGCGACCTCCTGGTGGAAGGCACCGAAGTGCGCGTGTTCGCGGCGCGCGGCGAAGGCGGCGTGGGCATCAAGGCGGTGCCGGTGCCCGAGGGCATCCGGTCGCTCTGATCAGTCTTCGAGTTCCTCTTTCGCCATCTCGACGTCGAGGCGCTCCATCGCGTCCATCGCCTCGAAGGCGGCGGCGTCGGCGTAGAGCTTCTCGGCTTCCTTCATCTTCTTGTCGCCTTCGAGCATGACCAGCCCGTTGGCGTACTCGATCATCGCGATCGCGCTCGTCGGGTTCAGCTTCAGCGCCGTCTGGTACATCTTCAGGCCGATGGCGGTGTCGGCGCCCTGCGTCTTGCCCAGCAGCTTGCCGACCTTGTCGATGACCTCGGCGTGGAAGGAGCCGAGCGCGATGTGGGCGTCGGCATGCTTGGGCGCGAGCTTGATGGCGGTCTCGAGCGCGTTCTTCACCTTGCCGCCCAGGCCCTGCGCCAGCGCCTTCGTCACGCTGATGCCCTGGCTGTAGCGGCCCAGCGCATAGGCCTGCCAGTAGTAGGCGTTGGCGTTCTTCGGCTCGGCCTGCTGCTGCGCTTCGGCGCGCTCGGCCACTTCGAGGAACATCGCGAGCTTGGTCTTCTCGCTCTTCTCGAGGTAGTTGGCGTAGATCGACTGCGCCTTGTTGGCCACCGTGACGCCGCCGCCGCCCGCCTTCAGGCCGGCGTCGTAGGCCTTCTGGAACTCGCCGGCGTGGAACAGCGCCCAGGCGGCCAGCACCTTGTCGTCCTTCGGCAGCGGCTCGGCGTCGCCGGCGTGCAGGCGCGCCCAGTGCTTCTTCAGCGCGGCGGCGTCGTAGGCGTATTCATCGCCGTAGGGGAAGGCGGTCCACTTGGCCATGTCTTGTCTCCTCTCGGGTGTCGGTTCACGGTGGGCGGTTCAGGGCTGCCGGTACGGGCCGACCAGCGCTTGCAGGTGGGCTTTCGAGTCGGCGTCCAGGTAGGGCATCAGCAGCGACAGCACGTGGTACGCGCCCCGCGCCAGCGCGGCAGCGGCGCTCTCGGGCTCGAGCGCGCGGCGCGGATCGCGCACGTACTCGTAGCTCAGCCAGTAGGTCAGCACGACGACCATCGCCGTGCTCACCGGCCCGGCTTCGTCGCCGCCCAGGCGCACGGCGCCGCCGCGCGACAGGCCGTCGAGCACGGCGCGCACGGCGCGGCCCTTGTTCTTCAGCACGAACTGGAAGTGCGTCTCGAGGCGGCGGTTCTTGCTGAGCAGGTCGTTCAGGTCGCGGTACAGGAAGCGGTGCTGCCAGATCAGCTCGAACAGCATGTGGAAGAAGAGCCACGCATCCTCGACGTTGGCCACGTTGTCGGCGGCCTGCAGCAGTTCGTCGAGCGCGCGTTCGTAGCGGTCGAACAGCGCGTTGATCAGCTCGTCCTTGGCCGGGTAGTGGTAGTACAGGTTGCCCGGGCTGATGTTCAGTTCGGCCGAGATCAGCGTGGTGCTGACGTTCGGCTCGCCGAAGCGGTTGAAGAGGTCGAGCGTGACCTCCAGGATGCGCTCGGCGGTGCGGCGCGGCTTCTTCGGCGGTGCGGCCATGGTGGCGGGCATTCTGGCATCGGCAGCTTTCGGCGCGCCTGCCTACAATCCCGGCCCCATGCCTGCGGTGCGCTTCGAGAACGTCAGCAAGACCTACACCGGCGCCCGCGGAACCCTGCGTGCGCTGGACGGTGTCTCCTTCAGCATCGAGCGGGGCGAGTTCTTCGGCCTGCTCGGGCCCAACGGCGCAGGCAAGACGACGCTGATCTCCATCCTGGCCGGCCTGTCGCGCGCCAGCGGCGGAAAGGTCAGCGTGATGGGGCACGACGTGGTCGCCGACTTCGCCGCCGCGCGCAAGGCGCTCGGCATCGTGCCGCAGGAACTGGTCTTCGACCCCTTCTTCAGCGTGCGCGAGACGCTGCGCATCCAGAGCGGCTACTTCGGCGTGAAGCACAACGACGCCTGGATCGATGAACTGCTTTCGCACCTGGGCCTGGCCGACAAGGCGGACGCCAACACGCGCCAGCTGTCCGGCGGCATGAAGCGGCGCGTGCTGGTGGCGCAGGCGCTCGTGCACCGGCCGCCGGTGATCGTGCTCGACGAGCCGACCGCCGGCGTCGACGTCGAACTGCGGCAGACGCTGTGGGGCTTCATCGCCCGCCTCAACAAGGAAGGCCACACGGTGCTGCTGACCACGCACTATCTCGAAGAAGCCGAGGCCCTGTGCGGCCGCATCGCGATGCTCAAGCAGGGCAGGGTGGTGGCGCTGGACAAGACCTCGGCGCTGCTCGCCGGCACCGCGAGCACGATGCTGCGCTTCAAGACCGACCAGGCGCTGCCGCCGGCGGTGGCGGCGGTGGCGCGGGTCACCGGGCGCATCGCGCAGGTGAAGGCGCACGACGCCGCCGAGGTCGAGAGCGTGCTCGCCACGCTGCGCGGCGCCGGCGTGAAGGTGGAAGACCTGGAGATCGGCCGCGCCGATCTGGAGGACGTGTTCCTCGAGATCATGGAAGGCGCCGGGCGATGAACCTCGAGGGTGCCGGCACGCTGTTCCGCAAGGAGATCCTCCGCTTCTGGAAGGTGAGCTTCCAGACCGTGGCCGCGCCGGTGCTCACGGCGGTGATGTACCTGCTGATCTTCGGCCACGTGCTCGAAGAGCACGTGCAGGTGTTCCCCGGCGTCGGCTACACCAGCTTCCTGATCCCGGGGCTGGTGATGATGAGCGTGCTGCAGAACAGCTTCGCCAACAGTTCGTCGAGCCTGATCCAGAGCAAGATCACCGGCAACCTGGTGTTCCTGCTCGTCTCGCCGCTGTCGCACTGGGCCTGGTTCGCGGCCTACGTGGGCGCCTCGGTCGTGCGCGGGCTGGCGGTGGGCAGCGGCGTGTTCCTCGTCACCGTGTGGTTCGCGCCCTTCCACCTGGCCGAGCCGTGGTGGGTGATCGTCTTCGCGGCGCTGGGGGCCGGCATGCTGGGCAGCCTGGGGCTGATCGCCGGCCTGTGGGCGGAGAAGTTCGACCAGATGGCGGCGTTCCAGAACTTCATCATCATGCCGATGACGTTCCTCTCCGGCGTCTTCTACTCGGTGAAGTCGCTGCCCGGCGTTTGGCAGGCGGTGAGCCACCTGAACCCGTTCTTCTACATGATCGACGGCTTCCGGCGCGGCTTCTTCGGCGCCAGCGACGTCTCGCCGTGGCTGAGCCTGGCGGTCGTCGGCACGGCCTTCGTCGTCGTCGCCACGGTGTCGCTGCGGCTGCTGGCCATCGGCTACAAGCTGCGCTCCTGAGATAATCCACGCCCATGGACACCCACCTCGCCACGACCCCCGCCAACGGGGACGACAAGCCCGCCAAGAACGAACGCGGTGGCGGCCTCGTCGAACAGCTGAGCTTCAAGTCGCGTTTCGTGCTCGTCTTCGGCGAGATCGACGACAAGCTCGCGCGCGCCACCTGCGAACGGCTGATCGCGCTGTCGCAGGAGTCGGACGCGCCGATCCACATGCTGATCAGCAGCCCGGGCGGCCACGTGGAGAGCGGCGACGCCATCCACGACATGATCCGCTTCGTGCGCGCGCCGGTCACCACCATCGGCACCGGCTGGGTGGCGAGCGCCGGCACGCACATCTTCCTGGCGGCCGACAAGGACAAGCGCGTCTGCCTGCCCAACACCCGCTTCATGATCCACCAGCCGGCCGGCGGCGCCGGCGGCCGCGCCAGCGACATCGCGATCCAGGCCAAGGAAATCATCAAGACGCGCGAACGCATCGCCAAGGTCGTGGCCGACCAGACCGGGCAGAAGCTCGCCAAGGTGATGACCGACATGGAGCGCGACTACTGGATGAGCGCCGACGAGGCCATCGCCTACGGCATCGTCGCGCGCGTGATCCGCAACCAGAAAGAACTGGCCTGATGAGCGAGCCGACGCCGGAGCAGGTGCGCGGCTTCATCGCCGCCGGCCTGCCGTGCACGCACCTCGAAGTGGAAGGCGACGGCCGCCACTTCTTCGCCACCATCGTGTCGGCCGAGTTCGAGGGGCTGGCGCGCGTGCGGCGCCACCAGAAGGTCTACGCGGCGCTCGGCGATAGAATGCGCGAACAGATTCACGCCCTGTCGATGAAGACGCTCACCCCGGCCGAACACGCCGGCGCCCACCACCCCTGATCTCCACCTGCGGTGCGCCGCGGGTGGCCGCCGCGCGCCGCCCCGCAGCGAGCGTGTGATCCGGTCCCCCGCTGTGCAGCGCGCCCCACGCAGCGCTCCAGCATGGACAAACTCCTCATCCGCGGCGGCCGCCCCCTCCAGGGCGAAGTCGCGATCGCCGGCGCCAAGAACGCCGCCCTGCCGGAGCTCTGCGCCGCGCTGCTGACACCCGAGCCGGTCACGCTGGCCAACGTGCCGCGCCTGCAGGACGTGGCGACGATGTTGAAGCTGCTGCGCCAGATGGGCGTGGCGGTCGAGCGCGCCGAGGGCAGCGACCACGTCACGCTCGGCGCCGGCGGCGCCATCAGTCCGGTCGCGCCCTACGAGATGGTGAAGACGATGCGTGCGTCGATCCTCGTGCTGGGTCCGCTGCTGGCACGCTTCGGCGCGGCCACCGTGTCGCTGCCCGGCGGCTGCGCGATCGGCTCGCGGCCGGTCGACCAGCACATCAAGGGCCTGCAGCAGATGGGCGCCGAGATCGTGGTCGAGCACGGCAACATCGTCGCAACCTTGCCGAAGGGGGCGAAGCGCCTGAAGGGCGCGCGCATCACGACCGACATGGTCACCGTCACCGGCACCGAGAACCTGCTGATGGCCGCCACGCTGGCCGACGGCGAGACGGTGCTGGAGAACGCGGCGCAGGAGCCCGAGATCCCCGACCTGGCCGAACTGCTGATCGCGATGGGCGCGAAGATCGAAGGCCACGGCAGCAGCCGCATCCGCATCCAGGGCGTCGACCGGCTGCACGCGCCGGCGGCGGCACACCGCATCATTCCCGACCGCATCGAGACCGGCACCTTCCTGTGCGCCGTGGCGGCGGCGCGCGGCGACGTGCGCCTGCTCGGCGCCAACGCGCACCACCTGGACGCCGTGGTCGAGAAGCTGCGCGAGGCCGGCACGACGATCGAAGCCGGCGAGTCGAACGGCCAGGGCTGGATCCGCGTGCGCGCCGACCGCCGCCCGAAGGCGGTGAGCTTCCGCACCAGCGAGTACCCCGCGTTCCCCACCGACATGCAGGCGCAGTTCATGGCGGTGAACTGCATCGCCGAGGGGGCCTCGAAGATCTCCGAGACCATCTTCGAGAACCGCTTCATGCACGTGAACGAACTGCTGCGACTGGGCGCCAACATCCAGACCGACGGCCACACGGCGGTGGTGCAGGGCGTGGAGCGCCTGTCGGGCGCCACCGTCATGGCGACCGACCTGCGCGCCTCC
Source organism: Pseudomonadota bacterium (assembly GCA_963204815.1). Taxonomy (GTDB): domain Bacteria; phylum Pseudomonadota; class Gammaproteobacteria; order Burkholderiales; family Burkholderiaceae_C; genus Rubrivivax. The sequence goes on along the minus strand of CAUJHQ010000075.1, from coordinate 16,952 downwards.
GCCAGCCTCGTCATCGCCGGCCTGGTGGCCGAGGGCGAGACGCTGGTCGACCGCCTCTACCACCTCGACCGCGGCGACGACCGCATGGAAGCGAAGCTGCGCGCCGTCGGCGCCGACATCGAGCGCATCAAATGATCACTCTCGCGCTGTCCAAGGGACGCATCTTCGACGACTCGATGCCGCTGCTGAAGGCGGCCGGCATCGAGGTGCTGGAAGATCCGGAGAAGAGCCGCAAGCTCATCATCGGCACCAGCCGGCCCGACGTGCGCGTGGTGCTGGTGCGCGCCTCCGACGTGCCCACCTACGTGGAGCACGGCGGCGCCGACCTCGGCGTGGCGGGGCTGGACGTGCTGATGGAACACGCGGGCCGCGACGGCGCCGTCGGCCTGTACCGCCCGCTGGACCTGAACATCGCGAAGTGCCGCATGAGCGTGGCCACGCGCGAGGACTTCGACTACGCCGCCGCCGTCAAGCAGGGCTCGCGGCTGCGCGTGGCCACCAAGTACACGAAGACGGCGCGCGAGTTCTTCGCCACGAAGGGCGTGCACGTCGACCTGATCAAGCTCTACGGCTCGATGGAGCTGGCGCCGCTCACCGGCCTGGCCGATGCCATCGTCGACCTCGTGTCCACCGGCAGCACGCTGAAGGCGAACCACCTCGTCGAGGTGGAGCGCATCTGCGACATCTCGTCGCGGCTGGTCGTCAACCCGGCGGCGTTGAAGCTGAAGCGCGACGCCCTGCGCGCGCTGATCGACGCCTTCGAAAGCGCGGTGGCCCGATGATCCGCCAGCTCGACACCCGCGACGCCGGCTTCGAAGCCGACTTCGAGCGCGTGCGGCACTGGTCGGCCGAGACCGACGCCGAGATCGAAGGTCGCGTGGCGGCGATCCTGGCCGACGTGCAGCAGCGTGGCGATGCCGCGGTGCTGGAGTACACGGCGCGCTTCGATGGCGTGCAGGCGGCTTCGATGGCGGCACTGGAGCTCGGCGCGGCCGAGTTGCGCAACGCGCTCGACACCATCACGCCGGCGCAGCGCCGCGCGCTCGAAGCCGCCGCGGCGCGCGTGCGGGCCTATCACGAGCGCCAGCTCGATGCCTGCGGCCGCAGCTGGCAGTACCGCGACGACGACGGCACGCTGCTCGGCCAGAAGGTCACGCCGCTGGACCGCGTGGGCATCTACGTGCCGGGCGGCAAGGCGGCGTACCCGTCGAGCGTGCTGATGAGCGCGATTCCGGCCCACGTGGCGGGCGTCGGCGAGATCGTCATGGTGGTGCCCACGCCCAAGGGGGAACGCAACCCGCTGGTGCTGGCAGCCGCCCAGGTGGCCGGCGTGCACCGCGTGTTCACGATCGGCGGCGCGCAGGCGGTCGGCGCGCTGGCCTGCGGCACCGCCACCGTGCCGCGCGTCGACAAGATCACCGGCCCCGGCAACGCCTACGTCGCCAGCGCGAAGCGGCGTGTCTTCGGCCAGGTCGGCATCGACATGATCGCCGGCCCGAGCGAGATCCTCGTGCTGGCCGACGGCACGACGCCGGCCGACTGGGTGGCGATGGACCTCTTCAGCCAGGCCGAACACGACGAACTGGCGCAGAGCATCCTGCTGTGCCCCGACGCCGCCTACATCGCCGAGGTGCGCGCCGCCATCGAACGCCTGCTGCCCGGCATGCCGCGGCGCGACGTCATCCGCGCCAGCCTGCAGGGCCGCGGCGCGCTGATCCGCACGCGCTCGATGGAAGAGGCCTGCGACATCAGCAACCGCATCGCCCCCGAGCACCTGGAAGTCAGCTCGCGCGACCCGCACCGATGGGAGCCGCTGCTGAAGCATGCCGGCGCCATCTTCCTGGGCGCCTTCACGAGCGAGAGCCTGGGCGACTACTGCGCCGGCCCGAACCACGTGCTGCCCACCAGCGGCACCGCGCGCTTCAGCTCGCCGCTGGGGGTGTACGACTTCCAGAAGCGAAGCAGCATCATCGAAGTGAGCGAAGCGGGCGCCAACATCCTGGGGCCGATCGCGGCCGAGCTGGCGTACGGCGAAGGGCTGCAGGCGCATGCGCAGGCGGCCGAGTTGCGGCTCAAGCGCTGACCCCCCTCCTGACCAAGGCCACCCGATGACTTCCCTCGCCGACCGCCTCCGCACGACGATTCGCCAGGACGTGGCCTCGATGCACGGCTACGCCATCCAGCCGAGCGCCGGCCTCGTGAAGCTCGACGCGATGGAGAACCCGTTCCGCCTGCCGCCCGAACTGCAGCGCGAGCTCGGCGAGCGGCTGGGCCGCGTGGCGATCAACCGCTACCCGGCGCAGTGCGCCGCCGACGTGGTGGCCGCGCTCACGAAATTCGTCGACCTGCCGGCCGGCTGCAAGCTGATGCTGGGCAACGGCTCCGACGAGCTGATCGACATGCTCTCGGTGGCCTGCAACGTGCCGGGCGCGACGATCCTGGCGCCGCTGCCGGGCTTCGTGATGTACGAGATGTCGGCGAAGCTGCGCGGCCTGCGCTTCGTCGGCGTCCCGCTGACCGCCGACTTCGAGCTCGACGAAGCGGCGATGCTGGCCGCGATCGAACGGCACCGGCCCGCGCTGACCTACATCGCCTACCCGAACAACCCGACCGCGAACCTGTTCGACGAGCGCATCGTCGAGCGCATCGTCGCTGCGGTCGGCGCACAGAACGGGCTGGTCGTGTTCGACGAGGCCTACCAGCCGTTCTCGTCGCGCAGCTGGATGCCGAAGCTGGCGCAGCACGACCACGTGCTGGTGATGCGCACGCTGTCCAAGTTCGGCCTCGCCGGCGTGCGGCTGGGCTACCTGTGCGGCGCGGCGGCGCTGATCGACGAGGTGGAGAAAGTGCGCCCGCCCTACAACGTGAGTGCACTCAACGCCGAGGCGGCGCTGTTCGCGCTGCAACACGCCGACGAGTACGCGCGCCAGGCCGCCGTCCTGCGCGAAGAACGCGGCCGCCTGCAGCGCGCGCTGGCCACGCTGCCCGGCGTGCACGCCTTTCCGAGCGAGGCGAACATGATCCTCGTGCGCGTGCCGGACGGGAAGCGTGCCTTCGACGGCATGAAGGCGCGCGGCGTGCTCGTGAAGCACATCGCCGGGCTGCATCCGCTGCTGGCAAACTGCCTGCGGCTGACGGTCGGCACGCCCGAAGAGAACGACCAGATGATCCGGGCCTTGAAGGAATCCCTGTGAACGCACGCACCGCCGACATCCGCCGAGACACCAAGGAAACGCAGATCCGCGTCCAGCTGAACCTGGACGGCACGGGCACCGCGAAGCTGGCCACCGGCATCGGCTTCTTCGACCACATGCTCGACCAGATCGCGCGCCACGGCCTCATCGACCTGGACATCGAAGCGAAGGGCGACCTGCACATCGACGGCCACCACACGGTGGAGGACGTCGGCATCACGCTCGGCCAGGCGGTGGCGCAGGCGGTGGGCGACAAGAAGGGCATCACGCGCTACGGCCACGCCTACGTGCCGCTGGACGAGGCGCTGTCGCGCGTCGTCGTCGACTTCTCCGGCCGGCCGGGCCTGCACATGCACGTGCCGTTCAAGGCCGGCATGATCGGCGGCTTCGACACCCAGCTCGCCTTCGAGTTCTTCCAGGGCTTCAGCAACCACGCCGGCGTCACCTTGCACATCGACAACCTGAAGGGCGAGAACGCGCACCACCAGTGCGAGACGGTGTTCAAGGCCTTCGCGCGCGCGCTGCGCATGGCGCTGACGCCCGACCCGCGCTCGGCCGGCGTGATCCCGTCGACGAAGGGGAGCCTGTGAGCACGCCTGCCGTGGTCGCAGTGGTCGACTACGGCATGGGCAACCTGCGCTCCGTGTCGCAGGCCGTGGCCCACGCGGCGCGCGAGAGTGACGTCAAGATCGTCGTCACCTCGAACCCGGAAGACGTCTACGCCGCCGACCGCATCGTGCTGCCGGGGCAGGGCGCCATCCGCGACTGCATGCGCGAGCTGCAGGACTCCGGCCTGAAGGACGCCGTGCTGCACGCCGCGAAGCACAAGCCGCTGTTCGGCGTCTGCGTGGGCATGCAGATGCTGCTCGAACGCAGCGAAGAGCAGGACACGCCCGGTCTCGGCCTGATCCCCGGCGAGGTGCGGCGCTTCCGCCTCGAAGGCCAGCTGCAGCCCGACGGCAGCCGCTACAAGGTGCCGCAGATGGGCTGGAACCGCGTCTACCAGCAGCCGCATGCGCTGTGGTGGGGCGTGCCCGACGGCGCCTACTTCTACTTCGTGCACAGCTTCCATGCCGCACCGTCGGACCCGCGCCACAGCGCGGGCGAAACCGACTACGGTGCGCGCTTTACCTCGGCACTGGCGCGGGATAACATTTTTGCGACCCAGTTCCACCCCGAGAAGAGCGCCGCGCACGGCCTGGCCCTGTACCGGAACTTCCTGCACTGGAAGCCTTGACGCCCCTGCGGCTCTCCCCATCCCTTCCGATCGCTCCACCCGAGCCATGCTGCTGATCCCGGCCATCGACCTCAAAGACGGCAAGTGCGTGCGCCTGCAACAAGGCGACATGAACGCTTCCACCACGTTCGGCGAAGACCCCGCCGCGATGGCCCGCCGCTGGCTCGACGCCGGCGCGCGCCGCCTGCACCTCGTCGACCTCAACGGCGCCTTCGCCGGCAAGCCGGTCAACGAAGGGGCGGTGAAGGCCATCCTGCGCGAGGTCGGCGACGAGATCCCGGTGCAGCTCGGCGGCGGCATCCGCGACCTCGACACGATCGAGCGTTTCCTCGACGACGGCCTGTCCTACGTGATCATCGGCACCGCCGCGGTCAAGAGCCCGGGCTTCCTGAAGGACGCCTGCACCGCCTTCGGCGGCCACATCATCGTCGGCCTCGACGCGAAGGACGGCAAGGTCGCCACCGACGGCTGGAGCAAGCTCACCGGCCACGAGGTCGTGGACCTCGCCAAGAAGTTCGAGGACTACGGTGTCGAAGGCGTCATCTACACCGACATCGGCCGCGACGGCATGCTCACCGGCATCAACATCGACGCCACCGTGAAGCTGGCGCGCGCGCTGTCGATCCCCGTCATCGCCTCGGGCGGGCTGGCCGGCATCGCCGACATCGAACAGCTCTGCGCCGTCGAGGGCGAAGGCATCGGCGGCGTCATCTGCGGGCGCAGCATCTACAGCGGCGCGCTCGACTTCGCGGCCGCACAGGCGCGCGCCGACGCACTGAACGGCGCCCCCGGATCGGACTGACTTGCTCGCCAAACGCATCATTCCCTGCCTCGACGTCACCGGCGGCCGCGTCGTCAAGGGCGTCAACTTCGTCGAACTGCGCGACGCCGGCGACCCGGTCGAGATCGCCGCCCGCTACAACGGCCAGGGCGCCGACGAACTGACCTTCCTGGACATCACCGCCACCAGCGACGGCCGCGACCTCATCCTGCCGATCATCGAGGCGGTGGCCTCGCAGGTCTTCATCCCGCTCACGGTGGGCGGCGGCGTGCGCACGGTGCAAGATGTGCGCCGGCTGCTGAACGCGGGCGCCGACAAGGTCAGCTTCAACTCGGCCGCGGTCGCCAACCCGCAGGTCATCCGCGACGCCTCGGACAAGTACGGTGCGCAGTGCATCGTCGTTGCGATCGACGCGAAGAAGCGCCAGGGCGTCGAGAACGGCGGCTGGGACGTCTACACCCACGGCGGCCGCCAGAACACCGGCCTGGACGCCGTCGACTGGGCGCGCCGCATGGCCGAGATGGGTGCCGGCGAGATCCTGCTCACCAGCATGGACCGCGACGGCACGAAGAGCGGCTTCGACCTCGCCCTCACGCGCGCCGTGAGCGACGCGGTGCCGGTGCCCGTGATCGCGTCCGGCGGCGTCGGCACGCTGGAGCACCTGTGCGACGGCATCCGCCTCGGCGGCGCCGACGCGGTGCTGGCCGCCAGCATCTTCCACTACGGCGAGTTCACGGTCGAACAGGCGAAGGCCGCGATGGCGCGCCACGGCATCCCGGTGCGGCGGTGAAGCCCGCCGCCCGCCCGCGCGGCGGGCCACCGAACGAAGTGCGCCTGATCGGCGGCCAGTGGAAGCGCAGCAAGCTGCCGGTGGCCGACCGCCCCGGCCTGCGCCCCACGCCCGACCGCGTGCGCGAGACGCTCTTCAACTGGCTCGGCCAGGACCTCGACGGCTGGCGCGTGCTGGACGCCTTCGCCGGCAGCGGCGCCCTCGGGTTCGAGGCCGGTTCGCGCGGCGCCGCCGAGGTGCTGCTGCTCGAGCGCGACCCGGCGCTCGTCGCCAACCTGAACGCACAGCGCCAGCGCCTGAAGGCCGACGCGCTGCGCATCGAGCGCGCCGACGCGATGGCGTGGATGCGCGCCAGCGCGCCCGCTCGCTTCGAACTCGTGCTGCTCGACCCGCCGTTCGACGCCGAGCTCGCGGCGCCGGCGGCGCAGGCGGCGGCACCGCTCGTCGTTCCGGGAGGCTTTCTCTACGTCGAGGCGGCGGCGCCGCTGGCCGAGCCGCCGGCGGGCTTCGATGTCCACCGCGCGGGCCGGGCCGGCGCGGTGAGCTTCCAACTGTTTCGCCGCGGCTACACTGCCGCCGTCGACCCCACCAGGACCTCGCCGTGAAGACCGTGACCCCGCTGACCGCCGTCTACCCGGGCACCTTCGATCCGATGACGCTCGGGCACGAAGACCTGATGCGTCGCGCGTCGCGCCTGTTCGACCGCCTGATCCTTGCGGTGGCCGCCGGCCACCACAAGCGCACGATGTTCACCATCGCCGAACGGCTCGAGATCGCGCAGGAGATCGCCGCGCCCTACGGCAACATCGAGGTCACGCCGTTTCGCGGCCTGCTGCGCGATTTCGTCGTCGAGAACGGCGGCAAGGTGGTGGTGCGCGGCCTGCGCGCCGTCACCGACTTCGAATACGAGTTCCAGATGGCCGGCATGAACCGCCAGCTGATGCCCGACGTCGAGACCGTCTTCATGACGCCGTCGGACCAGTTCCAGTTCGTCAGCGGCACCTTCGTGCGCGAGATTGCCAGCCTCGGCGGTGATGTCTCCAAGTTCGTGGCACCCTCGGTGCTGCGGCGCTTGAAGGAGCGCGTCACCCAGCCCGAGATCTGAACCGCGCGACCATGGCCCTCTGGATCACCGACGAGTGCATCAACTGCGATGTCTGCGAGCCCGAGTGCCCGAACCAGGCGATCTCGATGGGCGCGGAGATCTACGAGATCGACCCCGACCGCTGCACCGAGTGCGTGGGCCACTTCGACGAGCCGCAGTGCGTGCAGGTCTGCCCGGTGAGCTGCATCCCGGTCAACCCGCAGCGCGTCGAGACGAAGGCGCAGCTCCTCGATAAGTATCGGGTTCTGCAGGCCGGCGCGGCCCCGCCTTCCGCGCCTTCGGCTTCTTCTCCGCCGCCGCGCTGAGCGGCGGTGTCGTCCTGAACCCCGCCAGGCCGCTGCCCGCGGCGCGCTGCTCGCGTTGGTGTGCGAAGCGCTCGCGTTCGAGGCGCTGCGCCAGCGCGCGGTCCTGTGCCGCCACCTGCCGCGCGGCGTCGCGCTCGGCCAGGCTGCGCTCGTCGGCCACCGCGACGGTGCGGCCCTGATCGCAAGGCGCGTCGCGGTAGTCGCGCCCGTCGGGTCCGCAACGCCACACCGTCTGGGCGCCGGCGGACGCGGCCGTGACGAGGCAGGCCATGAGGATCAGCGTCTTCATTCGGAGTCTCCCGGTGGGACTTTCGGCGGCTTCGGCGGCTTCGGCCGCTGCGGCCCGGCGTGGATGAGCTGCAGCGCGCGGTCCATCGCGCCTTCGATCAGCAGGTCGCTCGCGCCGAGCGACTTCTCGATCGCGAGGTCGATGGCATCGCGGTCGGTCGGCGAGGGCTTCTTCAGCACCCAGTTCACCACTTCGGCCTTCACGCCGGGGTGGCCGATGCCGATGCGCAGGCGCCAGAAGTCCAGCGTGCCGAGCTGCGCGTGGATGTCCTTCAGCCCGTTGTGACCGGCGGCGCTGCCGCCCTGCTTGATCTTCGCCTGGCCGGGCAGCAGGTCGAGCTCGTCGTGCACGACGAGGATCTCCGACGGTTGGATCTTGAAGAAGCGCGCCAGCGTGGCGACCGAGAAGCCCGAGCGGTTCATGTAGGTCATCGGCTCGAGCAGCCAGACCGGTCCGCCCGGCAGGTTCACGCGTGCCGCCAGCGCCTGGTAGCCGCGTTCCGGCACGAGGCGCGCGCCCAGCTTGCCGGCCAGCGCTTCCAGCCACCAGAAGCCCGCGTTGTGCCGCGTGGCCTCGTATTCAGCGCCCGGGTTGCCCAGGCCGACGAAGAGTCGAATCATGGGCGGGATTATCGGCGGCGCCCCAAACGACGAAGCCCCACCGGAGTGGGGCTTCGGGAGGGTCCTGCCAACGGGGGATGGCCCCCGCGGCGACTCACTTCTTGTTCTGCTTCTCGTCCTTCTTGGGCTTGGCCTTGCCCTTGTCGGCCGGGGCCACCACCGTCGTCGGGGCGACTTCTTCTTCGACCTTCGGCACCGTGCAGGACACGATGACCGGGTTCTGCGTGCCGTGCTTGACGGCCTTGATGCCCTCGGGGAGCTTCAGGTCGCTGGCGTGCAGGCTCTGGTTCTTCACCAGGCCGGACAGATCGATCGTGACGAACTCGGGCAGCTGCGAGGCCAGGCACTCGATCTCGAGTTCGGTGGCGACGTGCTGCACCAGGCACTTGTCGGTCTTGACGGCCGGCGAGCTTTCCTCGTTCTCGAAGTGCAGCGGCACCTTCTTGCGCAGCCGGGTCGTCTCGTCGACGCGCTGGAAGTCGATGTGCATGACGATGGGCTTCCAGGCGTGCACCTGGAAGTCGCGCAGCAGGACCTTCTCGGTCTTGCCGGCCAGTTCCATCTCGAGGATCGACGAGTGGAAGGCTTCCTTCTTCAGCGCGAAGAAGAGGGCGTTGTGATCGAGCTCGATCATCTTGGGCGTGCCGGCACCGTAGACGATGCCGGGCACCTTGCTGGCGTTGCGCAGGCGGCGGCTCGCTCCGGTCCCCTGCAGCGTACGCTCGTAGGCAGTGAATTTCATTGAAGACTCCAGGTGGAAAGCCCCGCGACCAGGGCTAGAAGTTGCTGTTCTGCTCCGCGAACAGCGAGGTCACCGATTCACCGTCGCTGATGCGGCGGATCGTCTCGGCGAACAGGAACGCCACGCTGAGCTGCCGGATCTTCGGGCAGGCCTTCGCGGCGTCGGAGAGGGGAATGGTGTTGGTGATGACGACTTCGTCGATCTGGCTCTTGGCGATGCGTTCGACCGCCGGGCCGCTGAACACCGGGTGCGTGCAGTAGGCGTACACGCTCTTGGCGCCGCGCTCCTTCAGCACCTCGGCCGCCTTCACCAGCGTGCCGGCGGTGTCGATCATGTCGTCCATGATCACGCAATTGCGGCCGTCGATCTCACCGATGACGTGCATCACCTCGGACACGTTCGCCGCCGGGCGCCGCTTGTCGATGATGGCGAGGTCGCAGCCCAGTTGCTTGGCGAGCGCGCGCGCGCGCACCACGCCGCCGACGTCGGGCGAGATGACGACGAGGTTCGGGTAGTTCTTGCTCTTCAGGTCGGACAGCAGCACCGGGCTGGCGTAGATGTTGTCGACCGGGATGTCGAAGAAGCCCTGGATCTGGTCGGCGTGCAGGTCCATCGTCAGCACGCGCTCGACGCCCACCGTCTCCAGCAGGTTGGCCACCACCTTGGCGCTGATCGGCACGCGCGTGCTGCGCGGCCGGCGGTCCTGGCGGGCGTAGCCGAAGTACGGGATCACGGCCGTGATGCGGCGCGCGCTGGCGCGCTTCAACGCATCGACCATGATGAGCAGCTCCATCAGGTTCTCGTTGGTCGGGCTGCAGGTCGGCTGCACGACGAAGACGTCGCGTGCGCGCACGTTCTGCCGGATCTCGACCGTCACTTCGCCGTCGGAGAAGCGGCCGACACTGGCCTTGCCGAGATCGACCCCGAGGTGCGTCGCGATCTCCTGCGCCAGCACCGGGTTCGCGTTGCCGGTGAAGAGCACGGTGTTGAACAGCACTTGAAGGTCTTTCGCGGTGCGCGAGGCGCGCACGCCTCGGGGTGTCAGAGCAGGATTTGGCAGGGGAGGAAGGACTCGAACCCTCGCATGTCGGAATCAAAATCCGATGCCTTGACCAACTTGGCGACTCCCCTACACAGGACGTGGCTCGTCGCCACGCCCTCGAAACCGTCTCAGTCGGAAGCCCACTCCAGCAGTGGATGCTGCTCCAGACCGCGGCACATTCGACCGACCCACCCGAGCGGAAGTGACTCCGCCGGGATTGTCGCCACGGGTTGATCCCCTGTGCCGGCTCTCGCGAAGACCGCGCTGCCTGAGCCCGTCATGCGGCTGTTGCCGAACTGGGACTCGAGCCAGCGGGCAGCTTGCGCCACTTCGGGACATCGATCTTCGGCCGGGGGCTGCAAGTCGTTGCGGCCGTATCCCGAACTGAACACCGAGGCCCCCAAGACCCCGTCGAGTAAGCCCGCAAGTATAACAGCTTCGGTATCGCGCACGAGCGCCGGGTGGCCGAAGATCGCCGCCGTCGGCAGCGACGCGGCGGGCTTCACGACCGCGAACCACTGCCGCGGCAAGGCCACCGGCGTCAGCACCTCGCCGATGCCTTCGACGAAGGCATTGCGGCCGCCGACGAAGAAGGGCACGTCTGCGCCCAGCGTGAGGCCGATGGCCAGCAGCCGCTCGCGCGGCCAGTGCAGGCCCCACAGCCGGTTCAGCGCCAGCAGCGTGCTGGCGGCGTCGGAACTGCCGCCGCCCATGCCGGCGCCCCACGGCACCTGCTTGTCGATGGAGATGTCCGCGCCCAGCGAGGTGCCGCTCGCCGCCTGCAGCGTTCGCGCGGCGCGCAGGCACAGGTCGTCCTCCGGCAGCGCCGCGCCGAGGTCGTGACGCTGCAGCCGGCCGTCGGCACGGCGCTCGAAGTGCAGGCGGTCGGCCCAGTCGATCAGCTGGAACGGCGACTGCAGCAGGTGGTAGCCGTCGGCGCGGCGGCCGATGATGTGCAGGAAGAGGTTGATCTTCGCCGGCGCCGGTACGTCGTGGAGCGCGGCAAGGCTCATGACGGGGTCTCCAGGCGCGCGCGCAGGCTCACCGCCGGCGGCGCGGCGCGCGTGATGTCGAGCTGGCCTTCGGCATAGCGCGTCAGCGCGACCTGCCAGCCCAGTTGTTCGAAGCCTTCGGCGGTGTCGCGGCTGGCCGCGCCGCGCCAGGGGCGGCCGCGCAGCCAGGACGGTAGCGCGCGCAGCGGCAGCGCCTCGCCGAGGGCGCCACGCGCCAGCGCGTCGAGGTCGTCGAAGCGGCGTTCGCCCTCGTGCGTGGCCAGCGTCGCTTCGCCGGGCGCCCAGCGTGCGCGCGCCACGACAGTGCCCAGCGGCGAGCTCAGCGTGAGCTCGCCGCGCTCGCCGTCGCCGCGCAACTCGAAGGCGCTGCTGAGGCTGCGCGCCGGCGTGTCGGCGCCGGCGTCGACCTTCAGCGCAAGACGGCCGCTCACGGCGTCGGCCGGGGGCTTCGTCGCGCAGGCGGCAAGCAGGGCCAGCCCGGCCAGCGCGAGCGCCGTGCGCCGCCGCACCGCCGTCACAGCCCGACTTTGAGCCGCGACAGCGTCTCGCGCAGCACGTCGTTGGCGGCGTCGCGGCCCTTCGCTTCCTGCCAGACCTTGCGCGCTTCCTCGCGCTGGCCGAAGGACCACAGCACCTCGCCCAGGTGGGCGGCGATCTCGGGGTCGGGCCGCGCGGCATAGGCCTTCTTCAGCAGGCGCAGCGCCTCGTCGTGGTTGCCCAGCCGGTACTCGACCCAGCCCATGCTGTCGGTGATGAACGGGTCGCCGGGCTGCAGCTCGAGCGCCTTCGCGATCAGCGTGCGCGCCTCGGGCAGGCGCAGGCGTCGATCGGCGAGCGAGTAGCCGAGCGCGTTGTACGCCTGCGCGCTGTCGGGCTTGAGCTCGATCACGCGGCGCAGCAGGCGCTCCATCTCGTCCAGCCGGTCGAGCTTCTCGGCCATCATGGCCTGCTCGTAGAGCAGGTCGGTGTCTTCGGGAAAGCGCTGCGCGGCGCTGCCCAGCACCTCGAAGGCCTCCTTCCAGCGCTTGACGTCGCGCAGGATGCCGGCCTCGGCGACGAGCTTGCTGCGCGCTTCCTCGTTGGTGCGCTCGGGCAGCTTGCGGATCAGGTCGCGCGCCTCGTTCACCTTGCCCTGGCGTGCCAGCATCGACGCGCGGCGCGTCTGCACGTCGAGCGCGCGCTGCGGGTCGTCGACCTTGGCGAGCCAGGTCTCGGCGGCCTTGAAGTCGCCGCGCTGCTCGGCCGACTGCGACAGCAGCAGGTGCGCCTGCGTCGTGCCCTGGTCGGCGCGCGCCGGCGCTTCGTCGTCATCGTCGTCGGCGGCGCCGGCCTCGGAAGGCTTCGCCGCGGCAGCGGCGAGGTCCAGGTAGCGCAGCAGCGCGGCGTCGCCTTCCTTCGGACGCTTCAGCTCGAGATAGAGCGCGCCGAGCGACAGGTACGGTGGCGCCAGCTCGGGCTTGTCGCGCGTGACCTTCTCGAGCTGCGTGATCGCCTCGGCATAACGTTGAAGGTTGGTGAGCGTGCGCACGTAGGCCAGCCGCATGCCGACGTCCACGCCCGGCTGCTGCAGGAAGCCGGTGACGAGCGACTCGGCCTCCGGCTGCGAGGCCATCAGGTCCAGCGCCAGCAGCGCCGGGCCCGGCGCCGTGGCGTCGTCGCGTTGGGCCTGGCGGGCGAGCGCGAGCGCGCGCGCGCCGTCGCCGGCCTGCAGCCAGCCGCGGCCCACCGCCACCTGCGCCTGCACGCGCGTGGACGGTGCTTTGAGGTACGGCTCGAGCACGGTCTCGATCAGCTGCGCGGTGCCGCGCGTGTCGGTGTTGCGCTGCAGGAAGCGCGGCAGCGCGGCGATGAGCCCGCCGCGTTCGGCTTCGGGCGTCAGCGTCAGCAGCGTGCGCAGCGGTTCGGTCGCGTCGGCCAGCCGGTTCAGCGCCGAGAGGATCTGCAGCTGCATGCGCAGCGCGTCCAGTGAATCGGGGGCCGCGGTGCGCCAGGCGCGCGTGGCGGCCAGCGCCTGTTCGCCGGCGCGGCCCTGCAGCGCGATGTCGACGGCGCGGCGGAACAGCGCCTCGTCCTTCGTGCGCCGGGCCGCGTCGAGGATGACCTCGTAGGCGGCGCCGGACTCGCCGGCGCGCAGTTCGATCTCGCCGATCAGCAGCTGGTAGAAGAGCGGCGCGTCGAGGCGCGAGTTGGCCGGCGCGGCGGTCGGCGGTGCCGCCGGCGTTTCGGCGCCCTGCGCCGCTGCACACACCAGCAGGACCGCGGTACCGACGGCGTGCTGCCACAGGCGTGTGCGCGGGGGCCGGGAAACATGCGGTTCGAAGGTCATCGGGGCTCCCGGCGGTTGCGATTCATTCTCACATAATGACCCATGCCCGAACTCCCCGAGGTTGAGGTGACACGCAGGGGAATCGACGCCCCGCTGCGCGGCGCGCGCGTGCTCGCGGCACGCCTGGGCAAGCCGTTGCGCTGGCCGCTCGGCGTGGCGGCCGAGGCGCTGGCGGGCAGCACGGTGGGCGCGGTCGCGCGCCGCGGCAAGTACCTCTGGTTGCCATTGCAAGGCGGTGTTGCACCGGGCGGGTTGCTGATGCACCTGGGCATGTCGGGCTCGCTGGCGCTCGTCGACGGCGCGCCACCGCCCGGCCCGCACGATCACTTCGACCTCGTCACCAGCCAGGGCACGCTGCGGCTGACCGATCCGCGGCGCTTCGGCGCCGTCGTCTGGGCGCCGGCGATGGACGCCGACCCCGCCGCGCGCCTGCTGGCGGCGCTGGGCGCCGAGCCGTTCGACGACGCGCTCACGCCGGCCGCGTTTCACGCCGCGCTGCGCCAGCGGCGGGCGCCGATCAAGGCGGTGCTGCTGGCCGGCGACATCGTCGTCGGCGCCGGCAACATCTACGCCTGCGAGGCGCTGCACGCCGCCGGCATCCACCCGGCGCTGCGCGCCGACCGCATCAGCCGCCCGCGCGCCGAACGCCTGCTCGCGGCGGTGCGCGCCACGCTCGCGCGTGCGCTCGAACTCGGCGGCTCGACGCTGCGCGACTTCAAGGACGCGCACGGCATGAACGGCGAATACCAGGACAGCGCCGCCGTCTACGGCCGTTCCGGCGAACGCTGCGGCCGCTGCGGCGGCACCGTGCGCCGCATCGTGCAGGGCCAGCGCGCGACCTACTTCTGCGCGGGCTGCCAGCGGCGCTAGCCAAAGCGTTGAACAACGCACGCACCCCCCGGGGTTTTGCGTGTCAACAGATGTTTCGGCCGGCCCGTCGCGGGTGATGCCTGGGCTAGCATGCCCGGCAGCCCGCACCGCCCGATGCAAAGCCCCATCGTCCACACGCTCGACACGCTCGCCGAATGGCGCGGCGAGCTCGACCGCGGCGCCGCCGCGTTCGCGCGCTTCCTGGCCGACCACGACCTCGTCGACGATGGCGATGCCGCCCACCTGACCTCGCTGCGCGAGCGGCTCGCGGCCGAGAAGATCGTGCTCGCGTTCGTCGCCGAGTTCTCGCGCGGCAAGAGCGAGCTGATCAACGCCATCTTCTTCGCCGACGCCGGCCGCCGCGTGCTGCCGGCCACGCCGGGCCGCACGACGATGTGCCCGGTCGAGCTCTTCCACGACCCGAAGCGGCCGCCGATGCTGCGCCTGCTGCCGATCGAGACGCGCCTGCGCGGCCTCGCGCTGTCGGAGCTGCGCAAGCGCGACGATCCCTGGCAGCAGGTGCCGCTCGAAGCCGGCGACCCCGAGGCGCTGGCGCAGGCCCTGTCGGCCGTCACGCGCACGCAGCGCGTCAGCGTGGCCGACGCCACCGCGCTCGGTTTCTGGAGCGACGAGCACCCCGAGGACAACCCGGCGCTCGAAGCCGACGGCATGGTCGACGTGCCGGCCTGGCGCCACGCGCTCATCAACTACCCGCACCCGCTGTTGAAGCGCGGCCTCGTCGTGCTCGACACGCCGGGCCTGAACGCGATCGGCGCCGAGCCCGAGCTCACGCTGTCGCTGCTGCCGTCGGCGCATGCCACCGTGTTCGTGCTCGGTGCCGACACCGGTGTCACGCGCTCGGACCTCACGATCTGGCGCGAGCACCTCGCCGGCAGCGCGATCGAGCGCTTCGTCGTGCTGAACAAGATCGACGCGCTCGTCGACCCGCTCGGCACGCCGCAGGAGGTCGAGGCGCAGATCGAACGCCAGCGCACGCAGACCGCCACCACGCTGGGCGTCGACCCGTCGCGCGTGTTTCCGCTGTCGGCGCGCGACGCGCTGGCCGCGCGCGTGGCCGGCGACGAGCCCAAGCTCGCCGGCAGCCGCCTGCCAGCGCTCGAAGCCGCACTCACCGCCGAGCTGCTGCCGCGCCAACGTGAGCTGCTCGTCGAGTCGGCCGCCGGCACCGTGCAGCAGCTGCGCACCGCGGCGTCGCGCCGCCTGTCCGACCGCCGCCGCCAGCATGCCGAGCAACTGCTCGAACTGCGTGGCCTGCGCGGCAAGAGCGGCGCCAAGGTGCGGCTGATGCTGCAGCGCGTCGACGACGAGGTCGCCGAGTTCGAGCACTGCACGGCGCGCCTGTCCGCCGTGCGCGCGGTGCAGGCGCGCATGCTGCGCGGCATCGTCGGGCGGCTGTCCAGCGACAGCCTGCGCTCCGAGGTGGCGGTGATGCAGTCGTCGATCGGCGCCTTCAGCATCGGCGCGCGCCAGGCCTTCGCGACGCTCTTCGAGCGCCTGCGCACGCGCGTGTCGCAGGCCATGTCGCAGACCGGAGAAATGCGGCAGATGCTGGACGCCAGCTTCCTGCAGCTGAATGCCGAGTTCGGCTTCGCCTTCACGCTGACGCCGCCGCCCGACCTGAAGTCCTTCAAGAGCGAGCTCGACCTGCTCGACCGCAACTACAGCCGCTACCTCGGCCTGTCGCAGGCCTGGCGCATGGCGACGCCGGGTTTTGCCGAGCAGTTCCGCCGCATGCTGCTGTCCAAGCTGCGCGTCGTCTTCGAGAGCGCGGCCGGTGAGCTGGAGATCTGGGCCCGCTCGGCGTCGAACCAGGTCGACGTGCAGCTGCGCGAGCGCCGCCGTTCGTTCAAGCGCCGCCGCGAGGCGCTCGAGCGCATCCAGGCCGCCGCCGGCGAGCTGGAGACGCGCATCGCCGAAGTCGAGGCTGCCGACGAACGCGTGGGCGAGCTGCAACGCCAGCTCGACCGGGCCGCCGAGGACACGCTCGTCCTCGCCCGCGGCGACGTCACCGAGACGCTGCCCGACCCGCGCCTGCGCCAGGACGCCGCCTGATGCCGGGCAGCGCCGGCATCGCCCGGCGCGTGGTGCGCTGGCAGCGCGAATACGGCCGCCACGACCTGCCCTGGCAGGGCACGCGTGACCCGTACCGCGTCTGGCTGTCCGAGGTGATGCTGCAGCAGACGCAGGTCAGCACCGTGCTGGCCTACTACGCTCGCTTTCTCGAACGCTTCCCCGACGTGCAGGCGCTCGCCGCCGCGCCGCTGGACGACGTGCTCGCCGCGTGGAGCGGCCTGGGCTACTACAGCCGCGCGCGCAACCTGCACCGCTGCGCGCAGGCCGTGGTGGCCGGGCACGGCGGCCATTTCCCGGCGACGAGCGAGGCGCTCGCCACGCTGCCGGGCATCGGCCGCTCCACCGCCGCCGCGATCGCCGCCTTCTGCTTCGGCGAGCGCGCCGCCATCCTCGACGGCAACGTCAAGCGCGTGCTGACGCGCGTGCTCGGCTTCGGCGGCGACCTGGCGCGGCCCGTCGAAGAGCGCGCGCTCTGGCAGGCCGCCGAGTCCTTGCTGCCGGCGCGCGACGTCGAGGCCTACACCCAGGGCCTGATGGACCTGGG
>CAUJHQ010000074.1 GCA_963204815.1 Pseudomonadota bacterium | reverse complement strand
GTCACCAGCAACCCGGACGACATCGACTGGGCCGACGAGACCCGCATCGCCATCGAGGAGCGCGTGGCCATGAGCCCCGACGCGCTGACCGGCATGGAAGCCAACCTGCGCTTCAACGGCCCCGAGAACATGTTCACGCGCGTCTTCGGCCGCCTGACCGCGTGGCAGAACTGGATCTTCCAGCGTCCCAACGCCGTCGGCGAGAAGGGCGCGCTCAAGGTCTACGGCAAGGGCGAGAAATCCGCCTTCGACTGGAACCGCGTCTAAGGAATTCGAGGAATCGACATGAGCACGATCAACTACTCCGAAAAGATCCCCAACAACGTCAACCTGTCGGAAGACCGCACGCTGCAGCGCGCGCTCGAGCAGTGGCAGCCGAACTATCTTCAATGGTGGGGCGACATGGGTCCGGACGGCAGCCAGGACTTCGACGTCTACCTGCGCACGGCGGTCAGCGTCGACCCGCAGGGCTGGGCGCAGTTCGGCCACGTGAAGATGCCCGACTACCGCTGGGGCATCTTCCTGAACCCGGCCGAGAAGGACCGCAAGATCCATTTCGGTGACCACAAGGGCGAAGACGCCTGGCAGGACATCCCCGGCGAGTACCGCGCCAACCTGCGCCGCATCATCGTCACGCAGGGCGACACCGAACCCGCCAGCGTCGAGCAGCAGCGCCATCTGGGTCTCACCGCGCCCAGCCAGTACGACCTGCGCAACCTGTTCCAGGTGAACGTGGAAGAAGGCCGCCACCTGTGGGCCATGGTCTACCTGCTGCACAAGTACTTCGGCCGTGACGGCCGCGAGGAAGGCGAGGCGCTGCTCGAGCGCCGCAGCGGCCAGGAAGACAACCCGCGCATCCTGCAGGCCTTCAACGAGAAGACGCCCGACTGGCTGAGCTTCTTCATGTTCACCTACTTCACCGACCGCGACGGCAAGTTCCAGCTCTGCGCGCTCGCCGAGAGCAGCTTCGACCCGCTGGCGCGGACGACGAAGTTCATGCTCACCGAAGAGGCGCACCACATGTTCGTCGGCGAGAGCGGTGTCAGCCGCGTCATCCAGCGCACCTGCGCGGCGATGAACGAGCTGAAGACCGACGACCCGAAGAAGCTGCGCGAAGCCGGCGTGATCGACCTGCCGACGCTGCAGCGCTACCTGAACTTCCACTTCAGCGTCACGATCGACCTCTTCGGCGCCGACGAGTCGAGCAACGCCGCCACCTTCTACAGCACCGGCCTGAAGGGGCGCTACGAAGAAGGCAAGCGCGCCGACGACCACATCCTGAAGGGCCAGACCTACCGCGTGCTGCAGGCCCGCGACGGCCAGCTCGTCGAGAAGGAAGTGCCGATGCTCAACGCGCTCAACGAAGTGCTGCGCGACGACTACATCAAGGACAGCATCTCCGGTGTCGAGCGCTGGAACAAGGTGATCGAGAAGGCCGGCATCCCGTTCCGCCTGAAGGCGCCGCACAAGGCCTTCCACCGCAACATCGGCGCGCTGTCGGGCGTGAAGGTCAGCCCGGACGGCCGCGTGGTGAGCGAAGCCGAGTGGAACGCCAAGGTCGACGAGTGGCTGCCGAGCGGCAACGACCGCGCCTTCGTCGCCAGCCTGATGGGCCGCGTCGTCGAGCCGGGCAAGTTCGCGAACTGGATCGCGCCGCCGGTCATGGGCATCAACCGTCAGCCGGTCGACTTCGAGTACGTCCGCTTCAATTAACCTCTCGCCATCGCGAACGACAAGGGGGCCGCCGTGGCCCCCTTTGTCCGAAGACATGCCGAGGAGACACGCATGGACATGGCCGACACGGTCGTCATCAAGCAGCACCTGATCGACCCCGAGATCTGCATCCGCTGCAACACCTGCGAGGCGACCTGCCCTGTGCAGGCGATCACGCACGATTCGCGCAACTACGTGGTCGACGCCGAGAAGTGCAACTTCTGCATGGCGTGCATCCCGCCTTGCCCCACCGGCAGCATCGACAACTGGCGCACCATGCCGCGCGTGCAGGCCTACAGCGTCGATGCGCAGTTCGGCTGGGACGTGCTGCCGGCCGAGCTGTCGGCCGACGAGCTCGCGGCTGCCGGCGTGACCGCCGACGCGGCGCCGGCGGTGCAGCCGGAGGCGCCGTCGCTGCCCACCGCCGCCAGCGGCGAGACCGCCTTCAACAGTGCGGCCTACGGCGCCACGCTGCCGCCGTGGAGCGCGGCGCACGCCTACACCAACCTCTACGGTCCGAAGGCGGCCGAGAAGACGGTGACGGCCACGGTGGTGGGCAACGTACGCGTCACCGAAGTGGGCAAGGAGTACGACACGCACCACGTGGTGCTCGACTTCGGCGCCATGCCCTTCCCGGTGCTGGAGGGCCAGAGCATCGGCATCATCCCGCCGGGCACCGACGCCCAGGGCCGCGCCCACCATGCGCGCCAGTACAGCATCGCCAGCCCACGCAACGGCGAGCGGCCGGGCTACAACAACGTGTCGCTCACCATCAAGCGCGTGCTGGAAGACCACCAGGGCAACCCGGTGCGCGGCGTCGCCAGCAACTACATGTGCGACCTGAAGGTCGGCGACAAGGTGCAGGTCATCGGCCCCTTCGGCACCAGCTTCCTGATGCCGAACCACCCGAAGAGCCACATCGTGATGATCTGCACCGGCACCGGCAGCGCGCCGATGCGGGCCATGACCGAATGGCGCCGCCGCCTGCGCGGCAGCGGCAAGTTCGAAGGCGGCAAGCTGATGCTCTTCTTCGGCGCGCGCACGAAGGAGGAACTGCCCTACTTCGGACCGCTGCTGAACCTGCCGAAGGACTTCATCGACATCAGCTTCACCTTCAGCCGCACGAAGGGCGAGCCCAAGCGCTACGTGCAGGACGC
>CAUJHQ010000073.1 GCA_963204815.1 Pseudomonadota bacterium | reverse complement strand
CGGGGGGGTGTCCCTGGACAGGCTTGACTCGCCGGGCGTGAGTCCGTGGAGGATCTTGCCCAGATTCTCGTCGAAGGTCTTGCGGTTGAGCAGCCCGGTCAGGGTGTCGCGTTCGCTGTAGTCGAGCAGGCCCTGGAAGTTGCGGTACACGCGCAGGATGCTGCCGACCAGGCGCGCCTGCTCGGGGTCGAGCGGCGCCGGCGTCAGCACTTCCAGCACGCCGGTCGACTCGCGCTCGTTGCCGAGCGGGAACAACGCCAGCGCCGGCGGGCCGGGCAATGCCAGCGGCGCCTGCTGCTGCAGGCAGGCCAGGCGCTCGGGGTGGGCGTGCAGCGCCGGCAGCGTCGCCGGGTCGGCCCACAGGCCGTCGGCGGCCGGCACGCGGTCGTCGGGGCCGAGGCGGGCGCGTGTCATCCAGCGCGCGTCGTCGCCTTCGCCGAAGCGGCGGTAGATCGCCACCTCGCGCGGGCGCAGCAGGTCGCGCAGCGCGCTGACGAGCGTGACGTCGAGCACGTCGCGGTCGCGGTAGCCGGTGAGTTCGGCAAGGTGGTCGACGACCTGCGACATCGCTGCGCGCCGGCGTCGTGCTCAGGTCGGGATGTCGGCGCGCGCGTGGCGTGCCACCAGCGCCAGCAGTTCTTCTTCGGAGTACGGCTTTCCGAGGTAGTGGTCGACGCCCAGCGAGGCCGCGTAGTCGCGGTGCTTCTGCGCGATGCGCGACGTGATCATGATGACCGGCAGGCCGGCGAGCCGCGCGTCGGCGCGCACGTTGCGCACGAGGTCGAAGCCGTCCATGCGCGGCATCTCGATGTCCGACAGCAGCACGGTCGGCCGTTCCTCGGCCAGACGCTCGATCGCTTCCAGGCCGTCCTTGGCGGTGCTGACGCGGTAGCCCTCGCGCACCAGCAGGCGCTGCGTGACGCGGCGCACCGTGAGCGAATCGTCCACCACCAGCACCAGCGGCGCCTGCTCGGTGGCGGGCAGCGCCGCCGCCGCGGCCGGGACGTCCGGTGCCGGGGCCTGCTGCATCGCACGCTGCGCGGCCGGGCCGTACAGCGTGGCGAGCGCCACCGGGTTGTAGATCAGCGCCACCTGGCCCGACGGCAGCAGCGTGACGCCGGCCAGGCCCGGCAGGCGCGACAGCTGCGGCCCGACGTTCTTGACCACCACTTCCTGGTTGCCGACGACTTCGTCGACGTGCAACGCAACCCGCTGCAAGGCGCTTCGGATGACCACCACCGCCTGCGAGCGGCCCGCCGCCGGCGTGCCACGCGCGCCCGCCTGCAGCAGTGAGCCGAGCCAGTAGAACGGCAGCGCGTCTTCGGCCAGCGTGTAGGTGCCGGCGGCGTAGGCCTGCTCGATCTCGTCGGGCTTCACGCGGCGCACGATCTCGATCAGCGTCGACGGCACGGCCACGGTGAGCTCGCCGCAGCGAAGCATCACGACCTGCGTGACGGCGGTCGTCAGCGGCAGCAGCAGGCGGAACGCGGTGCCCTGGCCCGACTGCGTGGCGGTCTCGATGCGGCCGCCCATCGCGTCGACCTCGGACCGCACGACGTCCATGCCGACGCCGCGGCCGGCGAGCTCGGTCACCGCCTCGGCGGTGGAGAAGCCGGGCGCGAAGATCAGCTGCGCGAGCTCGCCATCGGTCGGCTGCGCGTCGGCGGCGAGCAGGCCGCGCTCGACGGCGCGGGCACGGATGCGCGGCAGGTCGAGGCCGGCGCCGTCGTCGCGCACCTCGATGCCGACCTCGTTGCCTTCCTGCGTGATCGTGATCGTCACGCTGCCGTTGCGGTCCTTGCCGGCGGCGGCGCGCTGCTCCGGGCTTTCGATGCCGTGCGCGACGCAGTTGCGCAGCAGGTGTTCGAAGGGGCCGGTCATGCGCTCGAGCACGCCGCGGTCGATTTCGATCGCGCCGCCGACGATGTCCAGCCGCACCTGCTTGCCGGTGTCCTTCGAGGCCTGCCGCACGACGCGGTACAGGCGGTCGGCCATCGAGTCGAACTCGATCATGCGGGTGCGCAGCAGGTCGTCCTGCAGCTCGCGCGTGATGCGCGCCTGCGCCGCGAGCTCGTCCTCGGTCGACTGCAGCGTGCGCTGCAGGCTGCGCTGCAGCGTGGCGACGTCGTTCACCGACTCGGCCATGAAGCGCGTCAGCTCCTGGAAGCGCGTGAAGCGGTCCATCTCCAGCGGGTCGAAGCTCGCCGGCGTCGCCTTCGCCGCTTCCATGCGCGACTGCAGCTGCGTCTCGGCCTGCAGCTCGATGTCGCGCAACTGACGGCGCAGGCGGTCGAGCGATTCGGTCAATTCGTTCAGCGAGCCCTGCAGCTGGCGCACGTCGGCGTCGATGCGGGCGCGCGCGATGCTCACCTCGCCGGCCTGGTTGACCAGGCGGTCGAGCAGGCCGCCGCGCACGCGCACGACGGCGGTGCCGGGCTGCACGCGGTCGGCGTTCGCGGCCGGCGCGATGCGCGGCTCGGTGACGGGGAAGCGCGCCCAGTCGATCGGCTGCGCGGCGACCGCGCCGCGCGGCGCCGGCGTCGGGCCGGCGCTGAGCTCGTCGGCCACCACCGCCGGCGGCAGTGGGGCGATCGGCTCGGGCACGACGACCGCCGGCGGCGGCGCCACCGGCGCGGCGCTGCCCGGCTTGCGCAGCGCCTCGAACGCCGTGACCATGGTGTCGACGCGGCCGAGCAGCGGCTCGATCTCGGCACTGGCGGGGCGGTCGCGCGCGAGCAGGTCCTCGATCGCGCTCTCCAGCCGGTGCGCCATCTCGCCGACGCGCATCGCGCCGGCCAGGCGGGCGCCGCCCTTGAAGGTGTGCAGCGTGCGCATGCACGCCGAAGCGGCGTCGCGGTCGTCCGGGCGGCCGACCCAGTCGCGCAGGCGGCCCAGCAGCTGCGGCAGCAGTTCGTCGGCCTCTTCCTCGAAGATCGGGAACAGCTCGGCGTCGATCGCGTCGACGGCGTCGATCGCGTCCTCGTCCTCGAGCATCGCGAAGCTGCTCTCGCGCGGCACGGCGTGCAGCGGCATCGCGGCCGACAGCGGCATCGCCGCCGACAACGGTGGCTCCGGCAGCGGCGGCGGCGCGGGCCAGCGCTCGTGGTCGGCCAGCCGCTCCATCAGGCCCGGCTGCACCGGGCGCAGGAAGCCGGCGGCGAACTGGTGCAGCAGGCGGCGGATCTCCTCGGCCGCTTCGCCGAACAGCTCGGCCTCGCCGTCGCGGCCGCGGCCGAAGCCGTGCGAGCGCTCCAGCGCATGCTCAAGCGCCCGCGCCAGCGCCGACAGGTCGCCGTAGCCCACCGTGGCCGAACTGCCGGCCAGCGAGTGCGCGAGCGCCACCGAGCTCTCCGACACCGGGTGGCGGTCGTGCTCGTGGGCCCACTCGGCGAGATCGGTCGTCAGGCGACGCGACAGCTCGTCGGCTTCGTTGAGGAAGATGTTGAAGAGCGGGATGCCGATGCGCAGCGAGCCGATGACCTTGACCTGCTCGTCGTCGCCGGCGACCGGCGCGCCGGACTCGGCCTCGGGTTCGGGCTCCTGCCCGGCCGCGGCCGCCGGCTCGGCCGGGGCTTCGGGTTCGGCTTTGGCGGCGGGCGGCGGCGCCGGCTCGGCCGCGACCGGCGGCGCGACGAGCTCGCCGAAGTCAAGGTCGGCCAGGTCGAGTTCGATCGCCTGCGCGGCCGGCAGCGGTGCGTCCGGCACCTCGTCGGCGGTCGGCAGGATCGTCGTCTTCTCGACGGCCGACACCGGCTCGGCGTCGAAGGCGTCGAGGTCGAGGTCGAAGCCGACCTCGGGCTCGGCCGCGGCCGGCGTGGCGGCCGGGGCGAGGTCGAAGTCGAAGTCGAGATCGGCCGCGGCGGGCAGGTCGGGCACGCGGGCCTGCAGCGGCTCGGCCACCGGTGCGGGCTCGGGGATGGTCGCCAGAGCGGCCAGCTCGGCCAGCTCCGGCAGGGGCGGCAACTCCGGCAGCGCGGCCACGGGTGCGGGGGCCGGTTCGGGTGCGGCAGGCGCCGGGGTCGGGGCCGGGACGGCCATCGGCACGGTGGTGGCCGTCTCGACGCCCGGCGGCGCGATCGGCAGGCGGTGGCCGTCCAGGCGCAGCGCATCGGCCGCGCGCACGACGGCGGGCGAGGCATGGCCTTCGTTGCGGCCGGCGGCGATCGCTTCGGTCCACGCGCCCATGTAGTCGAGCGCTTCGACGGTCAGCGCGCGCAGCGGCGCGTCGAGCCGCGACGACTGCGCCAGGTGCGCGTTGTACAGCTGCTCG
>CAUJHQ010000072.1 GCA_963204815.1 Pseudomonadota bacterium | reverse complement strand
AGCGCGGCCGGCGGATGGCGGCCGACGATCGTGAAGCGTGCGTCGGGCCGGGCCGCCTGCACGCGCGGCCACACGTCCGACAGGAAGAAGCGGATGCCGTCGATGTTGGCGTCCCAGTCCATCGAGCCCGTGAAAGCGAGCGCCGGCGGGTGCGCCGCGTCGACTGGTGGCGGCGCCTGCCAGGCGAAGAAGTCGAGGTCGACACCGGTCGGAATGGCCTCGACGCGTGGCAGCGCGTAGCGCTGACGGAAATGCGCGGCATCGCGCTCGGAGACGGCAACGACGGACGTGAAGTGCCGCAACTCATCACGTTCGAAGCGCAGCATCTTCGCGTGCTGCGATGTCCACATCGCACGCAGCAGCGCGTTCGCCGCCTGCTGGATGTGGCGCGCGAAGATCTCGGCCTCGACGTTGTGCGTGAAGCACACGCTGGGCAGGTCGAGCGCGGCGGGCCGCAGCACGGCCGCGTGCACGAAGTCGAAGACCACGCAGTCGAAGCGCTCGCGCGCCAGCGCGTCGCGCACCGCCTGCACGCCCACGGCGGTGCGGTCGGCGGCCACGTTGACCGGGATCTCCTGCAGCAGGTCGGCGGCACGCCGCCAGCGCGGCCGCGCCGGCGCCGGCTCCCAGGGCACGAAGCGGTCGCAGACGCCTTCGATCTGGCTTGCCCAGTCGCGGCGCTGCGCGGCCGTGGCCGGGCCGATCAGCGTGACTTCGAAGGCACCGCCTTTCAGGCCACGCAGGATGTTCGTCGTGCGGATCCGCCCGCCGGTGTCGTTCGGGAACAAGAAGCTCGGCGAGACGAAGGCCAGGCGCGGCCGCGGCGCTGTCACCAGCAGATGCCCCCGTACTCGGCCGCCGGCGCCTCGCGCAGGTCGGCGTAGCCGGAGAGGTCGACGATGCGCTTGCCCGCGGCGTGGGCCGCGATCACCTGCCGCGCCGCCGCGTCGGCATGGCCGATGACGATGACCTCGGCACCTTCGAGCACCTGCTCCGGCGTTTCGCGCAGCAGGCGGTTCAGGTGGGGGATCTCGCGGTCGATGAATTCCTTGTTCTTGCCGAGCAGGCGGCTGATCTTGACGAAGTTGTCGTAGATCGACAGCTCGAAGCCCTTGCCGAGCAGGCGCTCGGCCAGCGTGACCAGCGGCGAGTCGCGCATGTCGTCGGTGCCCGGCTTGAAAGCCAGGCCGAACAGCGCGACCTTGCGGCGGCCGTCGCGGGCAATCATGTCGTAGGCGCGGTCGATGTGCGTGTCGTTGCTGTCGAGCAGGCTGCCGAGCACGGGGATCGGCACGTCCATCGAGCGCGCCAGGGTCACGAAGCCCTTCACTTCCTTCGGCAGGCACGAGCCGCCGAACGCGAAGCCCGGGCGCAGGTAGGCGGCCGAGATGTTGAGCTGCTTGTCCTGGCAGAAGATCTTCATCACCTCGCGGCCGTCGAGGCCGCAGGCCTTCAGCACCGAGCCGGCCTCGTTGGCGAAGACGATCTTCATCGCGTGGAAGACGTTGCAGAGGTACTTGACCGATTCGGCGACGCGGCACGAGGTGCGCACGAACTCGCCCGGCAGGCCTTTGTACAACTGCTCCATGACCTCGTAGCCGGCGTCGTCGACGCTGCCGTAGACGGTCTGCGGCGGTTGGTGGAAATCCTTGACCGACGAGCCTTCGCGCAGGAACTCGGGGTTGAAGACGAGCGACAGGCGGTCGCCGACCTTGCGGCCCGCGGCTTCCTCGAGGATGGGACGGACGCGATCCTCGGTGGTGCCGGGCTGTACCGTGCTGCGCAGCACGATGGTGTGGCGGCCGGACTTGTTGCGCAGCGCCTGGCCGATCGAGCGGATCACCGCGTCCACCGCGGCCAGGTTGGGCGTGTAGTTGGCGTTCGATGGCGTCGCCACCGAGATCAGCGAGACCTCGGTGTTGGCGATCGCATCCTCGAGGTTCTCGGTCGCGCGCAGGCGGCCGGCCTTCACCGCGGCTTCGATCAGCTCGTTGATGCCTTCCTCGACCACCGGCGACTGGCCGTCGTTGATCATCTTCACCTTGCTGGGCGAGATGTCGACGCCGATGACTTCATGGCCGAGTTCGGGCAGGCAGGCACAGGAAACCGCGCCGACGTAGCCGAGACCGAAGATGCTGACTTTCATGATGACTGGGATTGGAGTCGAGAAGAGGAGCCGTAGGACGCGAGGCAGCTCTCGATGTGCGCGTCCAGGCGCTTCATCGAATTCGGCCATGCGTGGTTGGACAGGACGCGCGCGCGCCCGGCCTGCGACAGCCGCGCCCGTTCGGCGGGGTTGTCGAGAACGCTGAGGATGGCGTTGCACATGTCCTGCGGCGCGTCGGCGGCCAGGATGTGCTGGCCCGGCTCGGCGTCGACGCCGGCCGCGGCGATCTGGCTCGCGACGACGGGCACACCCATCGCCATCGCTTCCAGGATCTTGTTCTGCGTGCCGCGCGCGATGAGCAGCGGCGCCACGGTGAGCGCGGCCTGGGTGACGTAGGGGCGCACGTCCGGCACGGTGCCGGTGACGGTGACGCCGGGCAGCTTGCCCAGGTCCTTCACTTCCTGCGAAGGCTCGGCGCCGACGATCTGCAGCTTCAGCGCCGGGCGCTTCGCCTTCAGCAGCGGCATCACGTCGCGGCAGAAGCCGATCATGCCCTGCTGGTTCGGGAAGTAGTCCATGCGGCCGATGAAGACGATGGTGTTCGGGTCGTACTCGACGTTCTCGATCGGCGCGAAGAAGCTGTTGTCGACACCGTTCGGGAACCAGCCGCTCGGCGTGTCGCTGCCGTAGTTCAGGAAGGTCTGATGCTCGGCGCGCGTGATGGTGCTGCAGAAGTCGAACTTGCGCGCCAGCCGCTTCTCGAGCGCCTGCACGCGCGTGCCTTCCCACCAGTAGCCCAGAGACAGCGGGAACGGCTTGTGGCCGGCGTACTCCAGCCACTTGGCGGAGTCCATGTCGCCGTAGTCGAGCATCTTCGGGATGCCCTGCACGTCGGCCACGTAGTGCGCCACCGACGAGCAGTGCACGAAGATCAGGTCGAACTTCTGCGTCGCCAGCAGGTGCCGGATCTGGCGCGCGAGCCGGGTGCTGTGAAAGAACGATTCCGACGCCGGGAAGGGCGTCGGCAGCGTCGCGATCATGCGCAGCGTCTGCACGCGGTCGTCGACCTGGCCGATGTGGAACTCCGCGCAATGCGGCGCGATGCCCTGTGCGTCGGCCGTCATCTGCGGCGAGCGTGTCAGCGAACAGACCACCACCTCGTGCGACTGCGAGAGGTGCTTGATCATGTTGAACGGCCGGATCGTGCCGCCGCGCCGCGGCGGGTACGGGAAGCGGTGGCAGACGTAGAGGATCCTCACGCCACGGCCTCCTCGAGCTGCTCGGCCACGTCTTCCGGTGCGCGTTCGTCCAGGTAGACGCGGCACCAGATCTCCAGGTTCAGCAGCGACAGCAGGCGGTCGGTGCCGTCGACGCGGTTGGCGCGGTGGTCGTCGATCAGGCGCGCGATCGGCGCGTGGTGCAGCAGGCCGCGACGCTCGACCGATTCGCGCGACAGCGCGCTGTCGAGCATCGGCGCCAGCGCGCTCTTCAGCCAGGCGCCCATCGGCGCGCCGAAGCCGCGCTTGGGGCGGTACAGCACTTCCTTGGGCAGCACGTCGGCGAGCGCCTTCTTCATCAGCGACTTCAGCTCGCCGCCGGCGACCTTGATGCCGGCCGGGATCTGCGCGGCCAGCTCGACGAGCTCGTGGTCGAGCAGCGGCACGCGGCATTCGAGCGACGCGGCCATCGTCATCTTGTCGGTCAGCATCAGCAGGTCGTCGGGCATCTGCGTCATCGCGTCGACGCCGAACATGCGCGCCAGCGGGTCGGTGCCGCCGACGGCATTGAAGGCGGCCTCGATGGCGTCCAGGCGCACCTTCGGTGGCTTGATCATCAGCGCATCGACCTCGCTCGGCGAGCTGGCGCTGACGTAGCTGCGGTAGCGCTCGGTGAACGGCGACGCCGCGGCGCCAAGGAAGTTCTTCGCCAGCCGCGAGTAGTTGAGCCACTTGGAGTGGCGATCGCTCGGCAGCAGGTCGGCGATCCACGCCGCGCCGCGCTTGGCCGGTTGCGGCAGCCAGTCGACGTAGCGCATGTAGTGCTCGCCGAGGTAGCGCCGGTAGCCGCCGAAGAGTTCATCGCCGCCGACGCCCGAGAGGATCACCTTCACGTCCTTGCGCGCGAACTCGCTGACGAGGTAGGTGGTGATGAAGGCGCTGTCGGCGATGGGCTCGTCCATGTGCCACAGCAGGCGCGGCATCAGGCGCACGACGTCGGGCCGGACCAGGATCTCGTGGTGGTCGGTGCCGAACATCTTCGCCACTTCGCGGGCGTTGTCGAGCTCGTTGTAGAAGCGCTCGGCGGCGCCGCCGTCGAAGCCGATCGAGTAGGTCTTCACGGGCCCCGAGCTGTGGCGCGACATGAAGGCCAGCACCGCGCCGGAGTCGACGCCACCCGAAAGGAACGCGCCGATCGGCACGTCGCTCACCATCTGCATCGCGACCGAGGCTTCCAGGCGCGCGCGCACGCGCTGCACCCAGTCCTCGGCGCTGACGCTGGTGTCGACCTGGGTCGGCGGCTTCCAGTAGCTGTCGACCGTGACGCCGCGCGTCGAGATCTTCATGACCGACGCGATCGGCAGCTTCTGGATGCCCTTCAGCATGCACAGCGGCGCCGGCACGTAGCCCAGTTCGAGGTAGGCGGCCAGCGCGGCGAGGTCGACTTCGCGTGCCACGCCGGGCAGTGCCAGCAGCGCCTTCGCCTCCGACGCGAAGGCGACGCGGCGGCCGTCGTTGAACCAGTAGATCGGCTTGATGCCCAGGCGGTCGCGGCCGACCAGCAGCAGCTGCTGCCGGCGGTCCCAGAGGGCGAAGCCGAACATGCCGTTCAGGCGTTCGACGAAACGCTCGCCCCACTGTGCGTAGCCGTGCAGCACCACTTCGCTGTCAGACTCGGTCTTGAAGATGTGGCCGTGCGCGCGCAGCTCGGTGCGCAACTCGCGGAAGTTGTAGATCTCGCCGTTGCAGACGACGACCAGCGAGCCGTCGTGGTTCGAGATCGGCTGGTGGCCGCCCGACAGGTCGATGATGGACAGCCGCCGCATGCCGATGGCGCAGGGGCCGTCGACATGGGCACCGGCGTCGTCGGGGCCGCGGTGCGTGGTGACGTCGCCCATGCGGCCGAGCCAGGACCGGTCAGGTGCGGTGCCGTCGAGATGGAAGAAGCCGTGGATGCCGCACATCGGGTCAGGACTCCTGGCGCACGCGGGCCACGGGGGATGGTGTCGTCGGGTTCATGCGGCAGCGGCCATCGCGGCCGCGTTGGCGGGCGTGGCGGACTCGCCCTGCTGGCCGATGCGCAGGAAGGCCTCGAACATCAGCAGCGCCCACAGCGGGCTGCTGTAGTCGCGCTGGCCGCTCACGTGGGCGTCGATCAGGTGTTCGAGGTAGCTGCGGTTGAAGAAGCCGGTCTGGCCGAGCTGGCCGTCGAGCAGCGCCGTGCGGACGCGTTCGCGCAGCGGGCCGCGGAACCAGCGCACCAGCGGCACCGCGAAACCCATCTTCGGCCGGTAGAGCACGTCTTCGGGCAGGTGCGGCTCCATCGTCTTCTTCAGCAGCCACTTGCCGACGCCGCCGCGCACCTTCACGCTCGACGGCAAGCTGGCCAGCCATTCGACGAGCTTGTGGTCCAGCAGCGGCTCGCGCACCTCGAGGGCGTGCGCCATGCTGGCGCGGTCGACCTTGGTGTTGATGTCGCCGACGAGGTAGGTCTGCACGTCCAGGTACTGGATCATCGACAGCGGATCTTCGGTGCCGGCGTTGCGCGCGTGCTCGTGGAAGACGTCGACCGCGCGGTGCCCGGCGAGCTTGGCCTTGAAGCTGGACGTGAACAGCGACTCGCGCATGTCGTCGCGGAAGATCGACACGCCGTGGAAGTAGGCGTCGACCGAGTCGCGCGCCAGCGCCTGGAACGTGGACTTGGCGCGCAGGAAGCGCGGCGCGCGGTCGGCCTTCGGGTACAGGCGCCCGAGCGTGCCGAACAGCGGCTGGCGCACGCCCAGCGGCAGTGCCGAGCGCATGCGTTCCTCGTTCAGGTACAGCAGGTAGCGCCGGTAGCCGCCGAAGTGTTCGTCACCGCCGTCGCCCGACAGCGCCACCGTCACGTGCTTGCGCGCGAGCTGGCACACGCGGTAGGTGGGGATCGCCGAACTGTCGGCGTAGGGTTCGTCGTAGAGCGCCGCGAGCGTGTCAACGAGGTCGAAGTCGTCGGTCTGCACGAGGTCGACGAAGTGGTTCGTGCGGTAGCGCTCGGCCACCTTCTGCGCGAACGCCGTCTCGTCGAACTTCGGGTCGTCGAACGAGATGGAGCAGGTGTTCACCGGGCTGTTCGACTGCGCCGCCATCATCGCGACGACGGCGCTCGAGTCGACACCGCCGGACAGGAAGGCGCCCAGCGGCACCTCGGCGATCATGCGCAGGCGGATGCTCTCGCGCAGGCGCTCGACCAATTCGGCCTGGGCGTCGGCGTCGGAGATCACCGTGCTGCCCGTGAAGCGCAGGTCCCAGTAGCGGCGCGGCTTCGCGGGTGCCTTGCCGCGCTCGAGCAGCAGCGAATAGCCCGGCGGCAGCTTGTGCGCCGCGGCGTAGATGGTGCGCGGCTCGGGCACGTAGCCGAGCGCGAAGTAGTCTTCCACCGAGCGCGGGTCCAGTTCGCGGCTCAGCCCGCCATGCGACAGCAGCGACTTCAGTTCGGAGCCGAAGATGAACTGGCCGTCCGGCAGCAGCGCGTAGAACAGCGGCTTCACGCCCATGCGGTCGCGCGCCAGGAACAGGCTCTGCCGGCGTTCGTCCCAGATGGCGAACGCGAACATGCCGCGCAGGCGGTCGACGCAGGCCTCACCCCACTGCTCCCACGCGTGCACGATCACCTCGGTGTCGCTGCGGGTGCGGAACACGTGGCCGGCGGCGGTGAGCTCGGGGATGAGCTCCTGGTAGTTGTAGATCTCGCCGTTGAAGACGATGACGACCGAGTGGTCCTCGTTGAAGAGTGGCTGCTGGCCGGACTTCAGGTCGATGATGGACAGCCGCTTGTGGCCGAAGGCGAGGCCGGGCGCCAGGTGGGTGCCGGTCTCGTCAGGACCGCGGTGGTGCTGCGTCTCGTTCATGCGCACGACGACGCTGCGATCGATGCTGCGCTGGCCGCGCGAATCCCACACTCCGACAATGCCGCACATGGCGCTTTCCTCAGGTAAGCCGGTGCTCGAGTGCACCGCGTGCCGCGGCCTGGGCGAGCAGGCGTTCATACAGTTCGCCGTAGCCTTGCACCATCGACGCCAGGCTGAAGCGGCGCTCGACGTCGGCACGCGCCCGCAGGCCGCGCTGCCGGGCCCCGGTGGGGTCGCGGAACGTCTCGAGCATCGCCCGGGCCATGCTATCCGGATCGGCCGCCGGCACAAGGCGCCCGGTCGTGCCGTCTTCCAACAATTCGACGTTTCCGCCCACCGAGGTGGCCGTCACCGGCAGGCCGCTGGCCATCGCCTCCAGGATCGTGTTGGAGATGCCCTCGGCAAGCGACGGCAGCACGAAGGCGTCGAGGCCGCGCATCACCTCCGGGATGTCGCTGCGGTCGCCGGCCAGCCAGGCCTGCCCGGCGGCGCCGGCGGCGTCCAGCACGGCCTGCACCTGCGGGCGCAGACCGCCTTCGCCGGCAATCACGAGTCGCAGGTGGCGCTGCGCCTCGGGGTCGAGCTCGCGCGCGCGCACGAAGGCGCGCGCCAGCGTGACCTGGTCCTTGATGGCGCTCAGTCGGCCGACGGTGCCGACGAGCCACTCGCCGCCGTCGCGGCCGAACGGCGAGCCGTCGATCAATCCGCGGCCGCCCGCTGCCGGGTGGAAGCGTTGCGTGTCCACGCCGTTGTAGATCTGGGCCACCCGGGCCGGCGCGACGCCGACGTGGTCGAGCAGGTAACGCTCCAGTTGCCGGGACAAGGCGACGTACTGGTGCACGAACGGCCGGTAGGCGCGCCGGACGAGCCGCAGCTTGCGGTTGCTCCCGTCAGGGTCGCCGACGTCCCAGCCATGTTCGCCGTGCACCCGCACCGGCACGCGCGCCCACGCGGCGGGCACGGCCATCTCGAGCGCGCCGAGATTGCGGGTGTGCACGATGTCCGGGCGCATCTCGGCGAAGAGACGCCGCACGCGTGGGAACATCCACAGGCCCTGCCCCGGCGGCTTGTTCAGGGCGACGAACTGCACGTCGTCGCGCTGCACGCGGCGGCTGAAGGACGTGACTTCGGTCAGCGCGACCACCGCGTGCCGGAAGCGGTCCGCCGGCAGGTGGTTGATCAGGTTCACCACGCCGTTCTCGAGGCCACCGGTGTCGAAGCGCAGCAGCACGTGCGCAACGAGCGGGCGGGGGTCGCGGCGCATGGCCGGTCTAGCCCAGGTGGCGGGCGAGCATCGGCCCGATGGTGTTGACGACGCCGCGCGGCAGCTTGCGCCAGGTTTCGATGGCGCGCTTGTACTTCGGGTTCGACGGGTTGTTCTGCGGCACGGTGTCGCGCTTCAGCAGCGCGAATTCGTAGTGCAGTTGCGCCGGCTCGAAGCCCCAGTTCTTCTTGAAGTCGAACGACCCGGTGCCGAGCTTGGAGCGCCCGTAGTCGAAGACCTTGAGCCCGCGCTCGCAGGCGCGGCGCATCAGTTCCCAGTACTTGAAGTCGTTGGCGGCGAGGTCGCGCGCGTCGGTCAGGTCGCCGGCGTAGTACGGCAGCACCTCGTCGCGGAAGTAGAACGACAGCACGCCGGAGACGGCCTTGCCCTGCGGGCTGAGGATCGTGAGGGCCTCGCAGTCGGCGCCGAAGGTCGACTGCAGCGCCTCGAAATATCGGCGCGACTGCGCCGGCGTGCCGTGGCGGTGCTGGTTGTCGGCGTAGAGGTCGAAGAAGCGGCGAGTGTCGGGATCGATCTCGCTGCGCAGGTCACGCTGGATTGCCTTGCGCACCATCGCACGCTGCTTGCGAGGGATGGCCAGCAGGTTCGCCTCGGCATCGGGCAGCAGTGCCTTGCGGAAGGTGACGTACATCTCCAGTCGCGGCCATGCGGCCTCGACCGGTGTGCGGTTGCGCAACTCGACGTGCGAGACGCCGAGTTCGCGGCCCAGCTGCACGGCGTGGCGGTCGAGCTCGGCCTTCGCGTCAGCGTCCATCGAGGCTGCGCCGCCGTACACCGCGAACGGCAGCGACACCAGCGAGTGGCCGAACAGCAGGCTCTTCAGCTCGACCAGCGGCAGCACGCCGACGATCTGCGCGCCGCGCTCCGCCAGCAGGTAGTGCGTGCGGTGGCTGAAGACGTCGGCATAGATGTCGCGCCAGCCGATGCGGTGGAAGAAGGTCGCGTCCGGGCAGTCGAAAACGAAGGCGTCCCAGCGGGCGCGGTCGCCGTCGCGGTAGGCGCGCACGGCGAGCGGCAAGAGCGGCTCGGCGGTGGCAGCCGAGGGCTTCAAGATAGCGTTGGCTTCAGTCAAGTGGTGCGCGCCGAACGGCGCTCGTTGAGCAGGGCGCCTGGGAAGGCGGGCGGGTGCTACATCCGGTAATCGAGACCGACGAAGATCGATCCTTCCTTGCCGTCGGGCGTGACGTTGGATCGGACGGATCGATAGCGCGCACCTGCGATCCCGGAAGTCCGCGGCGCCAGTTGCAGCGCAAGCTGCGCGCGCACGGAAGTCTGCGTCGTCTGATCCGCGGCCTGCAGCGCGCTGACGCGGAGCCAATCGGCCGAGGTGCTGAAGTTCAGTCGCGGGCTCAAACGATAGGTCAGCGCGGCCGCCCCCCCGCGCTGCGTGTTGTTCGTGATCGCCGAGCCGAGCTGCTGAAGAGTGGCGTCGGGAGCGTCTTCGGTGCGCACGCTGAATCCTGAGAGCGTGATCGTGCTGCGCGCGCCAATGATCGACACCGTGGCCGTGTTGGACGTCGAAATGCTGAGCCGCCGCGCATAGATGGACAAGGGCTGCTGTATCGAGCCCGAAACGCCGGTCGTGGCCATGAAGTCGGCCACCACGCGCGCACGCTCCACCGGATCCGGGTAGCGGGTGGTGAAGATCGCGTCGAGCAAGGCGGCGACGTTGGCGCCGGCCTGCAGGTCCAACGCGGACTGCGGCGTGGAGTCGAGCTGACGGCTCGTGTTGATCGTCCAGGCGAGCTGGGGCGTGCGGCGGTCGAACCGCAGGTTCCACGCCGTGCCAAAGGAGCGCTTCTCTTCGAATGCCGTCAGTGACGTGCGCTCGTTCGGCAGCCAGCGGGCTTGCCAGCCATAGACTCGGTTCCACTGTTCGATCTTGTCGCGCAACGTGTGCTCGCGGCCGACGCGCAGGCCGACGGTGGCGTCCTGCCCAACTGCGTAGTCGACGCTCAGGCGCACCAGGTCGGTGATCAGCGGATCGCCCGCGATGTCGCGGTACTTCGTCTCGGCACGCGTGGCCTCGGCACGCCAGCCGAAGGGCCGGGGGTCATGCTCAAGCAAAAGCAGGTGGTTGCCGAAGTAGCCCGCCGCCGCTGCACTCTGCGTGGTCTCGTCGCCGAGATCGCGAGTCCAGCTGTTGTCGCTGCGAACGCGCAACCTCGCTTGCTGGCTGAAGTCTGCTTCGATCGACGGCGACAGGTTGGCCTGGCCGGTGGTGATCGTGTTCACACTGCCCGTATCGCCATTGCCGACGCCGAAGAGATCCTGGCGCGTGCGTGTGGCGCGCGCACCTGCCTCAAGGAAGAAGAAGCGCTGGATGGCCTCGAATCGTCCGCGCAGGTCGACTTCGGGCAGGACCCGATTGGGCTGCGTCTCGTCTGCATACGTCACGGTTTCGAGTGCCAGCGTTCCGGATACCTTCATCCGCGAGCCTTCGCCGCGCAAGGTGGCGCGGGGACGCAGGTTCAGGATCACGTCCGACGGTGTCTCGCTGGCTCCGATCCCGATTTCGGCATTGCTGCTCCATGTGAGCATTGAGCTCACGCCCGCATCGACAGCCCAGCGGTCCGCTTGTGCCGCAGGCGCGATCAGCAGCAGCACCGCGGCCGCCAGCCACGTACGGTCAGTCGGGCAACGGGCCGTAATAGCCATAGTAGGACCCGACCTCGGAGGCAGTGGACTTGTTGAGCATGGTCATGACGACCGGGCATGCTTCGAGCGCGGCGAGCGACTGCGCCACCAGCTTCTGCGGCGTCTTCTCGGCTTCGACGACGAGGATGACCTGGCCCATGTGGGTGGCCAGAACGCGCGACTCCGTCGAGGGCAGCAGCGGCGGTGCGTCGAAGACGACGATGCGGTCGCTGTAGCGCGTGGCCATGTCATCGAGCAACGAGTTCATGCCATCGCTGGCCAGCACTTCCGTCGCGCGGCGGTTCGGCGCCCCGGCCGGCAGCAGCGTCAGCTTGTCGATGTTGGTGCGCAGCAGCGCGTCCGCGAGTTCGAGGCTGGGGTCGGTGAGGATGTCCAGCAGGCCCTTCGAAGGCTCGAGCCCGAGCCGCGACATCACCGACGGCCTTGCAACGTCGGCATCGACGAGCAGCACGTGCTTGTCGAGTTCCATCGCCATGCTGATGGCGAGATTCACGGACACGAAGGTCTTGCCTTCGCCCGGCAGTGAACTCGTGACCATGATCAGATTGGCGCGTTCCACTGGCGTGTCGCCGCCCCCGCGCATGTTCTTCAGCAGCGGGCGCTTGACGATGCGGAACTCTTCGGCCAACTTCGCACGCGCCCGGTCCGGCGTCAGGTAACCCATCGCCCCCAGGCGCTCGAGGTCGATCTCGGTCGCCTTGGACTTGCTGCCGCTCGGTGCGCGCGCGACCGGCGCCACAGTGGCGATGGCGGAAGCTTGTTCCGGCGCGTGCGCGACGTCGATCGACGGCACCTCGATGCCGGCGCGGCGAAGCTCTTCCAGTCGGCGCGCGGCCTGCTCGATGATGCTCAAGGCTGCCCCTTAGTGTCGGACCTGCATGGCGACCCAGGCGATCCAGACGACCCCTGCGAGCAGCAGGCCGGTGGTCGCCGATCCGAACGCGACGTGGCCGCGCCGGATGCGCTTCAGGGCGTTCTCGTCGACGAGCATCGACACGCTGCCCAGCACCGGGCGCTGCGTCGCCACGCGAAGCGTGCGCGCATTGCCGAAGGTCGGCATCAGGCGGACGGTCAGGAAGCAACCTGCTATGCCGCTGAAGATGGCGATCAGCAGCACGACCGGCGCCAGGGCCTTGCGGTTCGGGAAGACCGGCTGCGGCGCCGTACGCGGCGGATCGATGACGCGGAACTGGGCCGAGCGGGTCGCATCCATGTCCTCGGACAGGGACGCCTTCTCGCGGCGCGCGACCATGGTTTCGTAGGTCTTGCGGATGATCTCGTAGTCGCGATTGAGTTGCACCAACTCGGCTTCGACCTGCGGCACGCGACTGGCGGACGAGCGCAGCGTCGCGAGCCTGGACTGGAGATCGCCGAGGTGCACCCGCATCGACGCCACCTTGCCTTCGGCCTCCGCAAGCGCCAGTTTCACCTGCTGCATCACGGGGTTCGCCGGCGCCGAGGTGCGCGCCGCTGCCGCCTGCCTGGCGGCCGCAGCGCGCTTGACTTCGAGCTCCTTCTGGCGGTCGGCTTCGAGCCCGGCGATCAGCCGCTGTGTCGCTACGACATCGGGGTGCTGGTCGGTATAGCGGCGCAATTGGTCGTCGAGCTGTCGGCGCAACGTCTCGATGCGGGCGTCGAACTCGGTGGTCATCGGCGCCGTGGCTTGCGGTGTCTCTGGAACCAGCGTCATGACCTCGCCGTTCAGTTCGCGGCGCAGCGCGTCGCGCGACTGCTCGGCGGCGCGCAACTCGACCGTGGCCTTCGACAACTCGTCGGTCAACGCGGAGATGCGCGCGAAGTAGTCCTTGCCGCCCGAATCTGCCACGCCCAGGTTCTTCAGTTTGAACTCCTTCAGGCGGTTCTCGGACTCCGCCAGGCGAGCTTCGTAGTTCTTGATCTGATCGTCGATGAAGCCCCGCGCGGACTCGGCGTCCCGCAGCTTTGCGCCGGTGTCCGACTCGAGGAACAGGTTGACGAGGT
>CAUJHQ010000071.1 GCA_963204815.1 Pseudomonadota bacterium | reverse complement strand
GCCAGCGTCTCGTGCGAACCCGAGGGCAGCACGCGCTGCGCGATGACGTGGCGCAGCAGCGCCGGGATGTCGGCGCGGCGCTCGCGCAGCGGCGGCATCGTGATCTGGAACACCGAGAGACGGAAGAACAGGTCCTCGCGGAAACGGCCGTCCTTCACCATCGCCGGCAGGTCGCGGTTGGTGGCGGCGACGATGCGCACGTCGACCTTGCGCGGCGTCTCGGAGCCGAGCGCACGCACCTCCTTCGCTTCCAGCACGTGCAGCAGCTTGGTCTGCAGCGACAGCGGCAACTCGCCGATCTCGTCGAGGAAGATGGTGCCGTGGTCGGCCTGCACGAACAGGCCCTTGCGCGCGCGGTCGGCGCTGGTGAAGGCGCCCTTCGTGTGGCCGAAGAGTTCGCTCTCGATCAGGTTCTCGGGGATTGCGCCGCAGTTCACCGAAACGAACGGGCCGTCGCGGCGCGAAGACAGTTCGTGCAGGCGGCGCGCGCTGACGCCCTTGCCGGTGCCGCTCTCGCCGGTGATCAGCACCGTGCTGTCGGTGGGCGCGACGCGGTTCACGAGCCGCTCCACCGCCTGCATCGACGGCGACGTGAAGGTGAAGCTGCGCGCACCGCCGCCGAGCACCAGGTTGCGCAGCGCGCGGTTCTCCTCGCGCAGGCCGCGCAGCGCCTCGATCTGCTCGAGCCGGTGCAGGATCTCCTCGTGGCGGACCGGCTTGGTGATGTAGTCCCAGGCGCCGGCCTTGATGGCGTCGATCGCGGAGTCGACCGACGCGAACGCCGTCACCATGATGAAGGTGGCCGCATGGCCGCGCTGGCGCGACTGCTTGAGCAGCTCGATGCCGTCCATCACCGGCATGAACACGTCGGACAGCACGACGTCGAACGGCGTCTTCTCGAGCCGGGCCAGCGCCTCGGCGCCGGAGCCCGCGCTGTCGACCGCGTAACCGGCCTTCGACAACGCCGCCGCGAGCACCTGGCGGATGGCCGGCTCGTCGTCGACCACCAGCACCTGCAACTCGGGCATCGGAATCAACCTTGGTCCCTGCCACCGTCGACAGGCAGCGCGAGCTTAATGCGCATGCACCGTCCATCTTCTTGACCGATCGCAAGCCGGCCCCCCAGCGGCTCGGCCACCGCGCGCGCCAGCAACAGCGACCGTTGTACCTCGGCGCGACCGAAGTCGAGCACCGGGGGGAATACCAGCGAGAGTTCAACCGTATCCCCGTTGCGGGCACTCTCGACCCGCGCCTGCGCCGGCGTGCCGGGATGCGCCGCGATGGCGTCGCAGCCCAGCGCCAGCAGCTGCATCACCAGCTGCTGCACGGCATTGCCCGAGCTCTTCACGGCCGGCAGTTCGGCGTCGGCGCCGACCTCGATGGCGAAGCCGCGGTAGCGCCGGTCGTAGCCCATCAGCTGGACGACGCGGCGCACCAGCGCGTTGAGGTCCAGCCACGCGAACTCGGCCGGCTGCGGCGCCGCCACGTCGGCGAGCTGGCGTGCCACCTGCGCCGCGCGCTGCGCCTGCGACAGGATCAGCTGGGCACCTTCGGCCACGCGCTCGGGCGTGGCGCCGGCCTTCAGCTCCTGCGCCATGCCGCTGATCACCGCCAGCGGGTTGTTGACCTCGTGCGCGACGCCGGCGGCGAGCGCGCCCACGGCGAGCATCTTGTCCTGGTGCGAGCGGCGCTGGCCGTCGAGCTCGATCTGCTTCTCGCGTTCGTCGAGGTCGTCGGCCATGCGGTTGACGGCGTGCATCAGGCGGCCGATCTCGTCGTCGCGCCGCACCTCGAAGACGACGCCGCGGCGGCCGCGCACGATCTCGCGCGCGTGCGCCTCCAGCCGCCGCAGGTCGCGCGCCAGGCGGGCGAAGAACCACGCCGCAAGCGAGCCGAAGCCCACCAGCCCCACCACCGACAGCAGCAGCGATTCGACGGTGACGGCGTCGTAACGGCGCTGGTAGTCGAGCATCAGCGCGTCGCGCTGCTCGCCCAGGCGGCTGCGCCGGATCTCGAACTCGTCGCCGGCGCGGCGCAGCGCGTCGCGCAGGTCGGCGTGGCGCTCCGGCTCGGCGCGCGACGCCGCCATGCCGCGCGCGACCGCGCGCTCGAGACGCGCATAGCCGGGGTCGAACTCGTCGAGCGCGGCGATCAGCCGCAGGCTGCCGTCCAGGCGGGCGCGCAGCTCGGGCGGTGCCGGTGCGCCGGCGGCCGGGGCCGGGCCGCTGTCGGCCAGCGCGGCAGCCACCGCGGCCTCGGCGAGCGCGAGCGCCTTGTCGTGGCGCGACAGCGTCTCCAGGGCCTGCATGCCGTCGTAGATGCGCGCGCGTTCCTGCGCGATGTACAGGCCCGACGCGGCGAGGTAGGCGCACAGCGCCAGCGTGGCGAGGACGCCGCGCGCGCGCAGCGAGCGCAGGCGCGGCAGCGGCCGCTCGGCGGCGCCGGGTGGCGTCATGCGGCCGGCCGCCGCCGCGGTACGCGGATTGCATGGCCCGGCGCCACCGCCCCGGACGAGCCCACGCGCGCCATGAAACGAATCGCCACCGCCATCTCCCTGTCGTTCTGTCTTCTCGCTGCCCACGCCGACGCGCTGCAGGACGCCCAGGCCGCCGTGCTGCGCAAGGACTACCCCACCGCCGTGCGCCTGCTCGAACCGCTGGCGCAGGGCGGCGACGCGGTCGCGCAGCTGCGGCTGGCGCTGCTGCACTACCACGGCCACGGTGTGCGCGAGAGCGACGCCGCGGCGCTGCAGTGGTTCGAACGCGCGGCACGCCAGGGCCTGCCCGACGCCCAGTACCACCTAGGCAACATGTATGCCTACGGCCTGGCCGCGCTGCCGGCCGACGCCGACGGCGGCCGCCTCGCGGCGCAGTGGTACTTCGAGGCGGCGCGCCAGGGCCACGCCGAGGCGCAGTACAGCCTGGGCATCCTGTTCCTCACCGGCAGCGGCGTCGAGCAGAGCACCGCCGAGGCCACGCGCTGGATCGAGAAGGCCGCGGCGCAGGGCCATGCCGACGCCACCGCCTACCTGAAAGGCCGGGCTCGGTAGCGCGAAGGGCTCACGGCTGCACGCGGTCGATCACCACGCGCAGCCCGGTCGCGCCCGGCGCCACCGGCCCGACCTGGCCGACGAGGTCGCCGCTCTGCGGCGTCGCATTGCCGCTCTTCGACAGCCGCGCGCCGATCACGACCTGCGGGAACTGCGACAACTTCAGGTTCGGCGCCATCGCCATCGCGTCGTCGAGCGTGAACGCGAAAGGCCAGGCGCCGGCCGGCCGGCGCACGATGGCCAGCGGCATGCGCGGCCCTTCGGCGGCGCGCGCGAAGACGAACAGCGTCGCCCCTGCGGGCACCTGGGCGGCGAGCGCCGGGCTCAGCGTGACCTCGCCGCTGACGGCGGCGGCCGGCACGGCGGCGGACACCGGCGGCGGGCCGCCTTCGAGCAACGTGGCCTCGGCGATGTTGGCGCGCACGGTGCGGGCCATCGGCGCGTCGGCCGGCAGCTGGTCGAGCGCGCGCTGCCAGTAGCCGCGCGCGGCGCCGTAGTCCTTGCCCTCGAAGGCAGCGCTGCCGGCGAGCGACAGCGCCTTCAGGTGGCGCGGGTCGGCGTCGAGCGCCTGCTGGACCCAGCGCGCCGGCGCACCGGCCAGGCGCTTGCCTTGGGACATCGCGGCGACGTCGGCCAGGTCGGCCAGCAGGTTGGCGTTCGCGGGCACCAGCGCCACCGCGCGCTCGAGCGCGATCGCGCCGTCGCGGTAGCGGCCGAGCATGGTGTAGGAGCGGCCGAGCATCACCCAGGCCTCGGCATTGCCGGGCTCGCCCTGCAGCCGCTGCTGCAGCGCGCCGGCCATCTGCGCCAGCTGCTCGGGGGTGAGCGAATGGCGCTCGCGCGGCATCTCCGGCGCCAGCGCGGCCTGCGGCTGGCCGAACTGCAGGTACAGCCCGATCGACGCCGCCGGCAGCAGCAGCGCCAGCACGAGCGCCGTCACGCGCGCCGGGCGCGCCGGCGCGGGTGCGGCCGCGGCCGCGGTGTCTTCGAGCACGCGGCGCTGCAACTCGGCCTCGGCCTGCGCGAACTGCGCGGGCGCGATCAGCCCGTCGGCGAGGTCGCGTTCGGCCTCGCGGCGCTGGTCGCGCAGCAGCGCGAGGTTGGCCTCGTCGGTGGCGACGACGCGCGCGCCCGGCGCCAGCAGCGGCGGCAGCAGCATCAGCAGCGCGCCGAAGGTGAACAGCAGCGCGACGAGCCAGAAGACGGTCATCGCGCGATCCCCGGCATCGGGAAGCGCTTCCCGGAATCGGGAAGCGGCCAAGTCGAGGGGACGGTCGTGGCGCCGGTCATGGCGGGTTCAAAGCAAGCGACCGGCCAGCCCGCCGGCGCCGCCGCTCAGCGCGGGCGCGCCTGCTCCCATTCCCACAACGCGGCGCGGGCGCGCGCGAGGTGCTTCGGGTCTTCGTTCTTCGCCAGGTGCAGGTAGCTGCGCATCGCACCGGTGGCGACCGCGAGGTCGCCGCTCGCTTCGTGCGCCAGCGCGAGGCCGTAGTAGGCATTGGCCTGCGCCGGCCGCAGCGCGGTGGCGCGGTCGAACGCGGTGCGCGCCTCGGCGGCACGGCCGGCGCCGAGCAGCGCGAAGCCCAGGTTCACCTGCGCTTCGGGCAGCTGTGGCGCCGCGGCGGCCACCTCGCGCCAGGCCGCCACGGCGGCATCGAAGCGGCGCGACTGCAACAGCGCGACGGCGGCATCGAAGCGCGGCTGCAGCGCGTCGTCCGCGGCGGTGGCCGGTTCGGACGGACGCAGCACGAGGCCGCCGGCCAGCACCGCGAGCACGGTGACGACAACGCCCAGGAAGCGCTGGTCGCGCCGCCGGCCGGCTGTCATATCGCCCCCTTGTGCGGCGTCTCGGACAGGAACGGCACGCCGAAGAAGGTGAGGAAGGCGATCACGAACACGCCGCCCAGCCACAGCGCATGGGCGCGCGGCGAGAGCCGGAACGCCAGCCGCGCGTGCAGCGTGGCGGCGAGCGCCAGCCAGGTGAGGAAGGCCCAGGACTCGAGCGGGTCCCAGCCCCAGTAGCGGCCCCAGGCGTCCTGCGCCCAGACGGCGCCGACGATCAGCATCAGCGTCTCGAAGACGAACGCGAAGGCGGCGAAGCGGTGCGCCAGTTCGTCCAGCCGCGGCGCCTTCGGCCCACGCTCCAGCGCGCCCCGCACGCCGAGCGCCAGCGCCACCAGCAGCAGGCCGAGGAAGAGCTTGCCGACCAGCGTGTGCAGGTACAGCAGCGGCGTGTGGTACGTGGGCGGGAAGTGGCCGGGCGCGGCGTCGGTGACCAGCACCCACAGCGCCAGCACCGCCCACACCGGCGCCGCCGCGCGCAACGCGCCGCGCACCTCGGGCAGTGCCCACCACGCACAGGCGAACACCAGGGCCAGGCTCCAGAGGTTGGAGCTGAGGATCTCGTGCATCGTCGTGAACGGGCCGTGGCCGAGCGCGTTCCAGCGCAGCGCCAGCGCCAGCGTGTGCAGCGCCAGCGCGCCCAGCAGCGCGGCACCGGCCAGGCGCTCGCGCCGCGCCCCGGCCACCGCCGCCGCGTAGAGCGCGATCGCGCCGCGCACCAGCCACACCTCATCCATCGAGCGCCTCCTTCGCGAACACCGGCAGCGGCCGCGGCGCGCGGAACTTCAGCACGTAGTGCCAGGCCAGCGACAAGGCCGCCAGCAGCGATGCCGCCAGCAGCCACGGCAGCGTGGGGTCGCCGGTGATGCGGTAGCCCATCCACGTCGACAGGCCTTCGTAGTGCAGGCGGCCGCCGGCAAGCGCGACCTCGGCGCCGGGCACGAGCTCGATCCGCTCGTCGCCCAGCCGCACGACGAGGCGGTGCGTGCGCGGCAGGCGGAAGGCGCCGGGCGCCTTCGGGTCGATCAGCGTCTCGTCCGTCTCGAGCATCACCCACAGCGCGCGGCCGTCGGGCAAGTGCCACTCGTTGCTCTGCCGCAGTTCGTGCATCGGGTAGCTGGGCAGGTGGACGGCGCCGAGCAGCATCTCGCCCTGCGCGGGCGTCCAGCGCAGCACCGGCGCGAAGCCCTTGTTCGGGCTCGTGTAGATGCGGTAGCCCTCCAGCAGCAGCGGCCGGTGGTCGCCGATCACCGCGCTCTGCGGGCGGCCGTCGCCACCGGTCCAGGTGACGGTGTTGCGCGTCGGGCCGCGCTGGCGGCCGGGCGCGTAGTCGATC
Source organism: Pseudomonadota bacterium (assembly GCA_963204815.1). Classification (GTDB taxonomy): domain Bacteria; phylum Pseudomonadota; class Gammaproteobacteria; order Burkholderiales; family Burkholderiaceae_C; genus Rubrivivax. The sequence goes on along the minus strand of CAUJHQ010000071.1, from coordinate 20,980 downwards.
TCGAAGCCTTCGTGGCGGAACGCCAGCCGGTGCAGGCGGTCGCGGTGCCACGGGCCGGCCTGGCCGTCGATCAGGCGGCCGTCGAAGGGCACGCCCTCGGTCAGCTCGAAGCGGCCGTCCAGCGCGGCCAGCCGGCCGGCCGCCGCCAGCACCACCAGCGCCAGCAGCGCCAGGTGCGCCACCAGCAGCGGCAGCTGGCGCCGCAGCCGCGCGTGCACGAAGAGCGCGGCACCCAGGTTCAGCGCCATCGCGCCGACCACCGGCGCCAGCCACGGCAGCGTGGGGCTCGTCAGCACGGCGGCGCCCAGCAGGCCCATCAGCACGAGGGCCGTGCGCAGCGATCCGAAGTGGGCGAGCAGCGGTTTCATCGTCATGGCGTCAGGGCGGGTTGCTGCACACGTTCTTCATCCAGTCCTTGCCGTTGCCGGTGTCGTTGCCGTTGCTGCCGAAGGTGGTGGCCGACGCATTCGAGCCGCAGTTGGTGTCGGTCCAGTTGCCGCTGGTCGCGAAGGTGCGCACCTTCAGCTTCGCGTTCAGGTAGTACGGCTCCTGGTTGAAGGCCTGGCCGGGCGCGTTGTAGCGCCACTCCTCGTTGCCGGCGCGGCCGGCCTCGGGGCCGACGTCGTTCAGGTTGACGAGCAGCGCCTTGTTCTTCCAGCCGTGCGGCACGGCGACGTGGCACCAGTTGCAGCGGATGCGCTCGATCTTGTCGGTGTGGTACGCGTGCAGGTTGCCGCGGTCGCTGTTGAAGAAGCCGGTGGTGCCGCTGCCGTTGCGGTTGGCGTAGGTGTTCGGGTTGTGGCACTTGAAGCACAGGCCGTTGGCGTTCGGCCCGTTGTCGCCGCGGCTGTCGGCGCCGACGCCGCTGTTCCACAGCCCCTTCAGCAGGAAGTTGTTCTCCGAGCCGTGCGGGCCCCAGGCGGCGCCGTTCTCGCCGCCCGGCGGCACCACGCTCGCGTCCGGCGTGTTCGAGCCGTGGCAGTCGCTGCAGTACATGGTCTGGCTGCCGACGGCGTTGCCCCAGGGCGCGCGGAAGGCGCTCGCGCTGGCGCCGTTGCGGCCGGTAGGCCCCATCACCGGGTGCCAGCCGCGGTGGTTGTTGGTCAGGTAGTTCGAGCCGGCACCGGAGTTCGGCTTCGTGCCTTCGCCCTGGTGCGTGAGCGGGGCCTGGAACTCCTTCGCCTGGTTGGTGTAGACGGTGAGGTTGTTGGTGCCGGGCGGCGTGCCGCCGCTGCGGCCCAGCGCCGGCCGGTTGCCGCCGGGGTAGACGTTGTTGTCGTCGAAGCCGTGGTTGGAGTGGCACTTCAGGCAGATCTGGTACTCGCGCGTCACGTAGCTCGCGGTGACCGCGGTGTCGGTGCTGGCGCCGGGGTCGCCGCGCTTGACGCTGAAGCCGGTGGGCAGGTCGTGGAAGCTGGTCGAACCGTACAAGGGCTCGACGCCCCAGGTGCCGCGCAGCACGCCGCTGGCGAGATTGCTGTGCGTGTAGCCGGTGGTCTCCTCGTGGCGGTGCGTGCCGGCGGGGTCGGGCGCGCCGCCCAGGCCGCCGGCGCCACCGAGGAAGCTGCGGAACTTCACCACCCGGTGCGGGTTGTGGCAGTCGGTGCACTCGGCGTGGCGCTGGCGCAGGTGGTTGCGCGACTCCAGCCCGTCGGCGCCGCAGCGCACGCCGTTGGTGGCGCAGTCGATCACGCCGTCGGCGAAGCTGGACGACGGGTCGTGCACCTCTTCGGTGGCGCCGCCCTGCTCGGCAGTGGTGATGGGCATGCGGATCGCCAGCGAGAACGGCGTCTGCACGTCCGGCACCTGCGTCGTGCTGGCGAGCACCGAGTTCGCGCCGTTCGTGTGGCAGGCGTAGCAGGTGTTCTCCTGCGCCGGGTTGCCGCCCTGGCGCGCCGCGAAGAGGCCGGGCCGCGCACCGTCGGTGCCTTCGCGCGTGAGGCGGCGCGCGCCCTGCACGGTGTGCGTGTCGTGGCAGTTCAGGCAGCCGGCCTTCCAGACCGGCAGGCCGGCCGGAAACTCGCGCAGCGTGGCGGCGGCGTCGCGGTAGGTCTCGTCGGCGACGTCGGGCCGCGCATGCGCCGAGAAGGCCCAGATGCCCAGGCTCTGGTTCTTGTCGTGGCAGGCGACGCAGATGATGTCGGTGGCCGGGTTGTGCGTGGCCGTCGGCGTGGCTTCCTGGAAGCGCTGCGCGCGCAGGAACTTCTGGTTGCCCTTGCTCGCGTCCTGCTCGCGGAGGTGCGGGTCGTGGCAGCTCGCGCACTGCACCTGGCCGGCGCCGCCGTTGCCGGTGGGCTCCAGCGGCAGCAGCGGCTTGACGCCCGGCGCGCGCAGGCCGATGACGCTGCCGCTGCCCGGCGGGTGGCGCTGCTGGGCGTCGAGCGTGCGCAGTTCGCCGTCGCGCTGCGCCAGCGCGTTGTTGAACGTGACCGAGATCGGGTGGTCGTTCGTGAGGTCGGTGCCCAGGTAGCGCGTGAAGCCGCTCGCCGTGCCCTCGCCCGCCGGCATGGTGCCGCCGGGGCCGGTGCCGACCATCGGGATGGCGACGTCGGTCTTGCCGTTCAGCACGTTGACGTTGCCGATGGCCAGCGTGCCGTCGTGGCAGCTCAGGCACAGCTTGGAGCTGCCGCCGGGCTGCGCGTTGAGGCCATCGACGATGCTCTGCGCGTCGAGCGTGCTGGAGCTGTAGGGCGTGTAGGTGCTGCCGGCCGGCACGCGCCGGTTCCACAGCGGCGCGCGCAGCGGCTGGCCGCCGGCGTCGGCCTGCGTCGCGGCGTGCGGCGTGTGGCAGAACACGCAGACCTCGTTGGTGGCGCCGCTGCCGGCGTGCACGCTGCCCGTGCCGCCGGTGCCCAGGTTGTGGCGCGTGCCACGCACGTCGGAGATGCGCTGCGCCGCCGCCGGCAGCGCCAGCATCACCGCGATCACGAACCACGGCACGCGGCGCATCAGCCACCCCCCAGGAACTGGAACAGCACGATGCGGCCGTTGAACATGTCGGCGACGTGCACGCGGTTCTTCGCGTCGACCCACACGCCGGCCGGCAGGTAGAAGCGCCCGGTGGCGGTGCCGGTGCCGCCGATGGGCAGCAGGAACTCGCCGTCGCGCGCGAAGACCAGCAGGCTGTCGTAGTAGGACTCAACGACGTAGACGTTGCCCTCGGCGTCGACGCCCACGCCCTTGGGCCGCACGAGGTTGCCGACGTACAGGCCGCGCGTGCCCAGGCGCCGCCGCGGCTGGCCGCTGGCGGGGTCGAGCACCTGCACGCGGTTGTTCATCGTGTCGGTCACGTAGAGCTCGCCGGCGGCGAACGCGAGGTGGGTCGGAAAGTTGAACTCGCCCTCGCCTTCGCCGCGCCGGCCCAGCGTGCGCAGCAGGCGGCCGTCGTCGGCGAACACCTTGATGTCGTGCGCGTAGGTGTCGGCCACGAACAGCGCGCCGCTCGCGGCGTCGCGCGCCAGGCCGGTGGGGCGCTGCAGCAGGCCGGTGCCCAGGCTGCGCTCGGGGGTGCCGTCGGCGCCCAGCACGAACACCGCGCCGAGCTCGGCGTCGGCCACGTAGAGCCGGCCGCCGGCGGCCGCCAGGCCCGAGGGGGCGACGAAGTTGCGCGTCGCGTCGGCGCGGTCCCAGACGGCGAGCGCGCCGCCGGGCTCGTCGAACACGAACACGGCCTGGCGGCTGCTGTCGCTGACGAACAGGCGGCCGGCCTCGTCGCCGGTGAGCATGGCCGGCCGCTGCAGCACGACCGGCGGCACGCCGGCGCCGTCGAGGCCGGCGACCCAGCGGCCGAAGCGGCGCCAGCCGCTCTCGGTGCCGGGCTGGCGGAAGTTGGGTTCGCCGGTCAGCGTGCCGGCGTACAGGAAGCGCGGCACCTCGGGCGCGGCCGGCCAGAGCAGGCGCTTGCCCTCGGGCGCGTCGTCCAGGCCGTAGCGCAGCGTGCCGCGCACCGGGCCGGTGTCGGCGCAGCCGGCCAGCAGCGCCGCGGCGACCAGCAGCAGCGCCTTCACCGGACCACCCTCCGCACTGCGTGCTCCGGGATGAGCGCTTGGGAGCAGCCCGGCGCGCTCACTGGACTGCCCTCCGTGCTTCGCACGCCGGGATGAGCGCTTGGGAGCGGCCCGGCGCGCTCACTGGACTGCCCTCCGTGCTTCGCACGCCGGGATGAGCGCTTGGGAGCGGCCCGGCGCGCTCATGGCGCGTCCCCGCGGCCGATGCGGAACAGCAGCACCTGGCCGGTGAGCGCATCGGCGATGGCGAGCTGCGCGCCGTCGCTCGCGATGCCGCCCGGCCGCCGCACGCCCAGCGTGGCCAGCGCGACGTGCCGCGGCGCCGCGCCGGCCTGCAGCACGACGAGTCCGGCACCGTCGATCACGAAGGCGCGGCCGAAGCGGTCGGCCGCCAGCGCCTGCGGCTGCTTGAGCACGCCGCGGCCCAGCGTGTCGAGCACCGCGCCATCGCGGCCGACGAGGTGCACCACGCCGGCCAGGCGGTCCAGCACGAACAGCCCCGCAGGCGCCGGCGCGAGCGCGTCGACGCCGCTGACGCGTGCGCCGTCGCGCACCGGCGCGACCGGCCGCACCATCTGCACGATGCCGCCGGGCCCGCGCTGTTCGGACCACGCGGCAGCCGCGCCATCGGCCAGCAGCAGCGTCGCGCCCTGGTCGGCGAGCGCGAAGGCCACCGGGTTCGCCACCTCGCGCTCGGCGCGCCAGGTCTGCAGCAGGCGGCCGTCGCGCGCGAAGCGCAGCACGCGGCGCGCCGCCGGGTCCAGCACCCAGGCCGAGCCGTCGGGGCCGAGGGCGAGCGCGGTCTGCGGGCCCACCGGCGCGTCGGCGACGGCCGTGAAGGTGCCGGCGAAGAGGTCGGCGCGCCAGAGCCGGCCGGTGGCGACGTCGGCCACCAGCAGTTCCTGTTCACGCAGCGCCAGCGCACCGGGCGACGCGAGCTTGGCGAACATGCCGCTCGGCCGCGCCGGCACGCCGACGCCCGGCGTCGGCGGCGCGAGGAAGCCGCCGTTCACGCTGCGTTGCGGCGCCAGCAGCGGCTCGGCGCGCGCCGGCGCAGCAGCGTCGGGCGCCTCGCTCGCACACGCGGCGAGGCTGGACAACGCGGCCAGCAGCGAACGGCGGCGCGTGATCACCATCGCCCCGGCCCCGAGGTCTGGTTGCCGCCCTGGATGCCGGCCGGCAGGCCCTTCTTGCCGGTGTGGCAGAGGTCGCAGCGGTCCGGGCCCCAGGCGATGCGGTCGTTGTGGCACATGCCGCAGAACTTGCCGTCGAGGATGTCGGACATCAGCACCTCGTTGGCGCCGGCGCGCATCTTGAAGCCCAGTTCGTAGTGGCAGACCTTGCAGCGGAAGCGGATGCGGTGGAACCAGTGCGGGAACACCACCGGGCGCACGCCTTCCTTGTCGCTGCGCTTGTTGAGCACGACGTCGCCGTACTCGGCGTGCAGCGCCGGCGCCGCGAGCGCCAGCGCGAGCAGCAGCGCCGCGCGCCTCATGGCGACGACGCCGCCGGCGCCGCCGCCTGCGCGGCGCGCCGCAGCGACGCGTTGGGCACGCTGTGGCAGCGGTTGCACTCGGTGAGCGGGAACGACACCGCGCCGTGGCACAGCCCGCACTGCTCGCCTTCGAGGATCTTCTGCATGCTGAACCTGTTCGCGCCGGCCTTCGACTTGAACAGGTGCTCGTGGCAGTTGGTGCAGTCCAGCCACATCGTGTGCTGGCGGTGCGGGAACTTCACCGCCGGCATCGAGCCGAACCTGGCGACGATGATGTCGTCCTCGCGGATGCGCACCTGCGTCTCGGGGAACAGGTTGGTGCGCGGGTTGATGGCGCCGCTGTCGATGGCCTTCACCCAGTTGACCAGGTTGCCCGCGGTGTCGCGCGGCAGCACCGAGAGCGCATCGCCCGGCTGCTGCAGGAAGGCGAGGCCCGGGTTCGCCGGGTCGCGCAGGCCGTCGGCCTGCAGCGGCTTCCACAACGAGGTCGCCGCCCAGGCCGCGGAACACAGCAGCAGGGCGATGGCGACGAATCGGCGCATGGGTCACGTTCGGCCGTCAACCGGGGATGTAGAGGCCGCCGGCGCGGATCGCCCGCACCAGTTCGCGCGTCGAGTCCTCGAGCACCTTCACCGCGCCGTCGTGGTCGCCGCCCTTGGCGCGGGCCTCGGCGTCGCTGCGCAGCAGTGCCGACTTGTCGATGAAGGGCTGCATCAGCGCGGCCGACTCCTTGCGGTCGGACAGCAGCACCTTGATCAGCATGCGGTGGGTGTCGTTGCGGTCGATCTCGTAGTCGTATTCCTCGCGCTTGTTGGCGAAGTTGAGCGAGCGCACCAGCGTGTCGCCGCGGCGCAGCGATTCGATGGACACGCGCGCCGTCAGGTAGGCGCGGTCGAGCAGCGCGCGCGCCTCGTCGTCGCGGCCGCCGGCGGCGAGCTTCTGCGCCTCGTCGAGTTGGCCTTCGATCGAGCGCGCGACGTCCTGTGCTTCGCGGCCGGCGCCCTTCTCCTTGACGATGCGCTGCTGCGCGGCGAGCAGCGCGCGCACGCTCTCCAGCCGCGCGTCGAAGTCCTGCTTCTTCTTCTCGCCGTTGACCTGGTCGGGGCGCGCCAGGCGGGCGCCCTGCATGATCTCGCGCGCCGCCTGGTCGAGCAGGCGCGTGCTCGCCGCGAGGTCGCCGGCGTTGAAGGCGGCGACCGCCTCGCGGTGCACGAGGCGGGCGGTGTCGCGCTTGGCGCGCGCGGCGGCATCGCCGCTCGATTCGATCTGGCGCGCCGCCGACGAGGTCTCGATCAGCGTCGCCACCGACTGCAGCCGGCGTTCGAGCTGCGCGCGGTCCTGCGCGTGGGCGGGCGGCAGCGCGAGCGCGAGGGCGAGCAAGGCCAGGGTGAGCAAGGGCTTCATGGCGGCGATCCGGTGGCATCGGGCGCGCTGACGCCGGCGGCGGACAGCGCGCGCTGCAGGTAGAGGATGGCGTTGCGGAGGTCCGCCAGCGCCTGCGGGACGTCGCCGGCGGCGAAGCGCGCGTTCGCCTCCTGCCGCAGCGCCTGGCTGGTCTTGCCGTAGCGCTCGATCAGCGCCACCGCGTCGGCCTTCGGCTTCAGCTCGGCCAGCGCCAGCGGCACCAGGTCGGCGAGGCCGCGGTGGCGCTGCAGCTCGAGCTGGAACTCCTCGGCCGGCGTGCCGGGCCGCACCGTGTAGTCGAGCGTCTTCGCGCGCAGCAGCCGGTTCATGCCGACGAGCACGTGGCCTTCGGCGGCGGCCAGCGTGTGGCCGGCGTCGTCGAAGCGCGACTCCTGCGCGAACTGGCGCGCGGTGACGATGAGGCCGGTGGCGGCGAAGAGGTCGCCGTCGGTCGCTTCGGTGCGGCCGGCATGGCGCTGCCAGGCGTCCATCAGGCGGTCGAGCTCGGCCTGCTTCTGCTCGTAGCGCTGCCGCGCCGCCGCCTGGCGCCCCTGCTGGTCGGGTGCCATGCGGCGCGCCATCGACACGTGCTTCAGCGCCTCGTCGACCGCGCGCCGCGCGCCGGCGAGGTCGCCCTTGGCGAGCAGGTCCTCGGCCAGCGCCTGGTGCACGCGTCCCTCTTCCATGTGCGCCTGCGCTTGCACGTTGCCGCTGGTGGCAATGCGCTGCGCGGTCGGCGAGTCCGACAGCAGCCTGGCGTTGAGCTTGATGCGCTGTTCCAGCTGTACGCGCGCGGCGTCGTCCTGCGCCAGCGCGGCGCCGCCGAGCAGCATGAGCGCGGCGAGCCAGCGTCTCACGGCTTGGCCTCGGCGGTCGCGGTGGCCTTCTTGCGCGAGTGGCAGAGCCGGCACTCGGAGACCGGGAACGCCACCTTGCCGTGGCACACGCCGCACTTCTGGCCGAGCAGGATGGACGCCATGCTGATCTGGTTGGCGCCCTTCTGCGGAATGAAGATCGCCGGGTGGCAGTTGCTGCAGTCCAGCCACTCGGTGTGCTGCTTGTGCGGGTAGACGACGTCGGGCATCGAGCCCTTCACCTCGCGCACGATGTTCAGGTCCATCACGATCGCGTTGGCCGCCGGGTCGTTGCGGTCCCAGCGCGGCGCGATGGCCTTGCCGTCGAGCGACTTGACCCAGTCCACGTGGTTGCCGGCGGGGCTCTTGGGCAGGCCGGCGAAGGCCACCGACGGCGGCTGCAGCTGCAGCGTCATGTCGTTCGTGGGGTCGTGGATGCCCGACTCCGCCGCCGGCCGGTTGATGCGCGCCAGCGGCTTGAGCAGGCGGTTGAAGGCGTTGATCTCGGCGCTCGGCGCCGGCGTCGGCGCGGCGCGCGCCACCGCGGCCACGGCCGCCGCGCTGGCGGCGGCGGGCGCCGCGGCAACGGGCGTCGCGGTCGCGGGGGCCGGCGCGGCCGTCACCGGCGCGGCCGCGGCCGGCGGCGCGGCGGGCCGGGCCGGCGCGGCGGCCACCGGCGCGGCCTTGGCCGCCGCGCCGCCGGTCATCATGTACTCGATGACGCCCTTGAGCTGCGCGTCCGTCAGGTCGGTGCGGCCGCCCTTGGGCGGCATGCCGCGCGGCGTGCCGGCGATCGCGCTCTTCACGAGCGCATCCAGGTTCTTGCCGCGCGCGGCCCAGGCCGCAGCGTCGCCGAACTTCGGGGCGTTGAGGATGCCCGGGCCGTGGCAGGCGGCGCAGGCGCCGTCGTAGATGGCCTTCGGCGTGGTGCCCTGGGCGGGCGCCGCCAGCGCGGCGGCGGCCAGCGTGGCCGCGATCAGCAGGCGCTTCATGGCTTGGCCCCCGCGCGCTGCGCCGCCGAGGCGGCGGCGGCCGGCGGCGCCGGCGGCAGCAGCTTCTGCAGCGTGCTCTCGTGCACCAGCGTCGGCGTGTTCGGCTTGCCGGCGTGGCAGAGGTTGCAGTTCTCGACCGACCACGCGAGCTCGCCGTTGTGGCAGGCGCCGCAGAACTGGCCGTCGATGATCTTCAGCATGTTGATCTGGTTGCCGCCGGCCTTGAACTGGAAGCCGAGGTCGGCATGGCACACCTTGCAGCGGAAGCGCACGCGGTGGAACCAGTGCGGGAACACCACCGGCCGCATGCCGGCGGCGTCGGAGAAGTTGTTGATGACGACGTCGCCGTACTCGGCGGCGGCCGGTGGCGCATATGCGAGCAGGCCCAGCAGGGCCGCCCAGGTGGCGATGAAGAGGCGAAGGAATCTCACGGACGGGATCTCCGGGAAGGGGTGTCTAGAAGCGCCGTTGCAGCCGCGCCAGCAGCGCGACCACGGTGCGGTCGTCGACCTGCGCCGCGCGCGCCGACAGGCGCGCCTCGAGCCGGCCGATGGAATAGTCGAGACGGTTCTCGATCGACTTGCTGATGCGTTCGCGCGGCGCCTCGATGTCGCCGAAGGCGCGCTGCTCGAGCTGCTGGCTGCTGGCGGTGGCCAGCAGCGTGTAGCGCAGCCGCGGCACGCCGAAGACGCGCTGGCTCTCGAGGTTGACCGACGCGTTGTAGAAGCGCTGCCAGCCGCCGCGCTGCACGCGCCGCTCGCCGGTGAAGGCGTCGACCTGCGTGGCGTCGTTGCGGGTGGCCTGCAGCGTCACGTTGGCGGCGCCGCTGAAGTAGCGCGAGAACTGCTCGCGCTGGCTCCACTGCAGGTTCAGCAGCTGGAAGCGGCCGTCCTCCTCCGCATAGTTGCGCGCGTCGCTCGCCGACAGGCCGGCGAAGCTCTGGCTGCGGCCGTCGCCGTTGGCCTGCCAGAACAGGCTCGCGGTGTGGGCGACGGAGCGCGTGGTCTGGCGGCCGGGCGATTCCATCAGCGCCGCCGCCGACTGCGCGACGCTGAACGACAGCGCCTGCGCGTCACCGAGCAGCACGTCGCGCGAGACGCTGTGCGACAGCTGCAGCCCTTCGGTGTGGCGGTTGCCGCCGGCGCCGCCGCGCGACACGCCCAGCGAGCCGGCGCCGCTGGGCGCCCAGCGCCAGTCGCCGAGCATGACCGGCATCGACGACCACGACAGCGCGAGGTTGGCGCTGCCGCTCGTGCTGGCGCTGCCGGTGCCGCCGTCGAAGCGCCCCACCGAGCCGGAGGCCGACAGGCGCCAGCTGCGCGAGAGGTCCTGGTTGGCGCCCAGCGTGGCGTTGAAGGCGCTCGCGCGGGTCGTGCTCGCGGCGTCGCCGTTGTCGGCGGTGACGAAACGCGCGCTGCCGGCGATGGTGAGCGGCGCGTCGGCCACGTACAGCGGGTCGCCGCTGCCGGGCGACCAGTTCGCGAAGCTGCTGACCTGGCGCACCGCGCTCGTCACCGAGCTGCCGATGCGCTCCACGCTGGCCTCGTTCCAGGTCGCCATCGACTCGACGCGCAGGCGGCTCTGCGGGTGGAAGCTGTGGCGGGCGGTCAGCGCGGCCAGCGTGTTGCGGTCGCCCGACTCGAGGCGCTCGTTCTCGCTCCAGGTGGCGTTCATCTCGACCGACTGGTCCTCGAACTGGCGCAGCGCGAGCACGGTGAACGCGGTCAGCGTGTCGGTGCCGCCGGTCAGGCTCTCGAGGCGGCTGTGGTCGACGTTGAGGTGGTAGTTGTCGTTGCCGGTCTCGGGCCGGTAGGCCTGCGACAGGCTGAGCCGCGTCGTGCGGTAGTCGTTGCCCAGCGTGTCGCCGCGCGTGCGGCTGTCGCTGACGTCGCCGCGCAGCTCGAAGGGGAAGCGGCTGGCCGGGAACACCGACACCGCGAAGCGCCCGCTCAGGCCGCCGCTGTCCTGCGTGCGGCTGCTGCCGTCGTTCTCGCGGCTGGTGTCCAGGCCGGCCAGCACGCCGAAGCCGGCGCGCAGGCGGATGAACCAGGGCTGCCACACGTGGCTGGCGAAGTCGACGTCGCTGAACACCAGGCCCTGCGAGGTGCTGCGCCCGTCCTCCAGCCGCAGGTGGCGCAGGTCGAAGGTGATGCTGCCTTCGCTGCGCCAGGGCGCCAGCTCCCAGCGGATGCCGTTTCCGCCGACGTTGCCGTTGGGCGGTGGCGGCGGCGCGGGCGCGGCCTCGCCGGTGGGCGGGTCGGCCTCGGCCGTGTGCCCGGGCAGGAAGGCGGCGGCGTGCGCGGCCTGCGGCAGCAGCACCGCCATGCCGGCCGACAGGCACAGGCGGCGCGCACGGAAGCTTCGGGGCCTTTGCATGCGCCGCCTCGTGACACCCGGCGCGCGGGCCTCAACCGGTGCGCGCCTTCTCGGCTGCCCCGCGCAGCGGCCCATACTGGCTCTCGTCGATGCGAATCTTGGTGTTGCGGCGCAGGTCCGCGATGAGCGCGGCCCAGCGGGCGTCGGCCTCGGCGCGCTTCCACAGTTCGGCGGCGCGCGCCTTCACCTGGTCGAAGGCACGCTGCGCGGCGGGCCGGCGGCCGTCCAGCCGCAGGATGGCCACGCCCTCGAGCAGTTGCACCGGCTCGGAGATGTTGCCCGGCACCATCTTGTCGACCGCGCCGTGCAGCGCCTCGGGCAGCATGCCGCGGTGCACGTACTCCATCTCGCCGCCGCGGGCGGCCGAGCGGTCGCCGGAATGCAGGCGCGCGAGCTCGCCGAAGTCGGCGCCGGCGACGAGCTTCTGGTGCACCGCCTTGGCCTCGGCGTGGGCGCCGTTCCAGACCTCCTGGCGCGAGCTCGGGTCGACCTTGAAGAGGATGACGCTCATCTTGACCTGCTCGGGTTCGACGAACAGGTCCTTGTGCTTGTCGTAGTACGCGCGCGCCGCGGCCTCGCTCGGCTCGGGCACGGTGCGGACGATCTTCTCGAAGCGCTCCATCACGCTCTCGCTCTCGAGCGCGGGCGTCACCGACGCCAGCATCTTCTCGCGGTTGGCGGCCCAGTTGGCGCTGCCCTTGTACTGCTGGTCGTAGCCGGCGATGGTGGCCTTGATGTGCTCGCGGTCGGGCAGCACGCCGCGGCGACGCGCCTCGGCCAGCAGCAGCACGCGGTTGACGACCTCGTCGCCGACCTCGCGCTGGAACTTCGCGAACTCCGCCTCGGGCGGCTTCGCGTGGTAGTACTTCTTGCGCATCGCGACCTGCAGCGCGCGCTGGTAGTCGGCGGCGCTGACGACGGTGTCGCCGACGACGGCGAAGGGCGCCGCGGCGCCATGCGCCGGCGCGGCAGGCGCCGCGGGCGCGGGGTCGGCGGCCCAGGCGGTCGCCGCGAGCATCAGGGCCGACACGGCAGGGCCGATTCGGTGTCGTACAGCCATCACGTCGATCTCTCGGGTTGGCGGGGGGTGTTGCAGGTTCGGCTCGACGAGGACAAAGGGGCCGGAAGGCGTGCGGCGCATTCCGGCCCCGTGGCGGACTCTTGTCGGTCCCCTAGGTCACTTCACGTGGCAGGCGGTGCAGACCGCGCTGCTGGCGTTGCTGATGCGCAGGAACGTGTCGCCCGCGACCTTGCCCGTCGACGCCGGGCCCGGCTGGTCCTTCGAGACGTGCGGGTCATGGCAGCTGGCGCACTCGACCATGGGGCCGAGGCCGCCGGTCGCGCGCGTGTACAGCGGCAGGTCGGTGCGCTGCTTGCCGTCGCCGCCGGTGTCGATCCAGAAGATCTGGTTGCTGTTGATGACCGCGGTCTGCGGCGTCACGAAGTCGCCGTCCTTGCAGTTCGCGGTGACCGTGGTGCCGGAGCCGGTGACGCCGCCGCCGCAGTACTGGATGCCGATCGGGTGATCGTTCGACAGGTCGGTGCCCAGCAGCGCGACGCCGCTCGAGAGGCGGCCCGCGGCGTTCACGGTGCTGCCGGTCCAGGTGAAGGCGCGACCATCGTTGCCGCCGCCGTCGGCGAGCAGGCCGCCGGAGCCGGGAGCGTTGATGATGTTGTCCATCGCCTGCGTGCCGTCGTGGCACGAGAGGCAGGCCATCGAGATCGAACCGACCGGCGCGATCGTGCCGTCCAGCGACGGCGTCTGCAGCGTGTCGTACGTGGTGTACGAACCGCCGCCCGCCGGCACGCCGGGCGAGCCCAGGCGCTTGTTCCACAGCGGCGCGGGCGCCGCCGTGTCCGCCCCGTGAGGGGTGTGGCAGAACACGCAGATCTCGGCGGTGTCCGTGGTCTGGTTGCGTCCTGCCAGGCCCGGGCCGGAGCCGAGGTTGTGCTTGGTCGTCGCGATGCCCACCTGGGCCTGCGCGGGGGCGCCGAAGGTCAGGATCAACGCCGCCAGCAATCCTGCGGACGCCGCTCCCCACCTGCCGCGACCGGATAGCCATGCCATCTTCATGTCGTCCTCTCGAAGGTTGGTTGAACAGTCGTCAGGCCGCGCACTCCCCAATGCCCTGCTTGACGCTCCCGGTTCTGCAGTTCCCGTGCCACCGCGCCGGGTGGCGCGCCCACCGGGGGCGGCGGGGAAGAAGCTCCCGCTTCTCGGAAATCCGCCGCGCGGCCGTTCCCGCGTTCGGGAAGGCGGGTGTCGGCGGCGCGCTCAGGGGCGCTTGGGGCGCTGCGCGAAGAAGCCGGCCTCGGCCTTCAGCGCGGCCGGCCGGTAGACCTCGATCTTGCGGAACCACTGGTCGACGACGTAGACGCGCCCGTCCTCGTCGACCGCGATGCCCGAGGGCAGCATGTACTTGGCCGGCCCGTCGCGCTCGGAGCGGTCGCCGACGAAGAGCAGCAGCTCGCCTTCCGGGCTGAAGATCTGGAAGTTGCCGAACGCGGTGTCGACGACGTAGAGGTTGCCGTCGCGGTCGACCGCGATCTCCTTCGGGCGCGCGAACTGGCCGTACTGCTTGCCGACACTGCCGAAGCTCTGCAGGTAGCGGCCGTCCTTGTCGAAGACGACGACGCGGAAGTTGCCGCCATCGACCACGTACAGCCGCCCGCCGACGCCGATGGCGAGGTCGCGCGGCAGGTTGAACTCGCCCGGCCCGGTGCCGCGGCGGCCGATGTCGGCGACATGCTCGCCGGTGCGGGCGTCGAACACGCGCACGCGGTGGTTCTCGGAGCCGACGCCGCCGAGATCGACCGCGTAGACGCGGCTGCCCGCCGGGTCGACCGTGACCGAGGAGACGCGCGTGAACCACTTGTCGCCGCCGATGCGGCGCAGGAACTGGCGGTCCGGCCCGTAGACCAGGATCGCGCGCGCGCCGATGTCGGCCACGTACAGGTGGCCGGCGGCGTCCACGTCGAGGCCGATCGGCTTGATCAGCTGGCCCGGGCCTTCGTCGTCGCCGATGCGGTAGGCCTTGCCCTCGGGCACGTCGAACACGCGCACGAAGCGCGACACGGTGTCGCTGACGTAGAGGCGGCCGCGGTGCACCGCCACCGCGTAGGGCTTGGCCAGCGGCTCGCCGCGCCCGGACTCGCCGGTGAGGCGGCGGCGGAACTCGCTCGCCTGCTCGTCTTCGATGACGTCGCCGCTGGAGCGGATGGTGCGCTCGAAGACGAAGCGCGGGTCGTCGGGCGCCGCCGGGAAGACGAGCGGCTTGGCGGCCGCGGTGTCGGCCGGCGGCGCGCCGCAGCCTGCCGCCAGCAAGGCGGCCACCAGGCACAGTGCCGACCCGGCCCGCGCGGCGCGCGCGTTCATCACTTCACCGCGGACAGGATGTAGTCGACCGCGGCCTGGATGTCGTCGTCGGCGAGGTTGGCGCCGGCCTTCGGCGGCATCACGCCCTTGCCGTTCTTGACCGACGCGACGAGCGCGTCCTTGCCGGCGGCCACGCGCGGCGCCCAGGCCGCCTTGTCGCCGAGCTTGGGCGCGTTCGCGACGCCGGTGGCGTGGCAGGCGACGCAGGTCTTGTCGTACACGGCCTTGCCGTCGGCAGCGAAGGCGGGCGCGGCGGCCGCGATGCCGAAAGCGAGAAGCAGCGTTCCCGTTCCTGGAAAGTTCATGAGCTCTGACTCCGTGGTGTTGAAAGGGGGATGCGGGTGAATTGCCCCAGGCGGTGCAAGGCGCATGCCAGTGAGGCGGCGAGTGGCAAGGAAGTTGCTGACCGTGCCGGCATGAAACGCCTGGCCCGATCCGTCCTCGCCGCCTTCGCCCTGCTCGTGCTGGCGCTGCCCTTCGCACCGGCGGCGTTCGCCGCGCCCGACGGCGCCGCGCTGTATCACAACTACTGCTCCGTCTGCCACGGCGACAAGGGCGACGGCAAGAGCCGCGCGACCGGCTCGCTGTCGACGCTGCCGCGCGACTTCACCTCGGCCGAGTCCAAGCGCGAGCTGAGCCGCGAGCGCATCGTGGCCGCCATCACGCACGGCCGCCCGGGCACCGCGATGACCTCGTGGCGCACCCAGCTGTCCGACGCCGACATCGCGAGCGTCGCCGACCACGTCTATTCCCGCTTCGTGCAGGGCGCCGCCGTCGCCGCGGCCACCCCCGCCATCTCCGGCACCAGGGCCCATGGCGGTCGTGAAGCCGATGCCGCTTCCACCCCCGTGCAGGTCGACATGACGGCCGGCCTCCCCAACGGTCTGAAGGGAGACTCGAAGCGCGGGGGTGCTTTTTACCTGGCCAACTGCGCCACCTGCCACGGCGCGCGCGGCGACGGCGCCGGCCCGCGCGCCTACTTCATCAACCCGAAGCCGCGCAACTTCGTCGAGCCGGCCTCGCGCGCGCGGCTGAACCGGCTGGCGCTGTACGCCGCCGTCAGCGAAGGCAAGCTCGGCACCGAGATGCCGGCCTGGAGCAAGGTGGCGACGAAGCAGCAGATGGCCGACGTCGCCGAGTACGTGTTCCAGAGCTTCATCCAGGGCAAGGCGGTGGCCGCCGCGGCGCCGGCCCGCTGAGCGCCGCGACGATGCCGCGACTGCTTGCCGCCGGCGCCCTGGCCGCGCTGGCCGTGCTCTGGGCCGGCTACGACATGCTCGGCGCGCACGCCGGCGACGACCGCCACGAGCTCGGCCGCGCGGTCTACAACTACCGCTGCTACTTCTGCCACGGCTACTCGGGCGACGCGAAGACGCTCGCCGCCACCTACCTGCAGCCGCCGCCGCGCGACTTCACGCGTGGCGCGGCGCTGGGCGCCGGCGCCATCGCGCAGGTGCTGCGCGACGGCCGGCGCGGCACCGGCATGGTCTCGTTCAGCGGCACGCTGAGCGCGCGAGAGATCGAGGCCGTGGCCGCCTTCGTCGAACGCGAGTTCGTGCAGGCGAAGGCGCCGAACACGGCGTACCACACGGCGGCCAACGGCTGGCCCGACCACGCGCGCTACGCGATCGCGTTCCCGTTCGCGAAGGGCGAGATCGCGCTCGACACGCCGGCCGAACAACTGAGCGCCGCGCAGCAGGCGGGGCGGCAGTTGTTCGTCACCACCTGCATCTCGTGCCACGACCGCGCGCGCGTCGAAGACGAAGGCCCGGCCTGGAGCGCGCGCCCGTTGTCGTACCCGCGCTTCGCCTTCAGCCCCGGCGACCCGGTGGCACCGCCGGTCGACGCGGTGTCCAGCGCCAGCGTCTACGCCAAGCACGAGGTCCCGCCCGTGCTGCCGGACCTGTCGGCGCGCGAGCGCACCGGCGAGAAGCTCTTCCAGGCCAACTGCGCCTTCTGCCACGGCGCCGATGGCACCGGCAAGAACTGGATCGGCCAGTTCATGGAACCGAAGGCGCGCGACCTCACGCAGTACAGCGTGCAGAGCATGCCCGACACGCGCCTGAAGCAGGTGCTGCGCGAAGGCCTGGCCGGCACCTCGATGCCGGCCTGGAAGGACGTGATGAAGCCGGCCGAGATCGACGCCGTCGCGGCCTACGTGGGCCGCGCGTTCTTCAAGCCGGCGCCGTAGGCCGCCGGCCCGCCAGGCCACTCACTTCGAGTGGCAGGTCAGGCAGACGCCGCTGCCGGCGTTGCTGACGCGCAGGAAGGTCGGGTTGAACACCGAGCCCGGGCCGGCCGACGGCACGCCGTGCGGGTCGTGGCAGGAAGCACACTCGACCTCGTAGCCCTCGCCGCTGTTGTACAGGCGGATCTCGTTCGAGTCGGCGCGGCCGTTGGCGTTGTTGTCGTAGTAGGCCCAGCGCGTTTCCTTGCGGCCGGGGTCGCGGAAGTCGGTGCCCGGGCCGGCGGGCGGGAAGCGAACGCCCACCGGGTGGTCGTTGCGCAGGTCGGTGCCGATGGCGAAGGCGGTGAAGTCGGTCGCGCCGGCACCCGGGATGCCGCCCGACGGCGAATGGCACGACAGGCACTCGGTGCTCGACAGCCGCGCGTGCACCGTGGCGTCGGGGCCGCGGGTGTTGTTCCAGCTGTTCAGGAAGGCGGCGTTCTCGGTCGTCTCCTGGGTGTCGAGCAGGCGGCCGGCGCCCGGCATGTTGATCACCGAGTCGACCGCGGTCTGGCCGTCGTGGCAGGACAGGCAGGTGAGCGACGCGGCGCCCGGCTGCGACACCGGCTGCGTGATGCCGCCGGTGTTCAGCAGGTCGTAGGTCTGGTAGGTGGTGACCTTCATCGTGCGGTTCCACAGCGGCGCCGCGGTCGTGCGGTTGGCCGCGTGCGGCGTGTGGCAGTAGACGCAGACTTCGAGGTAGTCGTTGCGGAACGAGTCCATCGTGACGCCGGCCGGGCCGCCGCCCGAGAGCTGGCGCTGCATCAGGTTGTGGCGCGTGTTGCCGACGCTGCCGATGTTGGAGAACTTGGTCGGCAGGTCGGTGTCGGCGCGCGCCGCCGGCGGCACCAGCGCCGCCCATGCCGCCGCCACGAGCAGCACCCCTTGGGCCATCCATGAGCGGCGGCGCATCCACACGTTGACCATTCAAACCCCCTGACAGGTTGGCGGCATCACGGCACCGCTTTGTGGGGCGGTGCGGTGCAATTTCCATACCGCCCTGGGCACCCTCGCGGGCGCTGCGAATCGGGCCGCCGGGGTTCCCGCTTTCGGGAGCCACGCGCCGGCCCGATTCCCGGAATCAGGAGGCTTCGCGCTGCAGGCGCAGGCCCTCTTCGTCGCTCAGCCGGCGCAGCACCTCCACCTTGTGCAGCGCCTGGTCGACGACGTAGACGCGGCCGGTCTCGTCGGTCGCCAGCTTGGCCGGCAGCAGGTAGCGGCCAGGGGCGTCGCGGTTTTGCGCGCGGCTGCCGATGGCCAGCAGCACCGCGCCATCGGGCTGGAACACCTGCAGGTTGCAGAACGACGCGTCGCTCACGTAGATGAGGCCGTCGCGGTCGACCGCCAGCCCGCGTGGCCGCGCGAACTGGCCGACCGCGGTGCCGGCCGAGCCGAAGTGGTGGCGCACGCGGCCGTCGGGCTCGAAGGCCTGGACGCGGAAGTTGCCGGCGTCCAGCACCCACAGGCTGCCGTCGGGCGCCACGGCGGCGTCGGTCGGCAGGTTGAAGTCGCCCGGCGCTTCGCCGCGGCGGCCGATCGGGCCGAGCGCGCGCCCCTCGCCGTCGTAGCGGAAGACGCGGTGGCTGTCGCTGCCGACGCCGCCGGTGTCGACGACGTAGACGCGGTCGCCGGCGCGCGACACCGCGATCGCGGTCGGCCGCACCCAGTCCTTCGAGCCGTCGATCGCGCGCTGGAACAGGCCCAGGCCGTCGAAGACGACGACGCGACGCGCGGTGGCGTCGATCACGTGCACGAAGCCGGCGCCGTCGAGCGCGATGCCGGCGGGCTTCTTCAGTTCGCCCTCCAGGCGCAGGCCGAAGCTGAAGGTGCGGCGGCGCGGCAGGTCGAAGACGAAGACGCGCCGGCCCTCGGTGTCGGTCACGTAGACGCGGCCGCGGCCGGCGGCCACCGCCAGCGGCTTGCCGAAGCTGGCGCGCGAATCCTCCTCGCCGGCGAGCAGGCGGCGCAGGCGCGCGTCGGGCGAGTCGTCACGCACGCTGAGCGCATTGCGCAGCGTCGCCTCGAACACGAAGCGCGGCTGCTCGGGCGGCGCCGGCCACAGCGGCGGCGGGCCGGCGGCGGGCGGCGCCGGCTTCGTGGCGCAGCCGGCGCCGAGCGCGGCGGCGGCGCCGAACAGCAGGGGGCGTCGTCGAAGCAGCATCGCCGCCGGTGCTGCACGGCGCGTGCCAACGCCGGCACGCCGTTTGCTGCACGCCCTGCCCGATGACCATGGCCCTGCACCCCACCGCGCCCGCCGAGCCGCGCCGTCCCGCGCGCTGGTCGCGCTTCGCCGCGCCGTCGGCGTTCTTCGCGCTCGCCGGCCGGCTGCAGCCGTGGTGCTGGGCGGTGGCGGTGCTGGCGGCGCTGGCCGGGCTGGTGGTGGGCCTGCTCGTCGCGCCCACCGACTTCCAGCAGGGCGACAGCTACCGCATCCTCTTCGTCCACGTGCCGTCGGCCTGGATGTCGATGGTGATCTACCTCGCGATGGCCTTCTGGGCCGGCGTCGGCCTCGTCTTCAACACGCGGCTGGCGGCGATGCTGGCGCGCGCGCTCGCCCCCACCGGCGCGATGATGACCTTCCTGGCCCTGTGGACCGGCTCGCTGTGGGGCAAGCCCACCTGGGGCACCTGGTGGGTGTGGGACGCGCGCCTCACGTCCGAACTGCTGCTGCTGTTCCTGTACGTCGGCTTCATCGCGCTGCAGGCCAGCACCGACGACACGCGCCGCGGCGACCGCGCCGGCGCCGTGCTGGCATTGGTGGGCGCGGTCAACGTGCCGGTCATCTACTTCTCGGTGACCTGGTGGAACACGCTGCACCAGGGCTCGACGATCAACCTGACGAAGGCGCCGTCGATGGCCGGCCCCATGCTCGCCGGCCTGCTGCTGATGACGCTGGCCTTCTGGGCCTGGTCGGTCGGCGCCGCGCTGCACCGCGCGCGCTCGATCGTCCTCGAGCGCGAGGCCGACACCGACTGGGTGCGGCAGCTCGCCGAGGCCCGTTGAACGGGGCGCCCCGATGGCCTGGACCAGCTTTGCCGACTTCGCCGCGATGGGCGGCTACGCGCTCTACGTGTGGGGTTCGTTCGCGATGACCGCCGCCGCGCTGCTGTGGGAAGCGATCACGCTCGTGCAGCGCCGCCGCGACGCCGTCGACGAGATGCGCGCCGAGATCTCGCGCGCCCACCGCTGAAGGCCGCCGCACCATGCTGCCCGAACTCGGCCACCTCGCACTCGTCATCGCGCTCGTGATCTCGGTCGCGCTCGGCCTGCTGCCGCTGGCCGGTGCGGCACGCGGCCACACGGCGTGGATGGCCTTCGCGCGACCGGCGGCGCTGGCGCAGTTCGTCTTCGTCGCGCTCGCCTTCGGCACGCTGATGGCGTCGTTCGCGGCGCACGACTTCTCGCTCGCACTCGTGGCCCAGCACAGCAACCGCGAGCTGCCGCTCGCCTACCGCCTGGCGGCCACCTGGGGCAGCCACGAAGGCTCGATGCTGCTGTGGGTGTTCATGCTGTCCGGCTGGACCTGCGCGGTGAGCCTGCGCTCGGCCGCGCTGCCGGCCGAGATGGCGGCCCGCGTGCTCGGCACGATGGGTCTCGTCGCCACCGGCTTCCTGCTCTTCGTGCTGCTGACCTCGAACCCGTTCGCGCGGCTGCTGCCGGCGGCACTCGACGGCCGCGACCTCAACCCGCTGCTGCAGGACCCGGGCATGGTGCTGCACCCGCCGATGCTCTACATGGGCTACGTCGGCTTCGCGGTGGCGTTCGCGTTCGCCGTCGCGGCGCTGCTGGGCGGCCGCTTCGACGCCGCCTGGGCGCGCTGGTCGCGGCCCTGGACCACCGCGGCGTGGTGCTTCCTGACGCTGGGCATCGCGCTCGGCAGCTGGTGGGCCTACTACGAGCTGGGCTGGGGCGGCTGGTGGTTCTGGGACCCGGTCGAGAACGCGTCGTTCATGCCCTGGATCGCCGGCACGGCGCTCGTGCACTCGCTCGCCGTGGCCGAGAAGCGCGGCGCCTTCAAGGCCTGGACGGTGCTGCTGGCGATCGCGGCGTTCTCGCTGTCGCTGCTGGGCACGTTCATCGTGCGCTCCGGCGTGCTGACCTCGGTGCACGCCTTCGCCACCGACCCCGCGCGCGGCATCTTCATCCTCGCCTTCCTCGGCTTCGTCGTCGGCGGCTCGCTGGCGCTGTACGGCTGGCGCGCGCACCGCGTGGGCTTCGGCGGCCGCTTCGACCGCGTCTCGCGCGAGAC
>CAUJHQ010000070.1 GCA_963204815.1 Pseudomonadota bacterium | reverse complement strand
GTCACTTCGGTGGTCACGGCGAGCATGCCTTCGCTGCCCACCAGCACCGCCAGCAGGTCCAGGCCGGGAGCGTCGAGCGCGCCGCTGCCGAAGGTGACGGCCTCGCCCTCGGCGGTGAAGCCACGCACGCGCAGCACGTTGTGCAGCGTGAGGCCGTACTTCAGGCAGTGCACGCCGCCGGAGTTCTCGGCCACGTTGCCGCCGATGGTGCAGGCGATCTGGCTGCTCGGGTCGGGCGCGTAGTACAGGCCGTAGGGCGCCGCCGCCTCGCTGATCGCGAGGTTGCGCACGCCGCACTGCACGGTGGCCGTGCGGGCAGCGCGGTCGATCTGCACGATGCGGTTGAACTTCGCCAGCGACAGCGTCACGCCCAGTTCGTGCGGCATCGCGCCGCCCGACAGGCCGGTGCCGGCGCCGCGCGCCACCACCGGCACGCCCAGGCCGTGGCAGGTGCGCAGCACGGCCGACACCTGGGCCTCGGTCTCGGGCAGTGCCACCACCAGCGGCGTCTGGCGGTAGGCGGTGAGGCCGTCGCATTCGTACGGGATGGTCTCCTCGCGCTGCCACAGCAGGGCGTGCGGCGGCAGCAGCGGCGACAGGGCCGCCACCACCTGCTGCTGGCGGGCGGCGCGTTCGCTCGCGGCGGCCGCGCGGGGGTCGGGCGCGTTCATCGGCAGGGGTCCGGTGGGGGAGTGGGCACGACTTTACGATGCCCGGCCTGACAGCCGCCTGAGACGCGTGACCCCGGCGGGGTCATGACGGCTTTGACCGCGGTGCAGGCAATCAGCGCCCGGCGGCCTCCAGCCGCAGCACGCCCCCGCTCTGCGTGAAGCGCAGGCGCGAGAGGATGTCCATGCCCAGCAGCGGGCGCTGCAGGTCCGGCAGCACCAGCACCGGCAGCCGGGCCGCGTGCACACCGCCCGCGAGCCGCAGGTCGGCGCGCGCCACATGGCCTTGCACCACGCCGCCGGCGGTGCTGGACTGCGCCGGCGCCTCGGCCTGCAGCTGCGCCTGTTCGGCCAGCGCCTGCGGCAGCGCGGTGCGCGTGGCGCCGGTGTCGACGAGGAACTCGACCTCGATGCCGTTCACGCGCCCCGGCCAGTGGAAGTGGCCGTCGGCGGCGCGCCGCAGTTCGATGACGCCGCCCTCGGCGCTGAAGGCGCTGCGCCGCGCGCGGTCCTGCCAGGCCTGGACGGCGAGGAAGAGCGCGGTGCCGATGAGCAGCCAGACGGTGAGGTGCTTGAGCCCGCGCGGAACGTCGCTCATCGTTCCGCGGTGAACACCGTCAGCACCCCGGTGTAGCCGTAAAGGTGCTGGCGCGCGATCTCGCCGCCGGCGAAGAAGCCGGCGAGCGGCACGTCGCCCAGCGCGTGCTGCACGATCTTCAGCTCGGCCGACGGGCCGCCGAAGTGCGGCCCGCCGCGGCCGGCGCAGCTGACGTACAGCGCGCCCTTGATGCGCTGCGCGGCCGGCGGCTCGGGCGCGGTGCCGTGGGCGGCCAGCTCGGAGGGCGCCTCGACCTCCTCGCGGATCTCGCTGCAGATGCGCACCAGGTCGCGCCGCGCCGCCGTGACGTCGCGCGTGCAGAAGGCCAGCCGCAGGCCGGGCTGCAGCATCTCGGCCACCGCCACCGCCTGGCGGCCGGGGTCCAGGCCGATCAGGTGGCGCACGCGCACGTCGGGGCCGAAGGGGCTGCCGCGGCCGGTCACCGGCGCGTCGCCGTCCGACAGGCCGACGAGCGTGGAGCGCAGCCTGGGCAGCGCGGCACGCGGGTCGTCGCCGTCGGCCAGGCCGAGGTCGGCCAGCAGGCACTGCATCGCCGGCCGGCCGTCGAGCTCGATCGCGATGTTGCGTTCGGCCGCCGTCACCACGCGCACCGGGCCCACCGGCTGGCAGCCCTGCGTGACGCGCGAGATGAGCGGCACGTCGGCGCTGAACGCGACGCCCGACAGGCCGCCCTGCCAGACGCCGTCGGCAACCGTCACGGTGCCGGTGCGTGAAGCGGCGAGGCCGCCGAACAGGTAGCCCGACGCGGTGCGGTCGCTCATCTCGGCGATCAGCTCGCCGAGGTCCGGCGTCGCCGGATCGGCGTGCACGAGCGCGCTGAACGCGTTGCCGCGCGCCAGCGGCCGCGCCCCCGAGAAGACCTCGAAGCGGCCGCTCGGCAGTGCCGCCAGCATCAGCACGAGCGCGGGCTCGTCGAAGTACTCGACCCCGCTGGCCGCGACGCCGACGCCGACGCTGCCGACCCAGGCCACGCCCGGCCAGCGGTCCTTCAGCGCGGCGTGCAGCGCGCCGGCCTGCGGCGCGTAGGCGTCGGTGAAGTAGACGAAGCCCAGCGACAGCGGGCCGCCGCCGCCGCCGGCCTGCCGCGCCTGCTGCGCGTCGACCTGCGCGGCGGCGAGCGAGAAGGCCATCCGCCAGTCGGGATGGGTGGCGTGGCCGACGACGAAGGCGGGCAACGTGGCCTCGGCGGCGTCGCGCTCAGCCGGCCGCGCGGCCCGCGCGCTTGCGCGCCGGCGCCTTCTTCGGCGCGGCGGCGGGCGCGCTGGCGGCGCCGGTGTCCTTCAGCGCGGTGGCGGCCAGCTCGGTGAACTGCTGCGTCAGCGCGCCCCACCACTGCATGGGGTCGACCGCGCCCGTGGGGCCCGGGGTGGTGGCCGCCTTCTTCGCGGTGCCGGCCTTCGCGCGCGGCGCGTTCTCGGGCGCGGCGGGCGCCGGGGCCGCGGCGGGCGCCTCGGCGGCCGGCGGAACCTTGAGCTCGAAGGACTTGCGGATGTCCTGCACCGGCAGGTTCAGCGTCTTCAGCGTCGACAGCGTCATGCGCTGCACTTCCAGCGCCTGGATCGTGGCGCCGAGCAGGCGCGCGTTCTGCTCCAGCCAGAATTGCACGGTGCGCAGTTCGCCGATGCGCTTCTCGAGCTCCTCGGCGTCGAGCGTGGGCGCGATCCACTGGCCGATGTTGGGCATGCCGGCGCCGGCGCCCTTCACCAGGCCCTGCAGGAAGTCGAAACCGGGCACCATCTTCGTGAAATCGGTGGCTGTGGCCATCTGCGTCGTCTCCTTTGCGCGTCGATTGTGCGCTCGCGTCCTTCGTGCAGGCTTTCAGCGCGGCGGGCCGATGCGCTGCACCGCGAAGCCGCGTTCGGCCAGCAGTTTGGGCAGCCCCTGCGGCCCGGTCATGTGCAGCGCGCCGACGGCGGCGAAGACGCGCTTGCCCTCGCGGTGCAGGGTGTCGATGCGCGCCGCCATCGCCGGGTTGCGATCGTCGTTGAGGGCGCGCATCGCGGCGCGGGCGTCGGCGCCGTCGACGCAGCCGCACCACTCTTCGTAGCGCTCCAGCGTGGCCAGGTCGCCGGCGGCCCAGGCGACGGCCAGGCGCTCCAGCACGGCGCGGCCGCGGCCGCTCTCGATCTCGTCGAGCGTGCCGGCGAGCGCCGTCTCCGCTTCGGCCGGGTCCGCGGGCACCAGCACCTGCTTCTGCAGCGCCACGGTCTCCAGCGCCACCAGCGGGCGGCCGGCGGCGCGTGCCTGGTGCGCCAGCGCCTGCTCCTGGGCGAGCGCGGGGTCGAGGCCGAGCCAGCGCGCTTCCATCAGCGTCAGCACCACGCCCTGCAGCGTCGGCGGCAGCGCGGCGAGTGCCGCTTCGGGCAGGCAGGCGGCGGCGGTGGCACGCGCCAGGCGCGCCTGCAGCGCCGGCGGCAGCGGCGCGGCGCCGCCGGCCGGCGCGGCAAGCTCGCCGAGCGCCGGGTCGGCAGGGTCGATCTCGAGCGCGACCACGTCGCTGGCGGCGAGCGCGGCGCGCACCGCAGGGCCGGGCTGCACCCACTCGGCCTTGCCGACGTGCAGCGTGCCGTACAGGTGCGAGACGCGGCCGTCGCGCTCGATGCGCCAGAGCACGCCGCGGTCCTGCCGTGCCGCCGCCGCCAGCTGGGCAGGGCTCGGCGTGGGCGCCGGCGGCGGGCACTCGGCGGCCCCGGCCGCCAGGCCGAAGGCGGCCAGTGCGGCGAAGGTCAGCGTGCGCCAGATCGTCATGGCCGCACGATGCCACGAAACGGCGGCGCCACGGCAGGCCGGGCTGGCGCGCCGGCCCGCCTTCGCCGGGCGGCGCTCAGGCGGCCGGCGGCGCCGCCACCGTCTGCTCGATGGCGCCGAACAGGCTCAGGCCGTCGCTGCCCTTCATCTCGATGCGGATCGTGTCGCCGTGCTGCATGAAGGCGGTCTGCGGCGCGCCGTGCTTGATCGTCTCGATGGCGCGCTTCTCGGCGATGCACGAATAGCCGCAGTTCCAGTCCTTGTTGCTGACGGTGCCCGAGCCGACGATGGAGCCGGCGCGCAGCTGGCGTGTCTTCGCGACGTGCGCGATCAGCTGGCCGAAGTGGAAGGTCATTTCCGGGCCGGCGTTGTTGAGGCCGACGCGGCGGCCGTTCCACACGCTTTCCAGCTCCAGGTGCAGGCGGCCGCCGCGCCAGGCGCCGCCGAGTTCGTCCAGCGTCACCGCCACCGGGCTGAACGCGGTGGCGGGCTTGCTCTGCAGGAACCCGAAGCCCTTGGCCAGCTCGGCCGGGATCAGGTTGCGCAGGCTCCAGTCGTTGACCAGCATCGCCAGCCGGATGCCTTCCAGCGCCTGCTCGGGGCTGGCGCCCATCGGCACGTCGCCGGTGATCACGGCGACCTCGGCCTCGAAGTCGATGCCCCAGTCGGTGCTGGCGAAGACGGCGGCGTCGGTGGGGCCGAGGAAGTCGTCGCTGCCGCCCTGGTACATCAGCGGGTCTTCGTAGAACGAGGCCGGCACCTCGGCGCCGCGCGCCTTGCGCACCAGCTCCACGTGGTTCAGGTAGGCCGAGCCGTCGGCCCACTGGAAGGCGCGCGGCAGCGGCGCCATGCACTGGCGCGGGTCGAAGGCGAAGGCGTGGCGCGCCTTGCCGTGGTTCAGCGTGGTGTACAGGTCCTCCAGCTGCGGGCTGATGAAGTTCCAGTCGTCCAGCAGCTGCTGCATGCGGGTGGCGATGCCGGTGGCGAAGTGGGCCTGGGCGAGGTCGCGCGAGACGACGACGAGCTGGCCGTCGCGCGAGCCGTCCTTCAGGGTGGCGAGTTTCATGCGGTCGTGTGGGGTTCTCGGTGCCGCCGGGGCACGGTGGCACTATTGTGCGGTGACCCCCGGCGACACC
>CAUJHQ010000069.1 GCA_963204815.1 Pseudomonadota bacterium | reverse complement strand
GCGGTGCGCCGGGTCCATGTTGGCCTGGATCTTGAAGACGACGCCGGTGAACTTCGGCTCGACGGGTTTCACCTCGCGCTGGATCGCCGGCCGCACGCCGGGCGGCGGCGCCAGGTCGACGAGCGCGTCGAGCACCTCGCGCACGCCGAAGTTGTTGATCGCCGAGCCGAAGAACATCGGCGTCTGGCGGCCGGCCAGGAACTCGGCTTCGTCGAAGGGCGGCGCGGCGCCCTGCACGAGCTCGATCTCGCCGGCGGCCTGCTCGTAGGCGGCGCCGAAGCGCGAGGCCAGCACCGGGTTGGCGAGGCCGTCGATGATGTCGTCGTCGTCCCGGTTGCGGTCCTCGCCGGGCGTGAAGACGCGCATCTGCTGCCGGCGCAGGTCGAGCACGCCGCCGAACAGCTTGCCCATGCCGACCGGCCAGGTGAACGGCACCACGCCCATGCCGAGCTCGCGCTCGATCTCGTCCATCAGCGTCAGCGGCTCCTGCACCTCACGGTCCATCTTGTTGACGAAGGTGAGGATGGGCGTGTTGCGGGCGCGGCAGACCTGCAGCAGCCGGCGCGTCTGCGGCTCGACGCCGTTGGCGGCGTCAATGACCATCAGCGCCGCGTCGACCGCGGTCAGCACGCGGTAGGTGTCTTCGCTGAAGTCCTGGTGGCCCGGCGTGTCCAGCAGGTTGATCACGCAGTCGCGGTACTCCATCTGCATGACCGAGCTGGCCACCGAGATGCCGCGCTGCTTCTCGATCTCCATCCAGTCCGACGTGGCATGGCGGCTCGCCTTGCGCGCCTTCACGCTGCCGGCGATCTGGATCGCGCCCGAGAAGAGCAGCAGCTTTTCCGTCAGCGTGGTCTTGCCCGCATCGGGGTGGCTGATGATCGCGAAGGTGCGGCGTCGGCGCACCTCGGTGTCGATGCGGTTCTCGATGCGGGTCGGGGCGTCTTGGGACATGGCGGCGGGCAGGGCAATCGCGAATTATCATGCCCCGACACCCTTCGACCGGAGCCTCCTCCTGGACATCGCCACGCGGCCCTTCGACCTCGCGCAGCGCCTGCGCGAGAGCACGCGCGCCCTGCACGCCGACGTCGAGCGCGCCGGCGCAATGGGCGCGCTGCTGCAGGGCCGGCTCGAGCGCGGCGGCTACGTCGCGATGCTGCGCAACCTGCACGCGGTGTACGCGGCGCTCGAGTCGGCGCTCGCCGCCCAGGCCGCTGCGCCGCTGCTGCAGCCCTTCGACCTGCCGGCGCTGGCCCGCGCCGACGCGCTCGCCGCCGACCTCGCGCTGCTGCACGGCGCCGACTGGGCCGCCGCGCTGCCGCTGGCGCCGGCGGCCGCAGCCTACGCGCGCCGGCTGGCCGCGTTGCCGGCCACCGCGCTCGTCGCCCACGCCTACGTGCGCTACCTCGGCGACCTTTCCGGCGGCCAGGTGCTGGCGCGCCTGGTGGCGCGGCGCTACGGCATCGCCGCCGGCGCCGGCACGCGCTTCTACGAGTTCGGCGACGAGGCGCGCGCGCTCGCGCTGAAGCAGTCGTTCCGCGACGCGCTGTCGGCGCTGCCGGTGACCGCCGCCGAGGCCGACGCCGTGGTCGACGAGGCGCTCTGGGCCTTCCGCCAGCACCGCCTGCTGTTCGACGAGCTCGCCTGAGCTACCCGGAGAAGCTGCGGATCTGCAGGTAGAGCGCCGCCGCGCGCTGTGCCGACGCTTCCAGTTCCTGCAGCAGCGGCGCCACCGGCGCGCCGGTGCTCGCGTCGCCGATGTCCATCGCGGCCAGGCTGGCATTGGTGAGGATGGCGCCGATCACCTCGTCGGCCGGCCGCGGGCCGCGCGCGGTGCCGTTCAGCACCGCTTCCAGGTGGCGCCGTGCCTCGGCGGTGCGGTGGGTGTCGGACAGGTCGGCCAGCGTGATGATGAAGCCGAGCAGCGCGCCGCTGCGCGCCGGCACCGCCTCGGCACGCACCGCCACCGGCAGCGACGGGCCGGTGCTGCGGCGCACGCTCCACTCGCCGCGCCAGGGCTGCACCGCCAGGCCGTCGAGCACGGCGCGCACGATCTGCGGCTGCTCGAAGCACACCGCGATGTCGCTGCCGCGCTCGGGCACCGGCACGCCGTCGCCCATCAGCGACGCGAAGGCCTGGTTGGCGAAGGTCAGCTTGCCTTCGGGGTCGATCACGAGCACCGGCTCGGCCGAGGCCGCCACGGTGGCGCGGATCTGCGTCAGCTGGTGCTCGGCGATCAGCAGCCGCACCGCGTGCACCTGCACGATGATGTCCACCAGCGCCGCGCCGACGGCGCGTGCCAGCACGCGCTCGGCGCTGTTCCACGGCACCGCGGTGCCGCGCACGATCTCGCTCCAGGCGTCGAAGCTGCGCCGCGGCGACAGCTGCAGCGGGTCGTCGGCGACCATCGGCTTGGCCGGATTGCCGGCCCAGGTGACGCTGAGCAGCTGTTCCTTGCGGAACCACATCAGGTAGTCCGGCCGCGTCGTCGACAGCTTCACCGCCAGCACGCCGGCGGCGGTGGGTGTCAGGGATTCGAGCGGCGGGTGCGCCTTGCCCACCGACGAGCAGGCGAACACGCCGTCGGCCGGCTGCTCGTCGACCCAGTCGCGCAGCGCGCGCAGCTCGGGTGTCGAAGGCACTTCGCCCGACGTGAGGATCTCGCCGTCGTGGAACAGCGCCGCGCCGGTGGCTTCCAGCGGCTGCAGCAGCGTGCGCGGGTTGCGGAACAGCGCCAGCCGCCAGTCGCCTTCGGTGGACGTGGCCTCGATCAGGCGCTGCTCGAGCCGGCGCACCATCAGCGCGACCTGCGCATGCGCGTAGTTCTCGATCGCGGCGATGCGCGTGCTGGCGACCTCGGCCAGCAGGTCGACCGCGCTGCGCATCGCGAAGCGCAGGTGGCGCGGGCTGTAGTGGTGCGCCGCGATCAGGCCCCAGAGCTTGCCCTCGCGCACCAGGCTCGCCACCAGCGTGCCGGTGACGCCCATGTTGCGCAGGTACTGCAGGTGCAGCGGCGACATGCTGCGCAGCTGGCACATCGACATGTCGAGTGGCGCATCGCCGGGCAGCAGCGGCGGCACCAGCGCCTGCGGCGCGTAGTCGACGTCGACCAGCACGCGCACGCGGTTCTTCAGGTAGAGCTCGCGCGCGCGCTGCGGGATGTCGGTCGCCGGGTAGTGGTGGCCCAGCAGCGATTCGAGCCGCGGGTCGCGCGCCTCGGCGATGATCTTGCCGTGCCCGTCGGGGTCGAAGCGGTAGACCATCACGCGGTCGTAGCCGGTGAGGTCGCGCACCACCTGCGCGATGGCGTCCGACAGCGTGCCCAGGCTGGCCGCGTTGGTGAAGCGCTGCACGCCGTTGGACAGCCGCTCCATCAGCGCCGCAGGCTCCAGGTTGATGGCGGCCGGCGTGCCGGCGGCCGGCGGGTCCACCGGTTCGAGCTCGACGACGAGGCCGCCGCCGGCGTGGCGGTGCACGCCGCCTTCGAAGCGCCGGCCGTCGTCGGTGAGCACGGCCAGCGGCACCGGCTCGACGAGCGGGCTGTCGCGCAACGCCGCCACCTGTGCCGCGACCGCCGCGCCCAGCACCGCGAGCGGGCGCTCCAGAAGCGACTCGGGCGCGCGGCCGAACAGCGCCAGCGTGTTTGCGCTGGCCTGCTGGATGACGAGGTCGCGCTCGCGCAGCACCAGCAGCGCGCCGTGCGGCTGCACCGACCCCGCGAGGTGGATGAGCTCGCGCTCGCAATTCGTGAGATCGGCCTGGCCGAACGCGGGGCTGTCCACGGTGACGGTCCGGCTCAATTGAGCAACAGGCGGTGCGACAGGCCCAGGCGCTGCACGCGCAACAGCAGGCTGTCGGCCGGGATGCCGAGCAGCGCGGCCGCCGTCTCCAGCCGGCCCTGGCCGCGTTCGAGGGCGCTTTCCACCAGGTGGTGCTCGGCCCATGCCACCGCCTGCACCAGCAGGTCGGGCAGCGGCGCGTGGCCGACGCGCGCCACCAGTTCGGCGAGCCCGGCGGCCAGCGGTTCGCTGCTCGCCGAGGGCGGCTGCACGCGCAGCGTGAAACCCAGGTCTTCCTGCTCGCCTTCGGCGAGCAGGGCGCCGGACACGTCGGCCCGCATCGGCGCCGCGCCGGCCACGTTCAGCGTGACGCCGACGCCGCCCACCAGCCCGTTGGCGCGCACCTGCGCCAGCAGCACCGCCCACTGGCCCTGCACGTCGCCGAGCGCGTCGCCGACGAGCCAGCCGCGCAGGCGCGATTCGTCGCCGGCGCGCGCCAGCGCCACGAAGGCCGGGTTGGCCATGCGGATGCGGCCGCTGCTGTCGGTGATGACGGCGGCCTCGGGCATCTGCTCGAAGAAGTCGGTCACGGTCTCGACACGGCGCGCGCGCACCAGCAGGCACTGGCGGTCGTCGGCGCGGAAGGGGGTGGCGGAGACGGCGGTCGCGAAGTGGCGCTCGGCCAGGCGCACCCGCACCTCGGACGCGCGGCCGCTGGCGCGTGCGGTGACGAAGAGCTCCTCGATCGCGGCGCGCGAGCCCGGCTCGACGCAGTCGGCCGGCATGGCGCCGGGCTTCGCGCCGGCACCGAACATCGTCAGCGCCACCGGGTTGGCCTCGATGACGCTGAAGTCGCCGGCGTCGAGCACCAGCACGGCATCGCGCGCCACCTGGAACAGCAGGCGGTAGCGCGACTCGGCTTCGCGGCGCTGCCAGTAGTCGCGCTCCATGTCCTGCTGGGCGTCGAGGAAGCGTTGCTGGATGGCGGCGACGGCACGCAGGTCGCGCCCGACGGCCAGCACCGGCCCGTTCGTGCCCAGCCGCACGGCCGCCCACGAGACCGGGATCGACGCCCCGCCGGCCCCCGGGTGGTTGAGCTCGCGGCGCTTGGAGACGCCGCTGGTGCGCGCCTCGGAGAGCAGCAGTTCGACCTTGCGGCGGGTCTCGGGCGTGACGGTGTCGACCCACGGCCGGCCCACCCAGGCGTCACCGGCGGCGCGCACCGAGGTCGGCCCTTCGGCGACGTTGCGGATCACGCCGTCTTCACCGATGACGAGCGCGATGTCGCTCGCCACCTTGACGAATGTGGAGGCCAGTTCCGGTGCAAGCCCAGACAGCAGGCTCAGATCGGCCAGGTCCGGAATCGGTTGGCTCATCAGGACAAAGTAGCACACTCGGCGGAGGGGCGGCGCCTTTTCATGCCGGAATTGCCGGGCATCAAGGTTTACGCGGGGGGGTGCCGGTGCCCTCTTGAAACGCCGCCGGCCGCCCGGCGGCGCCCGGTGGCGCTCACTCCTCGAGCAGCGACCTCAGCATCCACGCCGCTTGTTCATGCACCGTCAGGCGTTGCGTCAGCAGGTCGGCGGTGGGCTCGTCGCCGGCCTTGTCGGCGAGCGGGAAGATGCTGCGCGCGGTGCGCGCCACCGCCTCGTGGCCGTCGACGAGGATCTTCACCATCGCCAGCGCCTTCGGCGGCGTGACCGGCGCGTCGGGCACGCTGGCGAGCTTGCCGAACTGCGCGTACGAGCCGGGCGCCGCATGGCCGAGCGAGCGGATGCGCTCGGCGATCGGGTCGACCGCGTTCCACAGCTCGGTGTACTGCGCCATGAACATCGTGTGCAGCGTGTTGAACATCGGCCCCGTCACGTTCCAGTGGAAGTTGTGCGTGGTGAGGTACAGCGTGTAGGTGTCGGCGAGCAGGCGCGACAGGCCGCCGGCGATGGCCGCGCGGTCCTTCTCGCCGATGCCGATGTGGATGCCGACGGGGTTCGGCGCGCCCGCGCCCTTCTTCTTGGCCATGGGGTTCACTCCTTGAGGTCGAAACGGTCGAGGTTCATCACCTTGTTCCACGCAGCGACGAAGTCGCGCACGAAGGCGGGCTGCGCATCGCTGCTCGCGTAGACCTCGGCGAGCGCGCGCAGCTGCGAATTCGAGCCGAAGACGAGGTCGGCGACGGTGCCGGTCCAGCGCAGCGCGCCGCTGCGGCGGTCGCGCCCTTCCAGCACGCCGGGGGCGCTGGCCGAGCGCTGCCACTGCGTGCGCATGTCCAGCAGGTTGACGAAGAAGTCGTTCGACAGCGTGCCCGGCCGTTGCGTGAAGACGCCGTGCGCCCCGCCGCCGGCGTTGGCGCCCAGCACGCGCAGGCCGCCGACGAGCACGGTCATCTCGGGCGCGGTCAGCGTGAGCAGCTGCGCCTTGTCGACCAGCAGCTCGGCCGCGGCGCCTTCGAGCCCCGGACGCGCGTGGTTGCGGAAGCCGTCGGCCGCCGGTTCGAGCACCGCGAACGAGGCGGCGTCGGTCTGCGCCTGCGAAGCGTCGGTGCGGCCGGGGCTGAAGGGCACCGTCACGTCGACACCGGCCTTCTTCGCGGCGGCCTCGATGGCGGCGCAGCCGCCCAGCACGATCAGGTCGGCGAGCGAGATCTTCTTGCCGCCCGCCTGCGCGCCGTTGAAGGCCTGCTGCACGCTTTCGAGCCGCGCCAGCACCGTGGCCAGTTCGGCCGGCCGGTTGACGGCCCAGTCCTTCTGCGGCGCCAGGCGGATGCGCGCGCCGTTGGCGCCGCCGCGCTTGTCGCTGCCGCGGAAGGTCGACGCCGAGGCCCAGGCGGTCGTGACCAGCTGCGCCGTCGTCAGGCCGGAGGCCAGCAGCTGCGCCTTCAGCGCCGCGATGTCCTGCGCATCGACCAGCGCATGGTCCACCGCCGGCACCGGGTCCTGCCAGATCAGCACTTCCTTGGGCACCAGCGGGCCGAGGTAGCGCGCGCGCGGGCCCATGTCGCGGTGCGTGAGCTTGAACCAGGCGCGCGCGAAGGCGTCGGCGAAGGCGGCCGGGTCCTGGTGGAAGCGGCGCGAGATCTTCTCGTAGGCGGGGTCGAAGCGCAGCGAGAGATCCGCCGTGGTCATCATCGGCGGGTGCTTCTTCGACGGGTCGTGCGCGTCGGGGATCAGGTGCTCGGGCCGGCAGTCCTTCGGCGTCCACTGGTGGGCGCCGGCCGGGCTCTTGGTGAGCTGCCACTCGTAGCCGAACAGCATGTCGAAGTAGCCGTTGTCCCAGGTGGTGGGGTTGGGCTTCCAGGCGCCTTCGATGCCGCTGGTGGTGGTGTGAGCACCCTTGCCGCTGCCGAACGCGTTCTTCCAGCCCAGGCCCTGCTCTTCGAGCGCGGCGCCCTCGGGCTCGGGCCCGACGAGTTTCGGGTCACCGGCGCCGTGCGCCTTGCCGAAGGTGTGGCCGCCGGCGACCAGCGCCACCGTCTCCTCGTCGTCCATCGCCATGCGGGCGAAGGTCTCGCGCACGTCGCGGCCCGCGGCCACGGGGTCGGGGTGGCCGTTCGGGCCGTCCGGGTTCACGTAGATCAGGCCCATCTGCACGGCGGCGAGCGGGCGCGCGAGGTCGCGCTCGCCGCTGTAGCGCTGGTCGCCCAGCCAGGTGGTCTCGGGGCCCCAGTCGATGTCTTCTTCCGGCGCCCAGATGTCGGGGCGGCCGCCGGCGAAGCCGAAGGTCTTGAAGCCCATGCTCTCCAGCGCGACGTTGCCGGCCAGCACCAGCAGGTCGGCCCACGACAGCTTGCGGCCGTACTTCTGCTTGATCGGCCACAGCAGGCGGCGCGCCTTGTCGAGGTTGCCGTTGTCGGGCCAGCTGTTCAGCGGCGCGAAGCGCTGGTTGCCGGTGCCGGCGCCGCCGCGGCCGTCGTGGATGCGGTAGGTGCCGGCGGCGTGCCAGGTCATGCGCACGAACAGGCCGCCGTAGTGGCCCCAGTCGGCCGGCCACCAGTCCTGGGAGTCCGTCATCAGGGCCTTGAGGTCGGCCACGACGGCATGCAGGTCCAGCGTCTTGAACTCGGCCGCGTAGTCGAAGGCTTCGCCCATCGGGCTGGACGCCGGCGTGTGCTGGTGCAGGATGCCGAGCTTCAGCTGCTGCGGCCACCAGGCCCCGTTGCCGGGGGCACCGGCCTTCGCGTGGCGGGCGGCACCGGCCGAGAACGGGCACTTTGCGTCTTGGGTCATGGTCTTCTCCTGGCGTGTGGGCTGTCGACGAGCCGACTGTAGGAAGCCGCCCGGAGCGCGTCAAAGCAAAGGACTTGAAGTCCTCGATAGCCCGCTTGGCTATGGCGCCGATAGCGGCGCGCGCGGCTCAGCCCGTCAGCCGCTTCACGCCCGGCAGCGGGCAGGCGTAGATGGCGTTGCGCAGCGCCGCGATGGCTTCGTAGCGCGGGAAGGTGCGGCGCCAGGCCAGCACGACGCGGCGCGTCGGCACCGGGTCGCTGAACTTCACGTACTTGATGTGGGGCTGCACGTCCTTGGGCACGCTCAGCTGCGGCACCACGGTGACGCCCATGCCCGAGGCGACCATGTACTTGATGGTTTCCAGCGAACTGCCCTCGAAGCTCTTGCGGATGCCCTCGGCATCGGAGCTGAAGCGCGCGTACTCGGGGCAGACCTCGAGCACGTGGTCGCGGAAGCAATGGCCGGTGCCCAGCAGCAGCATGGTCTCGTTCTTCAGCTCCTCGGCGGTGATGCTCTTGCGCTTGGCCAGCGGGTGGCTCTTCGGCACCGCGGCCATGAAGGGCTCGTCGTACAGCGGCGCGACCGCCAGGCCGGTGTCCGGGAAGGGCTCGGCCATGATCGCGCAGTCGAGTTCGCCGGTGCGCAGGCTCTCGAGCAGCTTGACGGTGAAGTTCTCGGTCAGCATCAGCGGCATCTGCGGCACGCGGTCGATCGCCTGCTTGACCAGGTCGGGCAGCAGGTAGGGGCCGATCGTGTAGATCACGCCCAGGCGCAGCGGGCCGCTGACGGGGTCCTTGCCGCGCTTGGCGATTTCGCGGATCGTCGCCGCCTGCTCGATGACCTGCTGCGCCTGGCGCACGATCTCGTCGCCCAGCGGCGTCACGCTCACCTCGCTGGCGCCGCGCTCGAAGATCTTCACGTCGAGCTCGTCTTCCAGCTTCTTGATCGCCACGCTCAGCGTGGGCTGGCTGACGAAGCAGGCCTCGGCGGCGCGGCCGAAGTGCTTCTCGCGCGCGACGGCGACGATGTACTTGAGCTCGGTGAGGGTCATGGCGCCATTCTGCGTCAGGCCTTCAGGAACTCGGCCTTGCCGCCGAGCCAGCGGTCCACGTGCGCGCGCGCCGCCGCCGGATGCCGGCGCAGCAGCAGGGCCGCCAGCTCGCGCGCCTGCTGCAGCAGCGCGCTGTCTTCGGCGAGGTCGGCGAAGCGCAGCAGCGCGTCGCCGCTCTGGCGCGCGCCCATGAACTCGCCGGGGCCGCGGATCTCGAGGTCGCGGCGCGCGATCTCGAAGCCGTCGGTCGTCTCGGCCATCGCGCGCAGGCGCGCCTTGCCGGTGTCCGACAGCGGCGCCGTGTACAGCAGCACGCACACGCTGGCCACCGCACCGCGGCCGACGCGGCCGCGCAGCTGGTGCAGCTGCGCCAGGCCGAAGCGTTCGGCATGCTCGATCACCATCAGGCTGGCGTTCGGCACGTCGACGCCGACCTCGATCACGGTGGTCGCCACCAGCACCTGCATCTGGCCGCCGGAGAAGAGCGACATCACCGCCGCCTTCTCCGCCGCCGCCATGCGGCCGTGCAGCAGGCCGACCATCACGCCGGGCAGCGCCTCGGAGAGCTGCGCGTGGGTGGCGGTGGCGTTCTGCAGGTCGACGTGCTCGCTCTCCTCCACCAGCGGGCAGACCCAGTAGACCTGGCGGCCCTTCGCCACCTCGTCGCGGATCTTCGCGATCACGAGATCGCGCTTGCCGTCGGCGAAGACCTTGGTGACGACCGGCGTGCGGCCGGGCGGCAGCTCGTCGATGGTGCTGACGTCGAGGTCGGCGAAGTAGGTCATCGCCAGCGTGCGCGGGATCGGCGTCGCGCTCATCATCAGCAGGTGCGGTTCGAGGCGCTGTTCCTCCAGCTTCGCGCGCAGGGCCAGCCGCTGCGCGACGCCGAAGCGGTGTTGCTCGTCCACGACCGCCAGGCCCAGCCGCGCGAAAACCACGTCGTCCTGGATCACGGCGTGCGTGCCGACCACCAGCGCGGCGTCGCCCGAGGCGACCTGTTCGAGCATCGCCTTGCGGCCCTTGCCCTTGCGGCTGCCCGACAGCCAGGCCACCTTGAGCCCCAGCGGTTCGAGCCAGCCGATGAGCTTGCGGAAGTGCTGCTCGGCCAGGATCTCGGTCGGCGCCATCAGCGCGCACTGCCAGCCGGCGCCGATGGCCGCCGCCGCCGCCAGCGCGGCCACCACCGTCTTGCCGCTGCCCACGTCGCCCTGCAACAGCCGGTTCATTGGCCGCGGCCGCGCGAGGTCGGCGCCGATCTCGGCGACCACGCGCTCCTGCGCGGCGGTCAGCGCGAAGGGCAGGGCGGCGCGCAGCTGTGCGGGCAGCGCGGTGTCCTGCAGGGCCGGGGCACGCAGTGCGGCGCGTTCGTCGCGCGACTGCAGCTGCGACAGCTGCTGAGCCAGCAGTTCGTCGAACTTCAGGCGCTGCCAGGCAGGGTGGCTGTGGTCCTCGAAGGCCGCCAGCGGCGCCCCGGGCGGCGGGTGGTGCAGGAACTGCAGCGCCTCGCGCAGGCTCGGCAGGCCGGGCGGCAGCTGGCCCGGCGGCAGCAGTTCTTCCAGCGGCGCGCGTGCCAGTGCCGAGGCCACCGCCTTGCGCAGGTAGGCCTGCGGCAGCTGCGCGCTGGCCGGGTACACCGGCGTCAGCGCCTGCGGCAGGGGCAGGTCGCCGTTCAGCACCTTCACCACCGGGTGCACCATCTCGCGGCCGAGAAAGCCGCCGCGCACCTCGCCGCGCACGCGCACGCGGTTCCCCAGCGCGAGCTGCTTCTGCTGCGAGGGGTAGAAATTCAGGAAGCGCAGCACCAGCTCGCCACCGGCATCGGCGATGCGCACGATCAGCTGGCGGCGGCCGCGCTGCTCGACCCGGTTGTCGACGACCTCGCCTTCGACCTGCGCGGTCTCGCCGTCGCGCACGTCGGCGATGGCGTCCAGCCGCGTCTCGTCCTCGTAGCGCAGCGGCAGGTGCAGCGCGAGATCGATGTCGCGCACGAGCCCCAGGCGCTCCATCGCGCGCTGCGGGGCGGACTTGTCGCGGGCCGTGGGCATGGCCCGATTTTGGCTGCGCCGTGGAACAATCCGCCCCCACCCCGAGTCTTCAGGCCGGTACAGCCTGCAAGCCATGCCCGACCCGACCTACACCCTCGCCGATTTCGATTTCGTCCTTCCGCCGGAACTGATCGCACAGCACCCGGCGCCCGAGCGCAGCGCCTCGCGCCTGCTCGACGGCCGCGCCGCGCTGCCGGTGGACCGCAGCTTCCGAGACCTGCCCGCACTGCTGCAGCCGGGCGACCTGCTGGTCTTCAACGACACGCGCGTCATCAAGGCGCGCCTGCTCGGCGAGAAGCCGACCGGCGGCGCCGTCGAAGCGCTCGTCGAGCGCATCCTGCCCGGCCACGAAGTGCACGCGCACCTGCGCGCCAGCAAGTCGCCGCGCCCCGGCAGCCTGGTGCGCTTCGGCGACGCGTTCGACGCCAGCGTGCTCGGCCGCGCCGGGCCCGACGGCTCGCTCTTCCACCTGCGCTTCCCCGACGACCCGCTGGTGCTGCTGGCGCGCCACGGCCACGTGCCGCTGCCGCCGTACATCACGCACGACGACGCGCCGGACGACGTCGAGCGCTACCAGACCGTGTTCGCACAGAAGCCCGGCGCGGTGGCGGCGCCGACCGCGTCGCTGCATTTCGACGCCGGCGTGCTGGCGGCGCTCGAAGCGCGTGGCGTCAAGCGCGCCGCCGTCACGCTGCACGTGGGCGCCGGCACCTTCCAGCCGGTGCGCACCGAGAACCTGGCCGAGCACCGCATGCACAGCGAATGGTTCGAGGTCGGCGCCGACACGGTGGCCGCCATCGCCGCCACGCGTGCCGCCGGCGGGCGCATCGTCGCCGCCGGCACGACCACGCTGCGCGCGCTCGAATCGGCCGCGCAGCGCTCGAAGGACAGCGGCACGCTCCTGCCCTTCAGCGGCGAGACCGACCTCTTCATCACCCCGGGCTACGCGTTCCGCGTCGTCGACACCCTCGTGACCAACTTCCACCTGCCCAAGAGCACGCTGCTAATGCTGGTCAGCGCGTTCGCCGGCCACGCCCACGTGCGTGCGCTGTACCACCACGCCATCGAGGCGCGCTACCGCTTCTTCAGCTACGGCGACGCCATGGTGTTGCAGCGCGCATGCTGAACTTCGACCTGCTGAAGACCGAAGGGTTGGCGCGCCGCGGCCGCCTGACGCTGAACCACGGTGTGGTCGAGACGCCGGTGTTCATGCCGGTGGGCACCTACGGCACCGTGAAGGGCGTGCTGCCGCGCAGCCTGGAGGAGATGGGCGCCGAGATCATCCTCGGCAACACCTTCCACCTGTGGATGCGGCCCGGGCTGGACGTCGTCAAGACCTTCGGCGGCCTGCACCGCTTCGAGGCCTGGCCGCGCCCGATGCTCACCGACAGCGGCGGGTTCCAGGTCTGGTCGCTCGGCGACATGCGCAAGATCAGCGAGGAGGGCGTGAAGTTCGCGTCGCCGGTGAACGGCGACAAGCTGTTCCTCACGCCCGAGATCAGCATGCAGATCCAGACGGTGCTCAATTCCGACATCGTCATGCAGTTCGACGAGTGCACGCCGTACGAGACCAAGGGCCACCTGACGACGGAAGCCGAGGCGCGCGCGTCGATGGAGCTCAGCGTGCGCTGGGCGCACCGCTGCCGGGCCGAATTCGCGAAGCTGGAGAACCCGAACGCGCTCTTCGGCATCGTGCAGGGCGGCATGTTCGAGAACCTGCGCGAAGCCAGCCTGGACGCGATGGTCGCGCTCGACCTGCCGGGCTA
Organism: Pseudomonadota bacterium; assembly: GCA_963204815.1. Taxonomy (GTDB): domain Bacteria; phylum Pseudomonadota; class Gammaproteobacteria; order Burkholderiales; family Burkholderiaceae_C; genus Rubrivivax. Next base: position 21,538 of record CAUJHQ010000069.1, on the reverse strand, counting down.
CGCGGTCGGCGGCGTCAGCGTCGGCGAGCCGAAGGACGACATGCTGCGCATCATGGCGCACACGCCGCGCCTGCTGCCCGCGCACAAGCCGCGCTACCTGATGGGCGTGGGCACGCCGGAAGACCTGGTCGAAGGCGTGGCCAACGGCATCGACATGTTCGACTGCGTGATGCCCACCCGCAACGCGCGCAACGGCCACCTCTTCACGCGCTTCGGCGACGTGAAGATCCGCAACGCCAAGCACCGCCAGGACGAGCGCCCGCTCGACCCCACCTGCGGCTGCCACACCTGCGCCCACTTCAGCCGCGCCTACCTGCACCACCTGGAACGCTGCGGCGAGATGCTGGCGCCCATGCTGGCCAGCATCCACAACCTGCACTACTACGTGAACCTGATGCGCGAGGTGCGCGCGGCGTTGGATGAAGGGCGCTTCGAGGCCTTCCGGGCGCAGTTCAAGGCCGACCGCGCGAAGGGCATCGACTAGCGCCGTGTCGCGCGTGCGCCGCCTCCAGGTCCTTGCGGTCGGCGCGATGCTGCTGGCGCTGGCGGCGCTTGCCGGCGCACTGTGGTCGTCCGATCGTGCGGCGCAGATCCAGGGACCGGTGACGCTGGTGGCCACCGCCGGGGGCGAGTTGTGGGTCGGCGCCGACGAACGGCTCTGGCGCGTCGGCGCCGACGGCACGCTGCGCCACGACGACGACCTCCGGGCGCTCGGCGTGCCCGGCACGCCGGCCACGCTGACCCGCCTCCCGCAGGGCGGTGTCGTCGCCAGCGTGCGCCACGACCCCACGCTGTACCTTCTGGACGCCGCGAGCGCGCGTGTCGTCGGCCGCATTCGGCCGCAATGGCCCGCCGAACTGGCCGAGCACGGCAGCCGCGCGATCCATGTCGCGCTGCACCCGGACGGCCGCATCGCCATCGCCACCGGCGGCGGCCATGCGGTGGCGCTGTTCGCGGCCGACGGCCGCTTCATCGCGCGCACCGCGCCCGGCTTCTACCGCTACACCAACGGCCTCTGGTGGGCCGGCGACGCGCTGTGGACGAGCGACACCAACCGCACCCAGCTCAAGCGCCTGGACGGCGGCACGCTGGCCTTGCAGGAGACGGTGCAGCTTGAAGCCGGACACGGCACGCGCTTCCTCGGCCCGGCGCGCGAGCACGCGCGGCGGCCGGACCGCGTGGCCATCGTCCGCTACGCCAACGGCATGACGGTGGGCCGCGTGGCCGTCGTCGAAGGCCAGCCGCCGCAGGAGCGTGCGCTCGACGGCGCCGGCGTGTTCGAGCCGCACGACGTCGACTGGCTGGGCGACGACGTCGTCGCCACCGACGGCCGCAGCCACCGCGTGCTGCGCATCGCCGCCGACGGCGGTGGCCTCGCCGTGCCGTTCGGTGGCGCCGAGGTGCAGCGCCGCATCGACGCCGGCCTGGCCGAACGGGCGCGCGCGCAGCGCGCTGGCGGCTCGGTGTGGCCGCCGCGGCAGTCCTGATGCTGGCGGCCATCGGCCTTGCATGGCGGGCGCAGGCCCTGGGGCGGCACGCGATCGCGCTCGACCACCCGCTCGACCGCTCCCGGCTGGGCACGCCGGCATTGCCGCGCCGCGAGGCCTGGCGCCTGCGCCTGCGGCTCGCACTGCCCTGGCTGCTGCCGCTGGGGTTGATGGTCGCGGTGCGCGCCGTCGGCCCACTGTGGCGCACGGTGCCGCCCGGGAACGTGCGCTGGGCCGCGGTGGCGGGCGTCGCGCTGCTGTGGGCGGCGACCTTCGCCAGCGTGGCCTGGGCGCACCGCCAGCAGGGCCGGCGCTCGCTCGAAGCGCGCTACGAACCGATCTTCAATGCCTTCGCCCTGAAGCGGCTGGACGCCGACACGCGGTTGCGCCGTGCGCTGCTGCCGGGCGAGGTGCTGCACGAGACCTTCATCTGGGTGCGCCACCGCGTGCACTGGATCGTGCTCACCGACCAGCGCCTGCTCTGCTTCACGCGCGGGCTGCGCGGCTGGCGCCTGGCCGAGGCGCTGGCGCTGTCGCGCGTGCAGGAGGTCGTCTACGCGCCACAGTCCAGCAGCTTCTGGCGGCGCTGGCTCGGGGCGGGCGCCGGCGGCCCGGGCTGGCTGCAGATGCAGATCGAGGGCCTGGGGCTCTGGCAGGGCCGTGTCACCGCGCCGCCGCTGGCGCAGCGCGTGGCACGGCGGTTCGGCGGGCGGGTGCAGGCTGCCGCCTGACGCTCAGCGCACGCCCAGCGGCACCACCCAGCTCAGTTCGACCACCGGCGTCTTCAGCTCGCCGCGCACCGAGCGCATCACGCCGGCGCCCAGTTGCAGGCGTCCGAGCGGGCCGGTGGCCGCATCGGCCCACAGCATCGGCTGCACGACGGCGCCGCCGCGGCTGCTGACGCCACCGCCGCCGGCGGCGCCGACCAGCATCTCGGCGCCCACGCGCCAGGTGCCTGCGGCGTCGAGCGCGCTGCGCGCGCCGACACCCAGCAGGCCGACCGAATACGCGCCGGCGCCGCCGCTGAAGGCGCCGTAGGCCTGGCCGGTGGCGTACCACGCGCCGGCCAGCGATTCGCGCAGCTTCAGGCCGATCGTCTCCATCGGCTCGTTGCGGCCGTCGCGCCGCTGCGCGCCGGTGTAGTGCTGGACGCCCACCGACCACTCGGTGTCGGCCGGTGTGCGGCAGCACTCGAAGGCCAGCGCCAGCGCGGCATAGCCGGTGCGCAGGTCGCCGTCGAGCGCGCGCGCCTGGCCGGCTTCGAGTTCCAGGCCGATCGACGGCGACAGCTGCACGCGCCCGACGAGCGCCGCCTTGCCGAACACGCCGCCGCCGGTGGGCACGGCGCCGCCGCCGCCGAGGCCGGCGGCCACGCGCGCGCCCACGCGCAGCGGTGCGCCTTTCGCCGGCCACAGCGCCATCGCGCCGGCCAGGAACTCGGCGTAGCCGTCTGCTCCACCGCTCACCGCGGCGCCGGCCTCCACCGTGCCGCTGAACGTGGCGTCGATCGGCTGCTCGGCGCGCAGCACCAGGAAGCCGGTGCGGCCCGGCGCGCTGCGGTAGGCGCCGGCTGACAGCACCAGCCGCTCGGGCTGGAAGAAGCCGCGGTCCGAGGGCGTGAACACGTCGTCGACCGCCAACACCAGGCCGAGCTGCCGGCTGCTGATGTCGCCGCTGGGAAAGCGCACCTGCGAGGCCGAGACGCCGATCGACCAGCCGCCGGCATCGAACAGCAGGTCGGCATGCGGCCTGAGCATCAGCCCGCCGCCGACCGGTGCGCTGGCGCCGCCGCCGCCGCCCACGTACAGGCCGGTGGCGAGCCGCCAGCGCCCGCCCAGCGCCCATTGGCGCTGGCCTTCCAGGCCCCAGGTGAAGAGACCGCCGCGCTGCCCGCTGGCCGCGCCGTACAAGGCCGGCCCGAGCCACCAGCCCGGCGCGGCCTCGACGAGGTAGGTGAGGTTCGCGAGGCCCATGCCTTCGCCGGCCGGCAGCGTCACGCGCTCGAAGCCGGCGCTGACCTGGGCGGCGGTGTCGGCCGCCACCGGGGCCGCGTTGCCCAGCAGTGCGGCGGCGACCAGCGCGAGCTCAGCCGCCCGCATGTTCGACGGCGTGCACGCCCTGCGTCTGCGCGAGCGCTTTCGCCAGCCAGGGCAGGGTGGTCTTCAGCATCGGCAGCAGCGTGTGCGGCGGGTTGGCGACGAAGACGCTGGAACCCAGCATGCCGAAGCCGCGCTCGTCGGCATCGGCCACCGTCAGGCGGGCGAGCAGCCAGCCCTTCTTGGCCTGCGCGTCGGCGGTCGCCTTCAGGCGGTTCGGCAGCTGGCGCGCTTCCAGCAGCTGCAGCTGCGGCAGCCAGATGATGACCACGCACTCCGGAAAGCGCGTCAGCGCCTCGCGCAGCGCGGCCAGCGTGCGCACGTAGTCGGTCTTCAGTTCGTAGGGCGGGTCGATGAGGACGACGCCGCGCCGCGTCGGCGGCGGCAGCTGGCCTTTCAGCGAATCGAAGCCGTCGGCCATCTTCACCTCGCAGCCCGGCTGTTCGCCGAGGTAGGAGGCGAGGATCTTGTGGTCCGTGGGGTGAAGCTCGAACAGGCGCAGCTGGTCCTGCGGCCGCAGCAGCAGCTGCGCGAAGGCGGGCGAGCCGGGGTACTGCTTGAGCGCGCCGCCGCTGTTGAACAGGCGCACCTGCGCCACGTAGTCGGCCACCGCCTCGGGCAGGTCGTCGCGCTCCCAGAGGCGGCCGATGCCGTCCTCGTGCTCGTGCCGCTTCTGCGCGTAGCGGCCCTCGAGCGAATAGCCGCCGGCGCCGGCGTGCGTGTCGACGACGCGGAAGCCCTTCTCCTTGGCGGCCATGTGGCGCAGCACCGCGACGAGCACGAGGTGCTTGAGCACGTCAGCATGGTTGCCGGCGTGGAAGGCATGGCGGTAGGCGAGCATCGGTCGATGTTGCCATGGGTTAGCCTCGCGGCCGTGCCGCCCCGATTGCCGCGCCCGACCCATGTCGCGCTGACGCTCGCCTTCGCCCTCGCGGCCGCCCTCGCGGCGCGCGCGCTCGACATGCCGCTGCCGTGGATGCTGGGGCCGCTGTTCGCCACCGCCGCCGCCGGCATCGCCGGCGCGCCGCTGGCGGCGTCGAACCGGCTGCGCAACGTGGGGCAGTGGGTCATCGGCCTCGCGCTCGGGCTGTACTTCACGCCGGCGGTGCTGGCGCTGATCGCACGGCTGGCGCCGGCCATCGCCTTCGGCGTGCTGTGGGCGCTGGCGCTCGGCTGGGCCTTCTACCGCTTCCTGCTGGCCACCAACGGCGGCGACCGCGCGACCGCGTACTTCGCCGCCGCGATCGGCGGCGCTTCGGAGATGGCGGTGCTGGCCGAACGCCACGGCGGCCAGGTCGACCGCGTGGCGGCGGCGCACTCGCTGCGCGTGCTGCTGGTGGTGTCGATCATCCCGTTCGGCCTGCAGTGGAGCGGCCTGCACGGGCTGGACGGCACCTCGCCGGCGCTGGCGGCGGTGCAGCCCGGCGGGCTGGCGCTGCTGCTCGCGGCCAGTGCCGCCGGCGTTGCGCTGCTGCGCGCGCTGGGGGCGCCGAACCCGTTCGTGCTGGGCGCGCTGGGCGCGGCCGTGGTGTTCACCGCGGCCGGGCTGCCGTCGTCCGGGCTGCCGCCCTGGGCGAGCCCGATGGCGCAGCTGTTCATCGGCGTTTCGCTGGGCACGCGCTTCACGCCCGAGTTCCTGCACGCGGCGCCGCGCTGGCTGGGTGCGGTGGCGGCGGGCACGCTGGCGATGATCGCCGTCACCGCCGGCTTCGCGTGGGTGCTCGCGGTGCTGGCGCCGATGCCGCTGGCCACCGCGATCCTCGCCACCGCGCCCGGCGGCATCGCCGAGATGGCGATCACGGCCAAGGTGCTGCAGCTCGGCGTGCCGGTGGTGACCGCCTTCCAGGTGGTGCGCTACGTGGCGGTGCTGACGCTCACCGCGCCGCTGTACCGGCGGGAGCTCGCGCGCGGAACAGCTCGCGCAGGCTGACCTCGCGCGGGCCGGGCACGAGCTCGAAGGTGTCGCCTGCCGTCACCGTGCCGGGCTCGACGACACCCAGGTAGCTGCCGCAGTAACCCGACTGCCACATCAGCGTCGACGCCTGCTTGAACCCCATCGCGGCGTTGAACATGTAGCAGGGGAAGCGCGGCTCGCTCACCGCCAGCACGCAGCTGGGCAGCACGAGGCGGTCGCCGATCCACAGCTGCGCTTCCGTGACGCCTTCGAGCGTGAGGTTCTCGCCGACGAGGCCGGGCGCGACGTCCTCGTCCCACAGCGCCACCTTCGCCTGCGCGCGCACCGTGCGCCAGAACGCGAAGTGCTCGCTCGGGTAGGCGTAGACCGCCTTCGTCAGGCCGCCGTGGCGCGACAGGTCGGCCTGCTCGTCGCCTTCCAGGCCGAGCCGGCGCACGGCCACCGGGCCGTCGACCGGCCGCTTGCCGATGGCCGTGCGGACCTTGCGGCCGTCGATCGACACCTCGCGCGCAGCGGCGCGGTTCACGCTCAGGACCTTCATCGGCGGCGAGCGTAGCCCATGCCGGCGTCTCGCCTGACGCGCGGCTGACGGCGCCGCATTGGGCCCACCGTGGTTCGCATCACGGTATTCCGGATTTGCATGGGCCCCCTTCGGCCGGGTGGTTACCACCCGATTACAGTGATCGCACAATCGTCGCCCCACCCCGTGCCGGGCGGCCTTTCAAGGCGATGGCGCGGCATCTGGCGAGCGCTCCGGGCCCCGTGTCGGGCGCTCGCCAGATTCCGCTTCTTCCTGATTGCCATGATTGGAGTTTCGATGAACCGTCCCGCGATGGAAGGGCTGCGCCTGAACGTGCCCGCCTATGTCAAGCATCAGCGCCTGGTCGCCTGGGTGGCCGAGATCGCCGCCCTCACCGAAGCCGCCGAGGTCTACTGGTGCGACGGTTCCGAGGCCGAGTACGACCGCCTGTGCGCGCAGCTGGTCGCCGCCGGCACGATGAAGAAGCTCAACCCCGAGCTGCGCCCGAACAGCTACCTGGCCACCAGCGACCCGAGCGACGTCGCCCGCGTCGAGGACCGCACCTTCATCTGCAGCGAGCAGAAGGAAGACGCCGGCCCCACCAACAACTGGATGGCGCCGGCCGAGATGCGCGCGCTGCTGCAGACCGGTGAAACCGCGTTGTTCCGCGGCGCCATGAAGGGCCGCACGCTGTACGTGGTGCCGTTCTCGATGGGCCCGCTGGGCTCGCACATCAGCCACATCGGCGTCGAGCTGACCGACAGCGCCTACGTCGCCATCAGCATGCGCGTGATGACGCGCATGGGCCGCGCCGTGCTGGACCTGCTCGGCGAGGACGGCGCCTACGTGCCCTGCGTGCACACCGTGGGTGCGCCGCTGCAGGCCGGCCAGAAGGACGTCGCCTGGCCCTGCAACAAGACCAAGTACATCGTCCACTACCCCGAGACGCGCGAGATCTGGAGCTACGGCTCGGGCTACGGCGGCAACGCGCTGCTGGGCAAGAAGTGCTTCGCGCTGCGCATCGCCAGCACGATGGGCCGCGACCAGGGCTGGCTCGCCGAGCACATGCTGATCCTGGGCGTGACCTCGCCGAAGGGCAGGAAGTACCACGTCGCCGCCGCCTTCCCCAGCGCCTGCGGCAAGACCAATTTCTCGATGCTGGTGCCGCCGGCCGGCTACGACGGCTGGAAGGTCACCACCATCGGCGACGACATCGCCTGGATCAAGCCGCACGCCGACGGCCGCCTGTACGCCATCAACCCCGAGGCCGGGTACTTCGGCGTCGCCCCGGGCACGAACTACAAGACCAATCCGAACTGCATGGATTCGCTCAAGCGCGACGTCGTGTTCACGAACGTGGCGCTGACCGACGACGGCGACGTCTGGTGGGAAGGCATGACCGACGAGCCGCCGGCGCACCTGATCGACTGGCAGGGCAAGGACTGGACACCGGTGATCGCGAAGGAAACGGGCGCCAAGGCCGCGCACCCGAACGCGCGCTTCACGGTGGCCAGCACCAACAACCCGGTGCTCGACCCCGACTGGGACAACGCCGCCGGCGTGCCGATCGACGCCTTCATCTTCGGCGGCCGCCGCAGCACCACGGTGCCGCTGATCACCGAGGCGCGCAACTGGACCGAAGGCGTCTACATGGCCGCCACGATGGGCAGCGAGACCACCGCCGCTGCCGCCGGCCAGCAGGGCGTGGTGCGGCGCGACCCGTTCGCGATGCTGCCGTTCTGCGGCTACAACATGGCCGAGCACTTCGCGCACTGGCTCGACACCGGCGCCAAGCTGCAGGCGCAGGGTGCCACGCTGCCGCGCATCTACTGCGCCAACTGGTTCCGCAAGGGTGCCGACGGCAAGTTCGTCTGGCCGGGCTACGGCGAAAACATGCGCGTGCTGGAGTGGATGCTCGGCCGCATCGAAGGCCAGGCCGGCGGCGACGACAACGTCTTCGGTGTCAGCCCGCGCTACGAAGACCTGCGCTGGGACGGCCTGAGCTTCTCGCGCGAGCAGTTCGCCAGCGTGATCGGCATCGACAAGGCCGCGTGGCAGCAGGAACTGGCGCTGCACGCCGAGCTGTTCAAGCAGCTCGAGCACCGCCTGCCGGCCGCGCTGCCGGCGACGATGGCCAAGATCGAGCAGCGCCTCGCGGCCTGACGCACGCTGAGCGGGCTCGACGCGGCGTTCGCCAAGCAGGTCGGCTGGTGCCGCCTGACGTCGCCGTTCACCGCGCGGCTGCTGGAGCGCACGCGCGGCTGGCTGGCGAACGAGCCCGCGGCGCGCGCGGTGCTCGAAGCGGTCGACCCTGACCCGCTGGCCGCTGCCGTGGCGCTGCGCTGGGCGGCGGCGCTGCACCACCTGGCGCTGCGCGGCCGCGACCCCTGGGCCGCGCTGTGGCCGCCGGCGCCGGCCACCGACGCGCAGCTCGACGCTGCCATCGCGGCCGCCTGGGCCGGCGAGCGCGCCCACCTCGACCGCGCGCTCGCACGCGCACCGCAGACCAACGAGGTGCAGCGCAGCGCCGCTCTGCTGCCCGGCCTGCTGCACGTGGCCGCCGCCACCGGCCTGCCGCTGGCGCTGTGCGAGATCGGCTCCAGCGCCGGCCTGAACCTCTGGCCCGACCGCCACCGCATCGACTACGGCGCGTGGGCTTCGGGTCCTGCCGAGGCGCCGCTGGCGCTGCGCTGCGACTGGCAAGGCCCGGTGCCGGCGGGCGCTGCCACACCGCTCGTGGTGCGCTCGCGCGCCGGCTGCGACCTGCACCCGGTCGACCTGCGCGTGCCGGACGAGGCGCTGCGCCTGCGCAGCTTCGTCTGGCCCGACCAGGCCGAGCGCGTGCTGCGCCTGGCGCGCGCGATCGAGGTCACGGCGCCCTGGTTGCGCGACGAAGGCGTCGCCGTGCAGGCGCAGCCGGCAGCGGCCTTCGCGGCGGCACAGCTCGCCGCGCCGCGCGAAGGCGCCGCCACCGTGCTGATGCACACCATCATGTGGCAGTACCTGCCGGCGGCCGAGCAGCAGGCCATCGCCGCCACGCTCGACGCCGCCGGCCGGCGCGCCACGCGGACGGCACCGCTGGCCTGGCTGCGGCTCGAACCGCCGGTGCCTGACGCGCGCGCCGAACTGCGCTGCCGCCTCTGGCCCGGCGGCGACGACGTGCTGCTTGGTCGCGCGCACCCGCACGTCGCCAGCTTCGAGGCCGTGGCGTGAAGATCCAGCTGCTGTCCGACCTGCACCTCGAGACCGAGGCCTTCGACCCCGAGCCCGCGCCGGGCGCCGAACTGCTGGTGCTGGCCGGTGACATCGACGCCACCTGGGCCGGCTACCGGCGCTTCGCCGGCTGGCCGGTGCCGGTGATCGTGGTCGCCGGCAACCACGAGTTCGACTTCCGCGAGCTCGACGGCGCCTGGCCGGCGCTGCGCGACGAGTGCACGCGCCTGGGCTTCACGCTGCTGCAGCGCGAAGCCACGGTCATCACCGCCGCCGACGGCCGCCGCGTGCGCTTCGCCGGTGCCACGCGCTGGAGCGACTTCGGCCTCTTCGGCGACAGCGGCCGCGAGCGCGCCGAGCGCGCGGCCGGCTACTTCCTGCGCCTGATGGGCGCCACGCACCACGGCCAGCCCTTCGACGCGGCAGCCGTGCGCGCCGAGGGCCTGGCGTGCCGCGCCTGGCTGGAGGCGGAACTGGCGCGGTCGGCCGCCGGCGCCTGGGACGCCACCGTCGTCGTCACCCACTTCGGCCCCAGCCTGCGCAGCGCCGACCCGCGCTACGGCCGTCAGCCCGGCACGGCGAGCTTCTGCAACGCCGACGACGACCTGCTGCCGCGAGCCGACCTCTGGCTGCACGGCCACCTGCACTGCCGCCACGATTACCTGGTCGACCGCCCCGGCCGCCGGCACGCGCGCGTGGCCTGCAACGCGCGCGGCCTCGTCGACAAGGGCGAGGCCGAAGGCCACGACGCGCTGCGCGTCGTCGAGTTGCGATGACCCCGCGTGCTTGACCCGACGCAATCCGTGCGCCGCGCGCCGTGACACACTCGCAGTGAATTCACAGGAGACGAGAAAGATGAAGATCCTGGTCGCCGTCGACGGCAGCCCCTTCACCCGCAAGATGCTGGCGTATCTCGCCGCGCACGACGAATGGCTGGGCGCGAGCCACGAGTACACGGTGCTCAACGCGGTCGCCGCCGTGCCGCCGCGCGCCGCCGCGGTGCTCGACAAGGCGGTGCTGAAGTCGCACTACGAAGAAGAGGCCGAGCGCGTCTTCAAGCCCATCCGCACGTTCTTCAACAAGCAGGGCATCAAGGCGAACTTCGTCGGCAAGGTCGGCGCCCCGGCCGACCTGATCGCCGCACTCACGGCCAAGGGCGACTACGACCTGCTGATGATGGGCTCGCACGGCCACGGCTCGCTCGCGAACCTGATCATGGGCTCGACGGCGACGAAGGTGCTCGCCGCCTGCCAGACGCCGGTGCTGCTGATTCGCTAATCCGCAGCGGGCGGCGCGGCTCAGGCGGGCCGGCGCCGCAACCCGTTCATGCAGATGGCCAGGACCCAGTCGACGATCTGCGCGTCGGCGTAGCGGCCGCCGGCCTTCAGGAAGCCCGGCACCGGGTCGCAGGCGCGCGCAAAGATCGTGTAGAGCACCACCTCGGGCGGCAGCGCGGGGTCGAGATCGCCGTCGGCCTGCGCCTGCACGATCCACTCCCCGAGACGGTCGCTCACCGTCATCAGCAGGTCGCCGTAGGCCGGCGTGGCCAGCAGCTCGGCGCGCAGCGTGCTGTTCTGCGACGGCAGCGTCGGCATCTCGCCGGCGAGCTGCACTTCGAGTGCCCACCGCGTCACCGCCTCCAGCCTGGCCAGCGGGCCGGCATCGGGGCGCGCGGCCTGCGTCTCGACGACGTCGAGCGCGCGCCGCAGCACGCGCACCATCGCCGCGGCGGCGAGCGCTTCCTTCGACGGGAAATGCTTGTAGAGGCTGGCCTTGGCGATGCCGACGTCGGCGGCCACCTCGTCGACCGTCATCAGGTCGAAGCCCTTTTCGGCCAGCAGGCGGTTGACGGATGAAACGATCGCGTCCTCGCGAGAACGCAGCACTTGCTCGCGAAACGACAGTCGGGCCATCGGCGCATTCTAGGGGCGGCGCCCCCGGTGGCTCAGGGGCTGACGCGGCCGCGCAGGCGCAGGCGACGTGCCCAGCCGGCGCGCGCACGCGGCGCTTCGGGGGGCGGCGCCGGGGCCGGCTGGGCCGCCAGGCTCAAGTCGAGGCCGTAGCAGGTGCCGTAGTCGGCGGCATCGTCGGCCGTCGGTGCCGGGCGGGCAAGCCAGCGCTGGATCAGGCCGGGGGAACGCGCTGGCTTGCTCATGGTCGGCACCCTTGTCTCGGTTTGTTACGGCCAGTGTCGCCGGCCCGCCGCGCGCGCGGCACGCGGAATCGGGGGGCGAACGCGCGCTAATTCACGGCGCGGGTGCATCGCTAGAATCGCGCCCCCTTCGGACCGGAACGCCCGCCGTGAAGACCTCCACACCCGGCTTCGCCGCCGTCGACTTCGGCACCTCCAATTCCGCCATCGCGCTGCCGGCCGGCCCGCGGGGCGTGCGCCTGGTCGAGCTCGAACCCGGCCACGCGACGATGCCGACGGCGGTCTTCTACCGCGCCGACGGCACCGACCCGCACGCCGAACCCGAGCGCCTGTACGGCCGCGCCGCGATCGCGGCCTACGTCGAAGGGCTGGACGGCCGCCTGATGCGCTCGATGAAGAGCATCCTCGGCTCGTCGCTCGTCGAGCAGAGCACCGACGTCGGCGGCGGCCGCGCGGTGCGCTACCTCGTCGTCATCGCCGGCTACCTGCGCCACCTGAAGCGCTGCGCCGAGGCCGAGGCCGGCGCGCCGCTGCACCGCGTGGTGCTGGGCCGGCCGGTCTTCTTCGTCGACGGCGAGCCCGAGCGCGACGCCGCCGCGCAGGCGGCGCTGGAGGCGGCCGCGCGCCAGGTCGGCTTCACGGAGGTGAGCTTCCAGTACGAGCCGATCGCGGCCGCGCTGGACCACGAGAGCACGATCGACCACGAGCAGATCGTGCTGGTGGCCGACATCGGCGGCGGCACCTCCGACTTCTCGCTCGTGCGCGTGGGCCCGCAGCGGCGCGGCCGTGCCGACCGGCGCGACGACATCCTCGGCAACCACGGCGTGCACGTCGCCGGCACCGACTTCGACCGCCACGTCGAGCTCGCCGCGATCCTGCCGCTGGCCGGCTACCGCGCGTTCGGCCCGCCGATCAAGGGCCAGGCGCCGCGCGAGGTGCCCAGCCGCGTCTACTTCGACCTCGCCACCTGGCACCTCATCAACACCTGCTACGCGCCGGCGCGCGTGCAGGAGCTGCGCCGCATGAAGGACTGGTACGCCGATGCGGCGATGCACCGGCGCCTGATGCGGGTGCTGGACGAACGCCTGGGCCACGGCCTGGCGGCGGCGGCGGAGCGGGCGAAGATCGACGTCGCCGGCAGCGGCGCCGCGACGATCGACCTCGACGCGATGGAAGACGGCCTCGAGTCCACGCTGAGCGAGGCGCAGGCCGCGGCGTCGATCGAGGCCGACCTCGGCCGCATCGTCGACGCCGCCGCCGAGACGGCACGCGCGGCCGGCGTGGCGCGCGGGCAGGTCGAGGTGCTGTACTTCACCGGTGGCTCCACCGGGCTGGCGCCGCTGGTCGACCGCATCGGCGCGCTGTTCCCGCAGGCGCGGCGCGTGCGTGGCGACCGCTTCGCCAGCGTGGCCCAGGGGCTGGGGCTGCACGCGAGAGCGGTCTACGGCACCTGAGTCTTCACCGGCCGCGACACGTCGGCGATCAGCAGCACGCTGCGCACCAGGTCTTCCACCGCCTCGGCCAGGTCCTTCGGCGGCTCGAGTTCCTCGATGACGGCGAGCAGCTCGTCGGCGTCTTCGAGGTCGTCGGGGTCGAAATGCGAGAACAGGATCGCCAGCGGCTCCATCAGCGCCGGGTCTTCCAGCCGCATCAGCGCCGGGAAGAGGTCGGTCGCGGCGGCGAAGCCGGCCACCCAGGGCAGCACCGAGTCGGACACCGTCTCGGCGCCGTCGAGCTCGTAGACCCAGGGGTCGAACCAGCGCCGGCCGCCGATGGCCGCGGCCAGCTCGGCATGGCGCCGCCGCACCAGCGCGTGCAGCTCGGTGAGCGGGAATCCCTTCGGCGGCGGCCGGCCGTCGACGTCGGTGACGAACTTCAGCCAGCGCTCGGGCGGCGGCGGCGCCGGCTGCAGCAGCACGCCGCACAGGAAGCCGTCGATCGCGCTCGTGTCCAGCGGCTCCAGCGGCGCCGGCAGCTTGTCCAGCAGGGCCTGCAGGCGGGCCAGCTCGGCGTCGGTCAACGGGCCGGCCTTCATGGCGCGCACCCCCCAAGTTCGCCGGTCGTCGGGGGATGGCCCGGCTGGGCGGGGAGGGCTACATTGCGCTGCATCGGGCCGATTGTCTCCCGGCCCCCCGGTCCCAACGACGTCCTTTTCGGAGGACTTCCAACCGCCCGCCCTCACCGGCGGGCGCTTTTTTTGGGCCCGCGTAGACTGGCGCCCCGACCACGGACCCGAGCCTCGAGGAGACACGCATGGGCGCCCCCTTCACCGTCAGCACCGACGTCGGCCACTGGATCGCCGGCGCACGCCACGCCGGCAGCGGCGGCCGTTCGCAGGCCGTCTACAACCCCGCCACCGGCGCCGTCGCGCGCAAGGTGCTGCTCGCCGCCGAGGCCGACGTCGCCGCGGCCGTCGCCGCCGCGAAGGCCGCGCAGCCGGCCTGGGGCGAGATGCCGCCGATCCGCCGCGCGCGCGTGCTGAACAACTTCCTCGCGCTGATGAACCAGCACCGCGACACGCTGGCCGCGATGATCACCGCCGAGCACGGCAAGGTCTTCGGCGACGCGCAGGGCGAGGTCACGCGCGGCATCGACATCGTCGAGTTCGCGTGCGGCGTGCCGCAGCTGCTGAAGGGCGACTTCACCGACCAGGTCTCCACCGGCATCGACAACTGGGTCCTGCGCCAGCCGCTCGGCGTGGTGGCCGGCATCACGCCGTTCAACTTCCCGTGCATGGTGCCGTGTTGGATGTTCCCCGTGGCGCTGGCCTGCGGCAACGCCTTCATCCTGAAGCCGAGCGAGCGCGACCCCAGCGCCAGCCTCTTCATGGCCGAGCTGCTGCAGCAGGCCGGCCTGCCCGACGGCGTGTTCAACGTCGTGCAGGGCGACAAGGTCGCGGTCGACGCGCTGCTGACGCACCTCGACGTCAAGGCCGTCAGCTTTGTCGGCAGCACGCCGATCGCGCAGTACATCTACGAGACCGGCGCGCGCCACGGCAAGCGCGTGCAGGCGCTCGGCGGCGCGAAGAACCACATGGTGGTCATGCCCGACGCCGACCTCGACCAGGCGGTCGACGCGCTCATCGGCAGTGCCTACGGCTCGGCCGGCGAGCGCTGCATGGCGATCAGCGTCGCGGTGCTGGTGGGCGACGTGGCCGACAAGATCGTGCCGCGGCTGGCCGAGCGCGCGAAGGCGCTGAAGGTCGGCAACGGCATGGACGCCGTCAACGAGATGGGCCCCATCGTCACGCAGCAGGCGCGCGACCGCATCGAGGGCTACATCGAGCTCGGCACGAAGGAAGGCGCGAAGCTCCTCGTCGACGGCCGCGGCCTGAAGGTGCCGGGCCACGAGGCCGGCTTCTTCACCGGCGGCACGCTGTTCGACCACGTGACGCCTTCGATGCGCATCTACAAGGAAGAGATCTTCGGCCCCGTGCTCGCCTGCGTGCGCGTGAAGGACCTCGGCGACGCGGTGCAGCTGGTGAACGACCACGAGTTCGGCAATGGCGTCGCCTGCTTCACCAGCGACGGCGGCGTCGCGCGCGAGTTCAGCCGCCGCGTGCAGGTGGGCATGGTCGGCATCAACGTGCCGATCCCGGTGCCGATGGCCTGGCACGGCTTCGGCGGCTGGAAGAAGAGCCTGTTCGGCGACATGCACGCCTACGGCGAGGAGGGCGTGCGCTTCTACACCAAGCAGAAGAGCGTGATGCAGCGCTGGCCCGACAGCATCGGCAAGGGCGCCGAGTTCGTGATGCCGACGGCCAAGTAGGCGCCGTGAAGCGCCGCGACCTGCTCGCCGCCGCGGCGCTGTCAGCCTGCGGCGCGGCCCGCGCGCAGGCCGCCGCGTTCGCGCCCGCCGACCTTGCGCACGCCGCCGCGCTGCGCACCGCGGGCCTGGCCGACACCGAGGCCTGGCGCCTGCTCGAAGGCATCACGACCGAGATCGGCGCGCGGCCCGCGGGCTCGGCCGCCGAGGCGCGTGCCGCGCAGTGGGCGGTGGCGGCCTTGACGAAGCTGGGCCTGGCGAACGCGCGCGCCGAGCCGCTGCCGATGAAGCAGTGGCAGCGCGGCCCGGCCAGCGCGCGCCTCGTGGCGCCTGCGCCGCACGCGCTGGTGATGGCGGCGCTGGGCAACAGCGTGGGCACGCCGCCCGAAGGCCTCGAGGCCGAGATCGCCTGGTACCCCGACCTCGCGGCGCTGCGCGCCGACACCACCGACAAGGCGAAGGGCCGCATCGTGTTCCTCGACCAGAAGACCGACCGCACGAAGGACGGCAGCGGCTACGGCCGCGCCGTCGGTGCGCGCTTCGGCGGCGCGGTGGAAGCGGCGAAACGCGGCGCGCTCGCGCTCGCCATCCGCAGCACCGGCACCGACCGTGACCGCGTCGCCCACACCGGCGCGATGGGCTACGACATCGCCGTGCCGCGCATTCCCGCCTTCGCGGTGTCGGTGCCCGACGCCGAGCTCATCACGCGCCTGGTGGCGCGCGGCAGCACGCCGCGGCTGGCGGTCAATTTCGAGACGAGGAGCGACGTCGACGCGACCACGCACAACGTCATCGCCGAAGTGCCGGGCACCGACCTGGCACAGGAGATCGTGCTCATCGGCGCCCACCTCGACTCCTGGGACCTGGGGCAGGGCGCGGTCGACGACGGCGCCGGCATCGCCATCGTCAGCGCCGCTGCGGCGCTGATCCAGCGTGCCGGCAAGCGCCCGCGCCGCACCGTCCGCGTGGTGCTGTTCGGCAACGAGGAGAACGGCTTCGACGGCGCGCGCGGCTACGGCGACCGCCACGGCAGCGCGGTGCACCAGCTGGTGGCCGAGAGCGACTTCGGCGCCGGCCGCATCTGGCGCTTCGCCAGCCGCGTGCAGCCGGCGGCGCTGCCGCTGGCCGACGCCATCGGCCAGCAGCTCGCGCCGCTGGGCATCGAGCGCGGCGACAACGCCGCCGGCCCGGGCCCCGATGCCGCGGTGCTGATGCGCCGCCACAAGTGGCCGGCGGTGCAGCTGCATCAGGACGGCACGAACTACTTCGACGTCCACCACACCGAGAACGACGTGCTCGACAAGGTCGACCCCGCGCCGCTGCCGCAGAACGTGGCGGCCTGGGCGGTGACGGCCTGGCTGGCGGCGCAGTCGCCGCTGCCCTTCGGGCCGCCGCCGCTGTAGCGCGGGCCGCGCCGTCGCTCAGGTGCCGATGACGCCGCCGTCGACCTTGCGGATGACGACCGTGGCCGAACGCGGCCGCGCGCCCTGGTTCGGCCACGACGAGTAGCGCGTCGGGCTCGCCGGGTCGCTGCGCTCGCTGGGCGTCTCGCCCGGGTGCTGCACGTTGATGAACATCGTGCGGCCGTCGGGCGTCCAGGTGGCGCCGGTGATCTCGCAGTTCGCCGGGCCGGTCAGGAAGCGCCGCACCTCGCCGCTGGCGACGTCGCAGGCCAGCATCTGGTTGTTGCCGATGCGCGCCATCTCGCCCTTGTTCATCTGTGCGGCGGCGAGGTCGGTCTGGATCCACAGCACGCCGCGGCCGTCGAACGCGATGCCGTCCGGGCAGGCGAAGACGTCGCCCTTCACGTTGCCCTTGGCCTCCGGCCGTTCGTTCGCGGGGTCGCCGGCGAGCAGCAGGTGGTTCCAGCTGAACTGGGTGCCGTCGGCGTCGCCCATCTCGCGCCAGCGGATGATCTGGCCCATCACGTTGTTGGCGCGCGGGTTGGCGGCGTCGACGCCGGGCTCGCCGGCCTGGCCGCGCCGGCTGTTGTTGGTCAGCGTGCAGTACACCTCGCCGCTGGCCGGGTCGATGGCCAGCCACTCCGGGCGGTCCATCTTCGTGGCGCCCAGCAGGTCGGCGGCCTGGCGTGTCTTGATGAGCACCTCGGCCTGGTCGGCGAAGCCGTTGGCGGGCGTCAGCGGCCCCTGGCCGTGCACCAGCGGCAGCCAGCGGCCGGTGCCGTCGGCGTCGAAGCGCGCCACGTGCAGCGTGCCGTGGTCCAACAGCGTGGCATTGGCCTTCGCGCCGCCGGGCGCGATCTTGTCGCGGCTGACGAACTTGTAGATGTACTCGAAGCGCGCGTCCTCGCCCGAGTAGACGACCGCGCGGCCGTCCTTCGTGACGCTGACCCAGGCGCCTTCGTGGGCCGCGCGTCCGAGCGCGGTGCGCTTGACGGGCACGGCGCTCGGGTCCATCGGGTCGACCTCGACGACCCAGCCGAAGCGGTGGAACTCGTTCGGGTGCTTGCGGGCGTCGAAACGCTCGTCGCCGCCGCCCCAGTTGAAGAAGCCCTTGGGCCGCAGGCCCCAGCGCTTCTGGTCGGCGGTGGGGTTGTCGCCACCGTCGAAGTAGAAGGCCCAGTTCTCCTCGCCCGACAGGTAGGTGCCCCAGGGCGTCTTGCCGGACGCGCAGTTGTTCAGCGTGCCCAGCACGGTGCGGCCTTCGGGGTCCGCGGCGGTCTTCATCAGCGTGTGGCCGGCGCACGGGCCGGCGACGCGGAAGGGCGTGGCCGCGGTGTGGCGCTTCGCGTAGCGCGAGGGGCGCACCACCTCCCACTGCGGGCCGCGCCGTTCGACCTCGATGACGGCGATGCCGTGTGCGGCCTGCGCCTTCCTCACCTTGTCGGCGTTCCAGTTGGCGGTGCCGTCGGGGAACAGCAGGCCGTCGTCGGTGTACTCGTGGTTCATGGCCAGCAGGCCGCGGTTCGAGCCGTCGAGCGGGTAGTAGTGCAGGCCGTCGTGGTGCATGCCCATCTGCAGCGCCTGTTCGGCAGCGCTGTTGCTGGCGTCGGGCTTCCAGGCCGGCATGTTGCCGGGCACGCCGACCGGTTCACCCCAGGGCGCGATGACGCTGGCGACGTAGCCCTCGGGCACGCGCAGGCCGTTCGCCGAGGCGTCGGCCGAGATCGCCTTGAAGCCGAGCTTCGGGCCGGCGCTGCCGCCGGTGGCACAGCCGCCCACCAGCGCGGCCACCGCGCCGGCCGCGCTGCCGCGCAGCAGCACGCGGCGCGCCGGGTCGGAGACTTCGTGGATGCTGCGGTTGGCGCTGCGGTTGCTGTCTTCGAGGTCGTGGTTCATAGCTTCTCCGTCTCGCCGGTCTTCGGCTGCCACTTCATGAGCCGCTTCTCGATGCGCCCGACGGCGGCGTCGAGCAGCAACGCGAAGGCCGTCAGCACCAGGATGCCGGCCATCACGGTGTTGATGTCGAAGGTGCCTTCGGCCTGCAGGATCAGGTAGCCCACGCCCTGGCTGGAGCCCAGGTATTCGCCGACCACGGCGCCGACGAAGGCCAGCCCCACGCTCGTGTGCAGGCTGCTGAAGACCCAGCTCGTCGCGCTGGGCAGGTACACGTGGCGCAGCAGCTGGCGGTTGCTGGCGCCCAGCATGCGCGCGTTCGCCAGCACCACCGGGCTCACCTCCTTCACGCCCTGGTAGACGTTGAAGAAGACGATGAAGAAGACGAGCGTCACGCCGAGCGCCACCTTGCTGCCGATGCCCAGCCCGAACCAGACGGCGAAGATCGGCGCGAGGATGATGCGCGGCATGCTGTTGAGCGCCTTCACGTAGGGCTCGAGGATCGCCGACGCGGTGGGTGCCAGCGCCAGCCACAGCCCCATCGCCAGCCCGAGCACGGCGCCGATGCCGAAGGCCAGCAGCGTCTCGACGAGCGTGACGGCCAGGTGGCGGTAGATGTCGGCCTCGGTCACGAACCACACCCACACGCGCGCCAGGATCTTCAGCGGCTCGCCGAAGAAGAAGGCCGCCTGGCGGTCGTTGTCGAACATGAACGGCGGCACCAGCCCCGGCGTCGTCATCACGTGCCAGAACACGAACACCGCGGCGAGCAGGCCGCCCTGGGCGGCGCGCAGCTTGAATCCGGAGAGCATCGCCTACGCCACCTTCAGCTGCTGGGCATAGCCCTTCAGCACCTCTTCGCGCAGCACGCCCCAGATGGCGCTGTGCAGCTCGACGAAGCGCGGGTGGGCGCGCACCTCGGCGACGTCGCGCGGGCGTGCGAGGTCGATCGCGAACTCGCCGATCGGGTGCGCGGCGGGGCCCGCCGACAGCACCACCACGCGGTCGCTCATCGCGATCGCCTCGTCGAGGTCGTGGGTGATGAAGAGCACCGCCTTCTTCTTCTCCGCCCAGAGGCCCAGCACCTCGTTCTCCATCAGCTGCCGCGTCTGGATGTCGAGCGCGCTGAAGGGCTCGTCCATCAGGATGATGTCGGGGTCGAGCGCGAGCGTCTGCGCCAGCGACGCGCGCTTGCGCATGCCACCGGACATCTGGTGCGGGTAGCGGTCGCCGAAGGCGCCGAGGCCGACGCGGCGCAGCCAGGCCTCGGCCTTCGGCTTCGCGTCGGCGTCGCCGCGGAATTCCAGGCCCGCCATCACGTTGCCGAGCGCGGTGCGCCAGGGCATCAGGCTCTCGGTCTGGAACATGTAGCCGGCGCGTCGGTTCAAGCCTTCCAGCGGCCGGCCGAAGACGTGCACGCTGCCGGTGCTGGGCTGCAGCAGCCCGGCGGCCAGGTTCAGCAGCGTGCTCTTGCCGCAGCCGGTGGGGCCGACGACGGAGACGAACTCGCCGGCGCCGACGGCGAGCGTCACATCGCGCACGGCGGTGTAGCGCTGGCCGGGGTCGTCGCGGCTGATGAAGGTGCAGCTCACCTGGTCGAGCACCAGGGCCGGCGGTATGGCGCCGCTCATGCGGGATTACCCTGACGCCGCGGCGCGGAACTTCGCGCCGCCGTCACCCTTC
This sequence comes from Pseudomonadota bacterium, assembly GCA_963204815.1. GTDB lineage: Bacteria > Pseudomonadota > Gammaproteobacteria > Burkholderiales > Burkholderiaceae_C > Rubrivivax. The sequence continues at coordinate 1,411 of CAUJHQ010000069.1, read as the reverse complement.
CATGGCAGCGCGGCGCGCGCACGTCCACTTTCCCAACCCTCGCACCCCGGAGACCGAAGACCATGCTGAAAACGCTGCTGCCACTCGCTTTCGCCGTCACCACCGGCGCGGCCTTCGCAGCCGACGCGCCGAAGAAGGCGCCGGCCGACAAGCCCGCCACCGCCGAGAAGGGCGAGGCGGGGCGCGACTGGTCGAAGATCGACACCAACAAGGACGGCCTCGTCTCGCCCGAGGAGATGGAGAAGTTCCTGGCCGACAACCCCGGCCCGCTGAAGAAGTAGCCGGCGGGCGAACGCGAAGCCGCCACCGGGTCAGCCCTTCGGGTACTTCGCGTTCGCCTTCTTGACGAAGTCGTTCGTGTAGACCGCCGCCAGGTCGAGCTGCGCCTTCGCGATCTCGGGGTCGATGCTGGCCAGGGCGCGGAACGCGGTGTCCGGGCCCTTCTCGGGGATCGTGCCGTCGGCCGACAGCGCGCCCTTGGCAGCCATGAAGGCGTCGATGTAGATCGCGCGGTCGCCGAGCAGGAAGGCCTCGGGCACGACCTTGATGATGTCGCCCGGCCCGGCGGCCTGGATCCACTTGTCGGCGCGCACGATGGCGTTCGCCAGCGCCTGCACGGTGGCCGGGTTCTTGTCGATGAAGGCCTGCGGCGCGTACAGGCACGCGGCCGGCATCGGCCCGCCGAAGAGCTTGTCGGCCTCGGCGACGATGCGCGTGTCCGACAGCACCTTCAGGTCGCCCGAGCGCTGCAGCAGCGTGATCACCGGGTCCAGGTTGGACAGCGCGTCGATCTGGCCCGAGCGCATCGCCGCCACCGCGCCCTGCGTGGCGCCGACACCGATGATCGACACGTCGGTCGGCTTCAGCCCCGACTTGGCGAGGAAGAAGTTGACCATCACGTTGGTCGACGAGCCGGGCGCGGTGACGCCGATCTTCTTGCCCTTGAGATCCGCCGGCGTCTTGTAGCCGGCCATCGTCTTTGGATTGATGCCCAGCACGATCTGCGGCGCGCGGCCCTGCAGCACGAAAGCACGCAGGCGCTGGCCCTTGGCCTGCATGTTGACGGTGTGCTCGAAGGCACCGGAGACGACGTCGGCGCTGCCGCCGACCACCGCGCGCAGCGCCTGCGAGCCGCCGGCGAAGTCGACGATGTTGGCTTCCAGCCCTTCGGCCTTGAAGTAGCCCAGCTGCTCGGCCACCGTGAGCGGCAGGTAATAGAGCAGGTTCTTGCCGCCGACGGCGAGCGTGAGCTTGGGCTTTTCGAGCGCCTGGGCGCGGACGAAGGCGGGGGCGGCGAGCAGCGTGCTGCTGCCGGCGACGAGGAGGTGGCGGCGGGTGAGCTTCATGGCGCCACTCTAGCCCGCCGGGCGGGCGCCGGCCATCGGGGGCGCGCCGGAGGCGGGGCGTTCAG
>CAUJHQ010000068.1 GCA_963204815.1 Pseudomonadota bacterium | reverse complement strand
GCCTCAGCGCGCCGGCAGCAGCCGCTGCACCAGCGGGTGCTGCACCTTCTTCTCGGTGCCGATGGCGTAGAAGAATTCTTCGACGCCATCGGCGTCGCCGACGCGCTTCACGTCGTAGCGCTTCGTCAGCGACTCGTCGATCAGCGTCGCCGCCGGAAACACGCCCAGGCCGCCGGCGCCGAAGGTGACGAGCAGCGCGTGGTCCTCGAACTCGCCGACGACGCGCGGGCGCAGCGCGTGGCGTTCGAGCCAGGCGTCCAGCCGCGGGCGCAGCGCGGCGTGCGCGGTGGGCAGCAGCACCGGCAGCGTCGCCAGCGACTGCGGAAAGCGCCGCCGCGCCGCGGCCGCCATCGCCGCCGGCGCGTACCACGCGATCGGCGACTGCCCCAGGCGGTGGCTGTAGAGCCGCAGGTTCGGATTCGGTGGCGCCGCGCGGTCGGCCAGCACCAGGTCCAGACGGTGCAGCGCCAGGTCGCCGAGCAGGTCGTCGAACTCGCCTTCGTCGCAGCGCAGCCGCAGGTGCTGTTCGTCGAGCACCGGCGCCAGCAGGCGCCGCGCCGCCAGCTTCGGCAGGCCGTCGGAGATGCCGACCGACAGCCGCACGCCGGGCGCGCTGGCGGCTTCGCGCACGGCGGCCGGCAACTGCTCGCCGAGGGCGAAGATCTGTTCGGCCTGCGCGAGCGCAGCGCGCCCGGCCTCGGTGAGCACGAGGCCGCGGCCGGCCGGCCGGAAGAGCGCGTGGCCGAGCGCGCGCTCCAGGTCGCGCACCTGCGTGCTGACCGTCTGCACCGCCATGCCCAGGCGGGCCGCGCCACGCGCCACGCCGCCTTCCTTGGCCACGGCCCAGAAGTAGTAGAGGTGTCGGTAGCTGAAGTTCCGGCTCATCTTCAGGTTTTCTCGAAGCCTCGATCTCCCATTGTCTGCTTCCTCCGAAACCCCTCGCCGCCTATCGTGCGACGCGTCATCACCGGCGAAGGAGCCCCGCGATGCAAGTGATCTTCGATTCCCGCGACCCCGAGGGCGCCCAGCTGCGCCCGCTGGCCGAGCGCCGCGTGCGCTTCGTGATGCGTCGGCTGTCATGGCTGGTGCCGCGTGCCAAGGTGCAGCTGTCGGACCTGAACGGCCCACGCGGCGGCGTCGACAAGCGCTGCCAGGTGGAACTGAAGACCGACCGCAACGGCACGGTGGTCGTCACCTCGGTCGCGCGCGACTGGCGCACCGCGCTCGACAGCGCACTCGGCCGCGCCGCGCGCGTGCTGATGCGGCTGTGGCGCCGGGCGCGCTCGAAGCAGGCCCCGCTGCTCGACCACCGGGGCTGACATGCGCCCGTACCCGACCGACAGCCCGCAGGCGGCAGCACGCATCGTCGCGCTGGTGATGCTGGCCGACGGCCAGCTCAGCCGCAGCGAGCTGGCCGCCGCCGACCACCTTCAGGCGCACGCCGCGCTCGGCCTGGACCGCGCCAGCCTGCGCCTCGTGATCCACGAACTGTGCGAGGACCTGCTCGACGAGGCGCACCTGGCCTGGGCCGACGCCTGCCGCGTCACGCCGCGGTCGCTGGGGGCGCTGCTCGCCGAGGTCGCCGACCCGGCGCTGCAGCGCACCGTGCTCGGCCTCTGCGTCCAGCTGGCCGAGGCCGACGGCCGCATCGCCGACGGCGAGTCGGCGCTGTTGGTGGCCGCGGTGGAGCACTGGGGGCTGCAGCACGAGATGTTCGCGGGGGCGGCATGAGCACGCCGGGCCGCTCCCAAGTGCTCATCCCGGAGTGCGAAGCACGGAGGGTCGTCCGATGAGCACGCCGGGCCGCTCCCAAGTGCTCATCGCGGAGTGCGAAGCACGGAGGTTCTGTCCACTCCGGGCTGCGCACAGGGTGGCCGCTTGACGGCGCCGCTGCACGAGCGGCTGCGCCAGGCCGCCGACCGGCTGCAGGGCGACCGCGTCGCCATCGCCGCGCTGGCCGACGCGCACGGCCCGGCCGCCCAGGGCACGCTGCTGGTGCTGCTAGCGGTGCCGTGCATGCTGCCGGTGCCGGGTTCGGGCACCGTGCTCGGGCTCGGCCTGCTGGCGCTGGCGGTCGCGATGTGGCGCGGCCACGAGACCGCGCTGCCGCGGCGCGTCGCCGACTTCGAGATGGCGCGCCCGACGGCGCAACGCGCGCTGCACCTGATGGCGCGCTTCTATGCCGCCGCCGGCCGCGTGTCGCGCCAGCGCTGGTCGAGGCTGGCGCACGCACGCCGCGGCTCCTGGCTGGCCGCGGCGGTCGCGCTGATGGCGGTGCTGATCGTGCTGCCGATCCCGTTCGGCAACGTGCTGCCGGCGCTGTCGCTGATGCTCTTCGGGCTCGGCCTGGCGTTCCGCGACGGCCTGGCCGTGGCCGCCGGCGGCGTGATGGCCGGGCTGGCCACCGCCTTCGCCGGCGGCCTGGCGGCCGGCGCGTGGTGGCTCGGCTCGAGCTGGCTGGGCGGCTGACGCCGGCCGCGCCCTTCAGTCGAGCTGCGCGCGCGCGGCCTTCGCGACGAGGTACAGCCGGCTCGGCTGGGCCAGCGAATCCTCGGACGCCATGGCGGCGAGCGTGCGGTCGAGCAAGTCGCGCGCCGCCGCCGCGTCGCCGCGCCGGTGCAGCGCGATGCCGCGCAGCGCATCGATGGCCACCGTCCATTGCCCGGTGGCCCGCCCCGATTCGAGGATGGCCGGCTCCAGGCCGTCGATCAACGCCTGTGCCGGCGCCACGCGCCCGAGCTCCAGTTCGACCAGCGCGAGCACGAAGGCTGCGTCCTGCGTCTGCGGGCCGCGCGGGCCCACCAGGCGCGTCAGTTCGCGGTGCGCCTCGCGCAGCTTGTCGGCGGCGTCGCGGGCGCGGCCGGCCTCGTCCAGCGTGCGACCCCAGTTCACGAGCGTGACGTAGGTCAGCACGTGGTCCGGGCCGAACTTGGCGCGGTAGCGCGTGTGCACCGTGCCGGCGGTCTCGATCGCGCGCGGCCAGTCGGCACGCCGGAACGCCACGCCCAGCATTTCGCCGAGCAGCTGCAGGTGCCGCGAGTGGTTCTCGCCCAGGCGCGCCACGATCACCGGCTGCGCTTCGAGCAACAGTCGCTGCGCGGCGGCATGGTCCTCGCCCTGCGCGCGTGCGAGGGCGAGCTTGGCCAGCGCCACCAGCAGCGCGCTGTCCTGCGGGCGCGCACCGGCCTCCTGGATCAGCCGCTGGCCTTCGTCGAGCGCCTGCCGGTCCTCGCCCGCCATGACCAGCGTGCGCACGAGGTCGACGCGCAGCACGTCGCGCTGCGCGGTGTCGTCGGGGTTCGAGGCGTCGAGACCGCCGATCGCGGCACGCAGCGCGGCCACCGCGCCGACGAAGTCGCTGCGCCCCAGCAGCAGCGCGCTGCGCGCCATGTCGATCTGCTGGCGGGCGCGCGCCATCGTCGTCTGCCCGCCGAGGCGTTCGAGCTCCGCCAGGTGCTGCTCGGCTTCGTCGAAGCGGCCGCGCCGGCCGAGCACGCGCACCAGCACGGCCCGCGCCTCGAAGGCCGTGGCGCTGGCAGCGCCGCCGCGGCGCTGCGCCAGTTCGAGCGCCTGCCGCGCCTGCGCTTCGGCCTCCTCGAAGAGGTCGATCGCGCTGAACAGGGACGCCAGGCTGCTGTGGATGGCGGCGGCGGCCTCCGGCTGGGCAACGAAGCGCGCGGGCACGCGCTCGCGCGCCGCCAGCAGCACGTCGCGCAGCGTGGCGTCCTGCCCCTTCGCCCACACCAGCGGGTTGGAGCGGCCGATCAGGTCCTCGTTGAGGAACTGCGCCAGCGCGGTGGCCCGCGCGAGCCCGGCACGCGCGTCGTCACGCGCCGTGGCCGCCTGCTGCTGCAGCCCGGTGGCGGCGGCCGCCCCTGCCGCCAGCACGACGACGAGCGCCACCACGAAGGGCCGGCGCGCCCGCGCGCGCTCCAGCGCGTGGCGGTCGCGCTGCGCGGCGTCCTGCGCCCGCTGCTCGGCCTGCGCCAACGCGCGCCGCGAGGCCAGCTGACGCAGGCGCTCGGCCAGCGCCGCGGCGCTGCCCAGCCGGCGCGCGGGGTCGCCGTCGGTGGCGCGGCGGATGTCGTCGCGCAGCAGCTCGTCGTCGATCTGCGTTTCCCAGCCGGACACCATCGGCTGCCCGACGCGGCCGGACAGCACCTGGTAGAGCAGGATGCCGAGCGCGAAGACGTCGCTCTGCACGGTGGGCGCCTGCCCTTCGTAGAGCTCCGGCGCCACGTACAGCGGGGTGCCCGACGTCGCGTCGGCACTGCCCTGGTCCTCGACCGTCAGGCCCATGCGGGTGATGCCGAGCTGCCCGAGCCGGTCGGGTTCGAGCATGCGGCCGCTGCCGAAGTCCGTCAGCACCACGTGTGGCGTGTCGGCGTCGCCCGAGACGAGCACGTTCGCGGGCTTCAGGTCCTTGTGCAGGACGCCGACCGAGTGAGCCGCCGCCACCGCGTCGGCGATCTGCAGGAACAGCGCGATGCGCGCCGCGGTGGTCAGGCCGGGCAGATGGTCCTGCGCCCAGCGCGACAGCGGCTGGCCGCCGTGCCGGCACTCCAGGAAGAAGGGCGGCGCCTCCAGGTTCCAGTCGAGCAGCTCGACGATGTGGCGGTGGTCGGCCAGGCTGTCGTGCAGCAGCCGCAGCAGCGTGGTCTCGCGCTTCAGCGCGCGCAGCCGGTCGCCGTCGACGGCGAACTTGTAGACCCGCCGCTCGCGCGTCTTGCGGTGCACCGCCGACCAGACTTCGCTGCCCTCCGCGCCGCCGAGCGGCGCTTCGAGCTCGAAGTTCGGGCGCCCCGGCACGGCCTGGCCCGCGGCCAGCTGAAGCGTGCCGGGCGGCTGGCGCCCGACCGCCGTGCGCGTGACCGTGCCGTCCAGGCGGTAGCCCAGCCGCGCCTGCGTGGTGATGTGGCCGGCGTTCGCTTCGCCGAGCGCGCGGCGCAGCTTGTTGATGGCGTTCGGCAGCACCTTGTCGACGGTGACCCGGCCGGCCCAGACCTCGCGCAGCAGTTCGTCCTTGGTCACCACCTCGCCGGCATGGCGCAGCAGGTAGGCCAGCACCTCCAGCGCGCGCCGTTCCACCTCCACCGGCAGGCCGGCGACGCGCAGTTCGGATCGGGCTTCGTCGAATTCGGCGGTGCCGAAACGGTAGCGGTACGCAGGTCGTTCCATCCGCTGCAAGCCTAGCAGCCGGTGCCGCCGGCCCGGCCGTGCGGCCGGGCCGCAGCGCCGGCGGCGCGGCGACGTTACCCATCCGTTACCGCTGCGTGGCCGCCGCGTGCCGACTTCGCGGCGGCACCACGCCAGCATGCGCCGACGCGTGTGCCCGCCGCCGCCTGCCGGCGGGCCAACCCACTGCCTGGAACCCGATGCGAACACTGAGCCTGCCCCTGCCCGCCCGCCTCGCGGCCCTGCTCCTGCTGCTGTCCCTGGCGTCTTGCGGCGGCGACGGCGGCAGTGGCGGCGACGGCGGCGCCGTCACCGTCGAACACGAGCTGGACGTCACCGTCGACGGCGACGGCACGCCGCCGCTGACGGGCGTGGGTCGGGTGACGTCGCAGCCGGCCGGCGTCGACTGCACGGTCGGCATCTGCCGCGCCCGCTTCGAGGCCGGCACCCGCGTGACGCTGAGCGCGGCGCCGGCGAGCGGCCAGCGTTTCACCGGCTGGAGCGGCGCCTGCAGCGGCACCACGCCGACCTGCGAGGTGACGCTGTCGGCCGCGCGCAGCGTGCGCGCGACCTTCACGCTCGACGGTGGCCCGCGCGCGCTGGTGGTGAGCGTGGCCGGCGGCGGCAGCGTGCGCTCGCAGCCGGCCGGCATCGACTGCGGTGCGACCTGCAGCGCCGAGTTCGCCGACGGCACGTCGGTCGTGCTGACGGCGACCCCGGCCGCCGGGCAGAGCATTGCCGGCTGGACCGGCGCCTGCAGCGGCGCGGCCGGCACCTGCACGGTCGCGATGACCGAGGCGAGGGCGGTGTCGGTGACGTTCGCGGCGCCGCCGGCGGCCGGCTGGACGGCGGTGCAGATGGCCTCCGCCCCCGCCGAGTGGGGCTGGGCCGACATCTTCGTGGAGCCCTTGCGCGTCGCCATCGACGAGAGCGGCCAGGCGCTGGCAGTCTGGTACGAGATTCCGGGCTCGGGCGGCCCGATGCGACTGGTGGCGGGCCGCTACACACCGGGCGTGGGCTGGGGCACGCCGGTGGAGATGGCGCCGGCTGCCGCGAACCGCCGCTACGAAACGCCCGAACTGGCGATGGACCCGACGAGCGGCCGCGCCGTGCTGGCCTGGCTGCAGCAGGACGGCGAGGGGGCCAACCGGTCGCTGTGGTCGCGCACCTTCGACCCCACCGCCGGCTGGGGCGCCACCGAGGCGGTCCAGACCTTCGACGCCGCGGCCTCGAGCATCCACCTGCGCGTCGGCCTCGACGCCACCGGTCACGCCACTGCGGTCTGGCGCCACGACCCCGACGCCGCCGGCCCGCAGCCGGCACGCATCCTGGCCAACCGGCGCGCTGCCGGCGGCAGCTGGGGCACGCCCGTCAACATCAGCGCCGAGACCGAGGCCGACCCGCCGCAGCTGGCCGTGATGCCGAACGGCAGCGCGGTCGCGGTCTGGGGCGGCATGGGGCGGTCGATCTGGAGCAGCCAGTCCGGCTCCGGCGGCGGCTGGTCGGCGCCGGCGGAACTCGTGAAGTACCAGCGCGCAGCGCGCGGCGCCTTCAACTTCGACATCGCCTTCAACGCCAGCGGCGAAGGACTGCTCGCGTGGTACGACTTCTCCGCCGTCGGCCCCAATGCGACCTTCGCGCTCAAGGCCAAGCGCTTCCTGCAGGGCGCCTGGCAGACGCCGGACCTGCTGGTCGAACAGCCGGCGGTGCCCGACGTCAACCTCCGCCCCGAGGTCGCGATCAACGCGCACGGGCACTCGGTGATCGCCTGGCAGCCGCAGGACGAATCACTGCGCGCCGCCGTCGGCCTGCCGGGCCAGGCCTGGGGCGTGGCCGAGGTGAAGCCGGCGGACGGCGTGACCTTCGTGCGCAGCGACTACCGCCTGCAGGTGGCGATCGACGGCCTCGGCAACGCCCTGCTCGCCTGGACGCAGAGCACGAATCAGACGAACCCGGACCTGTACATCGACCGCTACACGCCGTCCGGCGGCTGGGGCGGGCCGACGCTGCACGAGGACTACACCGGCTTCGACGAGATCGCCGCCGTGCCGGCGCTGGCCATGAACGACCGCGGCCAGGCGATCGTCGCGTGGCGGCAGAGCATCCACCGGCCGGACGGCCGGTTCGACCAGCACATCGTGTCGCGCTTCTACGCTTCGGGGCGCTGACGGGCCGAGGGCGGCGGCGTCCGTCGCCCGCTACAGCAGCACGATGTCGTACTGCTCCGGGTTCATCGTCGGCTCCGCGGAGAGCGAGATCGGCTTGCCGATGAAGTCCGACAACCCGGCCAGGTGCGGGCTTTCCTCGTCGAGCAGCATCTCGACGACCGCCGCGCTGGCGACGACGCGGAATTCCTTCGGGTTGAACTGGCGCGCCTCGCGCAGGATCTCGCGCAGGATGTCGTAGCAGACGCTGCGCGCCGTCTTCACCTGGCCGCGGCCTTCGCAGGTGGGGCAGGGTTCGCACAGCATGTGCGCCAGGCTCTCGCGCGTGCGCTTGCGCGTCATCTCCACCAGGCCCAGCTGCGTGAAGCCGCTCACCGTGGTGCGCGTGCGGTCGCGCGCGAGCTGCTTGCGCAGTTCGGACAGCACGGCCTGCTGGTGCTCCTCGCGCGTCATGTCGATGAAGTCGGCGATGATGATGCCGCCCAGGTTGCGCAGCCGCAGCTGGCGCGCGATGGCGCCGGCCGCTTCGAGGTTGGTCTTGAAGATCGTGTCCTCGAAGTTGCGCGCACCGACGAAGCCGCCGGTGTTGACGTCGATCGTCGTCAGCGCCTCGGTCTGGTCGATGATGAGGTAGCCGCCGCTCTTCAGATCGACACGCCGCGCCAGCGCGCGCGCGATCTCCTCCTCGATGCCGAAGAGGTCGAAGATCGGCCGCTCGCCGCGGTACAGCTCCAGCTTGGCCACCGCGCCCGGCATGTAGACGCGGCCGAACTCGGTGAGGGCGTCGAACTGCAGCTTGCTGTCGATGCGGATGGTCTGCGTGGCGTCGGTCGTCAGGTCGCGCAGCACGCGTTCGGCCAGGCTCAGGTCCTGGTGCAGCAGCGTGCCGGCCTTCTGCGACGTGGCGCGCTCGCGGATCGTCGCCCAGGTCTTGCGCAGGTAGGCGATGTCGTCGGCCAGCTCGGCGTCGGTCGCTTCCTCGGCATTGGTGCGCAGGATGAAGCCGCCGCCTTCGCTGCCGGCCAGCACGTGCATGCGCGCGCGCAGTTGCTCGCGCAGCTCGGGGCTGCCGATCTTCTGGCTGATGCCGATGTGCTTGTCGTGCGGCAGGAAGACGAGCATGCGGCCGGCGATGGACACCTGCGTCGACAGCCGCGCGCCCTTGGTGCCGATGGCGTCCTTGATGACCTGCACGGTGAGCGTCTGGCCCTCGAAGACCTGGCGCTCGATGGGCGGCGGCGGCGCGTCGGCGTTGCGGCCGACGCCGTGGCCGTTGCCGATGAGGTCGGCCACGTGCAGGAAGGCGGCGCGCTCGAGGCCGATGTCGACGAAGGCGCTCTGCATGCCGGGCAGCACGCGCGCGACCTTGCCGAGGTAGACGTTGCCGACGAGGCCGCGCTCGAGCGTGCGCTCGATGTGCAGCTCCTGCGCGGCGCCGTTCTCGACGATCGCGACCCGCGTCTCCTGCGGGGCCCAGTTGATGAGGATGTCCTGGCTGGCCACGGGCGTCGGGTTACGGCTTAGGCGCGGGTCTGCACGCGGGCACGCGCCAACAGTTCGCGCGTTTCGAAGAGGGGCAAACCCATGATACCGGTGTAGCTGCCTTCGATGCGTTCGACCCAGGCCGCGATCGGGCCCTGGATCGCGTAGGCGCCGGCCTTGCCGAAGGGCTCGCCGCTGGCGATGTAGCCGCCGATCGTGCGCTCGGACAGGTCGGCGAACTTCACGCGCGAGGTGCTCACCGCGAGCAGGTTCTCGCGCCCGTGGCTCACCGCCACCGCCGTCATCACGCGGTGCCAGCGACCCGACAGCGCACGCAGCGTGGCGGCCGCGTCTTCGGCGTCGCGCGGCTTGCCGAGGATGCGCCGGCCCAGCGCTACCGTGGTGTCGGCGGCGAGGATGGGCGCCGGCGGCAGCCCGCGCCGGGCGAGCCGGTTGCGGGCCGCCAGCAGCTTGGCCAGCGTGACGCGGCGCACGTAGTCGTCGGGCGACTCGTCGGGGCGCTCTTCCTCCAGGCGCTCGGCGTTCTCGCGCCGTTCGGGCAGCAGCGGGCGGTGGGCGATGCCGATCTGCTCGATCAGCTGCGCACGGCGCGGGCTCTGCGACGCGAGGTAGACGAAGGCATGCAACGGGGTGGGCATGCGGCGATTCTCGCGCCTGACGTCACGGCAGGCCGGCGGCGTGCGCCTCCTCGACGAGCGCGTCCCAGGCCGGCCGCTTCGTGCCGTCGGCCTGGCGCAGCCCCAGCGTGCAGAGGAAATCGGCGAAGGTGCTGGACCCGGTGGCGCCGTAGTAGACGACGAAGTCGGCGCACATCTGCGCCGTGAAGTCGTGCATCAGGAAGACGTTGAGGAAGGGCACGCGCGCCGGCGCCGCCTTCCAGGCCGCGAACACGTTGCGCACGAACTGCGCCTGCTGCTGCACGCTGCTGCCGGTGGACGCGGCCGCGGGGTAGCCCACCTCCTGCAGCAGCAGCGGCTTCGCGCCGGCGAACGCGAGCAGCGCCGCGAAGTCGGCGGCGACGACGCCCGGCCCGCGCACCCTCACCTCGCCGGCGCCGCTGAACTGCAGCGGGTAGTAGGTGAGCACGACGACGTCGCTCGCGGCGTTCAGCGTGCGCAGCTCCGCCGTCGACAGCGACAGCGCGCCCTCGGCCGTGGCCGTGACGCCGACCTGCAGCGCCGGGTCCAGCTGCTTCGCGTAGGCCACCATCGCGGTGAAGAAGCGCGTGTAGCGGGCCCAGTCGGCCGGGTGGGCGCGCAGGTAGGCGTCGACCTCGTTGCCCAGCGACAGGTAGCGGATGCGGCCGCGGTTCGGCACGATCACGCGGTCGAGCAGCGCCTTGAAGCGGTTCTGCACGACCGTGCTGTCCAGCGCCTGGCCGGCCAGGTCGACGGGCAGCTCGAGCACCCCGGTGTTGATGGGCTGCAGCCCCACGTACTGCACCATGCCGCGCCCCGCCGCCGTGGCCACCGCGGCGGCCAGGTCGGCGAAGGGCTGCGTGGCGAAGGTGCCCGCGGTGGGCTCCATCGCCCGCCAGGTCCAGGTGTTCATCTGCCCGCGGGCGCCGGCGCTCCACGCGAGGTCGAAGGCCTCCTGCGCCACCGTGGCGTACTGCTGCGGCGTGGTCGGGAACGGGTCCAGGCGCGGCATCGCGGAGATCGACAGCACGCCGGGGCTCACCGGCGCCGGGGTCGGGCTCGGCGACGGCGCGGCGTCGCCACCGCCGCCGCCGCAGGCGGCCAACGCCAGCAGCGACACCACGGCGACAGTGGACAGGAACGGTCGACGCTGCATCGCTTGCCCTTGACGCGGCACCGCTGCCGCTCACTCTCGATGGTAAGGGTGGCCCTCGGTGACGCTCCAGGCGCGGTACAGCGCCTCGGCCAGCAATACGCGGACGAAGGCGTGCGGCAGCGTCAGGTCGGACAGGCGCAGCGTCTCGTCGGCACTCGCCTTCACGGCGGCATCCAGCCCGTCGGGGCCGCCCACCACGAAGGCGACGTCGCGGCCGTCGCCGCGCCAGAAGCGCAGGCGTTCGGCGAGCTGGGCGGTGGTGAGGCGGCTGCCGCGCTCGTCGAGCACGACGCGCCGCACGCCCTTCGGCAGCGCGCCTTCGATGCGCTCGGCCTCGGCGGCCATGCACTGCGCGGCCGTCCTGCCGCCGTGGCGCGGCTCGGTCTTCAGCGCCTTCAGTTCCAGCCGCATCTCGGGCGGGAAGCGCTTGGCGAAGTCGGCCCAGGCGGCGTCGGCCCAGTCGGGCGGGCGCTGGCCGACGGCGACGACCAGCAGCTTCATGCCGGCTCAGCGGGTGCGCGGGGCTTTCTTGGCCGGGGCCGTGCTGCGCTTGGCCGGCGCCTTCTTCGCGGCGACCTTCTTCGCGACGACCTTGCGGCCGGCCGACTTCGCGGGCGCGGCCTTCTTCGCCACCGTCTTCTTCTTCGCGGCGGGCGGCGGTGCCGCTTCACGCGCCGCCGCGGCCTGGCCCTTGCGCGCGGCGTTGGAACGGCCCAGCGGCGGCGCCGGCTCCGAGGCCTTCACCAGCTTGACGTCGCCGGCCGCGACCTTCATGCGCACCGCCTTGCCGCCCCAGATTTCCTCGAGGTGGTAGTAGTCGCGGATGGCCGGCTGCATGATGTGCGCGACCGCCGCACCGCAGTCGACGATGATCCACTCGCCGTTGTCCTCGCCCTCGGTGCTGAGCACCGGGAAGCCGCGCGCCTTGACGCTGTCGCGCACGCTGGCGGCCAGGGCCTTGGTCTGCCGGTTGCTGGTGCCCGAGGCGACGATCACGCGCTCGAACATGGACGAGAGGTGCTCGGTGTTGAAGACGGCGATGTTCTGCGCCTTCACGTCCTCGAGGCCATCGACGATGGCGCGCTGCAGCTTGCGGATGTCCATTCAGCTCCCGGATTTGGCTGCGTACAGCCGGTGCGAGTCAATATAGCGCGCCACCTGCGGCGGCACCAGTGACGAGATGTCGAGACCGGCCGCCGCGCGGGCGCGGATGTCGGTGGCGGAGATGTCCAGCATGGCCAGCGGCACGCTCTGGTGCGGGCAACGCAGGACCTCGGGGTCGACCGGCGCCAGCGGCCCCGGCCGGTTGGCGACGGCCAGCACGACGCGGCCGAGCAGGTCGCGCCAGCCGTTCCAGGTGTGCAGGCCGGCGTACTGGTCCTGGCCGATGACGAGGAACCAGGTGGCGCCGGGCTCGCGCGCCTGCGCCTCGCGCACGGTGTCCAGCGTGTAGCTCGGGCCCTGGCGCTCGAGTTCGGTGCGGTCGAGCACCATGCGCGGCTCGCCTTCGATGGCCAGCCGCACCATCGCCTCGCGGTGCGCGCCGTCGGTGATGGTGCGCGCTTTCTGCCATGGCCGGCCGGTGGGCACCCAGCGCAGTTCGTCCAGGTGCAGGTCGTCGCGTGCCGAGCGCGCCAGCGCGAGGTGCGCGTTGTGCACCGGGTCGAAGGTGCCTCCGAAGAGACCGATGCGTCTGCTCACTCGGACAGCCAGTCGCGCGGGCGCAGGAAGTCCGTGTACAGGCGCGCCTCCGGCGTGCCCGCCTCGGGCTTCCAGTCGTAGCGCCACTTCACCACCGGCGGCATCGACATCAGGATGCTCTCGGTGCGGCCGCCGCTCTGCAGGCCGAACAGCGTGCCGCGGTCGAACACGAGGTTGAACTCGACGTAGCGGCCGCGCCGGTAGGCCTGGAAGTCGCGCTCGCGCTCGCCGTAGGCGTCGCCGCGGCGGCGCTGCACGATCGGCAGGTAGGCGTCGATGAAGGCGTCGCCCACGCTGCGGATCATCGCGAATCCGGGTTCGAAGCCGCCTTCGCTGAAATCGTCGAAGAAGATGCCGCCGACGCCGCGCGGCTCGTTGCGGTGCTTCAGGAAGAAGTACTCGTCGCACCAGGTCTTGAAGCGCGGGTACTTGTCGGCGCCGTGCGGCGCCAGCGCGTCGGCGCAGGTGCGGTGGAAGTGGCGAGCGTCCTCTTCCCGGCCGTAGTACGGCGTGAGGTCCATGCCGCCGCCGAACCAGACGACGGGCGGTTTGCCTTCGGGCAGGGCGGCGAACATGCGCACGTTCATGTGCGCGGTGGGCACGTGCGGGTTGCGCGGGTGCATGACGAGCGAGACGCCCATCGCCTCGAAGCGCGCGCCGGCCAGTTCGGGCCGGTGCTGGGTGGCCGAAGGCGGCAGCTGCTGGCCCTTCACGTGGCTGAAGTTGCAGCCGCCGCGTTCGAGCAGGTTCCCCTCTTCCACCAGCTGCGAGAGGCCGTCGCCTTCGAGACGACCGCCGGGTTCGCGCTGCCAGCCGTCGGACAGGAATGGCTTGCCGTCCTCCTGCTGCAGGGCGCCGACGATGCGGCCTTGCAGGCCGAGCAGGTATTCGCGGACGGCAACGGTGTCGGTCATGGCGTGGTGCGGTTTTCTACAGCGGGCGCACGGGTGCGGCCAGGTGGTGACGGAGGCCGCGGCCATCGGCCAGGCGGCGGGCGAAGACGGCCAGGTCGGCGTGCATCTGGCCCGACAGGCGCCAGAAGCTGTCGACGCGGACGCAGCGGTTCGCGTAGTCGACGAGGATCAGGCCGACCGGCACCCCGGCGGCGAACGCCACGCGGTAGAAGCCGGTGCGCCAGCCCTCGGTGCGGGCGCGCGTGCCTTCGGGCGCGAGCGCCAGCCACATGAAGCGGCCCTGATCGCGTGCATCGCGCATGGCGTCGATCATCTGGCCGACCGCCCCCTGCGGCGCGTGGCGGCGCACCGGCAGCCCGCCCAGCCAGCGCAGCCAGCGGCCGAACAGCGGCACGCGGAACAGCGTGTCCTTGCCCCAGAACGTGACCGGCAGGCCGACCGCCCACTTGGCGAGCAGGCCGACGACGAAGTCCCAGTTCGAGGTGTGCGGGTACAGCACGGCCACGCCCTGCCGCGCGGGCAGGCCGTCGAACTGCACGCGCCAGCCGGCCAGGCGCAGCACGGCGCGCGCGATCCGGCTGCCGCGCAGTTGCAGCGGCCGGGCGGTCAGTTCGGTCGGCTCGGCGGCCGCGGGCGCGTTCAATGCCGGATCGCGCGGTGGCCGATGTCGTTGCGCCACTGCGCGCCTTCGAAGCGGACCTGGCGCACCGCGTCCAGCGCGCGCTGCTGCGCCTGGCGCACCGAGTCGGCGAGCGCGGTCACGCAGAGCACGCGGCCGCCGGCACTGAGCACGTGGCCGTCGGCGGCCTTGGTGCCGGCGTGGAAGACCATCAGGTCCTCGCGCGCGGCGGGCAGGTTCGTGATCGGGTCGCCGTTGCGCGGCGTGCCGGGGTAGCCGGCCGCGGCCATCACGATGCCCAGCGCGACGCGGCGGTCGTACTGCACCTCGGCCTTGTCGAGCGTGCCTTCGGCGCCGTGCATCAGCAGGTCGAAGAGGTCGCTCTTCATGCGCATCAGGATGACCTCGGCCTCGGGGTCGCCCAGGCGCGCGTTGAACTCCACCGTGCGCGGCTGGCCCTGGGCATCGATCATCAGTCCGGCGTAGAGGAAGCCGGTGAACGGCATGCCTTCCTTGGCCATGCCGGCGATGGTCGGCAGCACGATCTCCTGCATGACCTTGGCGTGCACGTTGGGCGTGACCACCGGTGCCGGCGAGTAGGCGCCCATGCCGCCGGTGTTGGGGCCCTGGTCGCCGTCGAAGATGCGCTTGTGGTCCTGGCTGGTGGCCAGCGGCACCACGTGCTGGCCGTCGCAGGCGACGATGAAGCTCGCCTCCTCGCCGTCCATGAACTCCTCGATGACGACGCGGCCGCCCGGCACCGACAGCATGCCGTCGATGGCGGCGTGCGCCTCGTCGGCCGTCAGCGCGACGACCACGCCCTTGCCGGCCGCCAGGCCGTCGGCCTTGACGACGATCGGCGCGCCGTGCTTCGTGACGTGGGCATGCGCCGCGGCGGCGTCGGTGAAGCTCGCGTACAGCGCGGTCGGGATGCCGTGGCGCTGCATGAATTCCTTCGCGAAGGCCTTGCTGCTCTCCAGCTGCGCCGCCGCCTTCGTGGGGCCGAAGATGCGCAGGCCGCGGCTCTTGAACAAGTCGACGATGCCGGCCGCCAGCGGCGCCTCGGGGCCGACGACGGTGAGCACCATCTTCTCGGCCGCCGCGAAGTCGGCCAGCGCCTCGGGGTCGCTGATCGGCACGTTGCGCAGGTTGGGGTCGGCGGCGGTGCCGCCGTTGCCCGGCGCGACGTAGATCATCTGCACGCGCGGGCTCTGCGACAGCTTCCAGGCGAGCGCGTGCTCGCGCGCACCCGACCCGATCACCAGCACCTTCATTCGGCGATCTCGGCGTTGTGATAGACCTCTTGCACGTCGTCGAGATCCTCGATCACGTCGAGCAGCTTCTGCATGCGCGCGGCGTCGTCGCCGGCGAGCTCGATGGTGTTCTCGGCGCGCATCGTCACTTCGGCAATCTCGGGCTTCAGGCCCTTGGACTCGAGCGCCAGCTTCACAGCCTCGAACTCCGACGGCGGGGTCAGCACCTCGATGCTCCCGTCCTCGCCAGTGATCACGTCCTCGGCGCCAGCGTCGAGCGCGGCTTCCATCACCGCGTCCTCGCTCGTGCCGGGCGCGAAGACGAGCTGGCCGCAGTGCTTGAACTGGAACGCCACCGAACCTTCGGTGCCCAGGTTGCCGCCGTGCTTGCTGAAGGCGTGGCGCACCTCGGCCACGGTGCGCACGCGGTTGTCGGTCATGCAGTCGACGATGATCGCCGCGCCGCCGATGCCGTAGCCCTCGTAGCGGATCTCCTCGTAGCTGACGCCTTCGAGGTTGCCGGTGGCCTTGTCGATGTTGCGCTTGACGGTGTCGACCGGCAGGTTGACGGCCTTCGCCTTCTCGACCGCCAGCCGCAGCCGCGGGTTGGCCGACGTGTCACCGCCGCCCAGCCGCGCCGCGACCATGATCTCGCGGATGACGCGGGTCCAGGCCTTGCCGCGCTTCTCGTCCTGGCGGCCCTTGCGGTGCTGGATGTTGGCCCATTTGGAGTGTCCGGCCATGCGTGTCGTCTCGCTCGGTGATCTGCGTTCGGGGGCCTGATTCTAGGCGGTCGGGGGGTGGGTACTCTTGGGGATGCCGGCGGGCGCGCCGGCGCGTACAAACGCGACCCATGATGCTCAGCGCCTGGCCCCAGATCGCGCCCGCCGGCGAACTGCGGCTGTGGCTGGGCGCCTTCGGCACCGAAGCGCCGCCGGCGCCGGCGTTCACGGTGAACGGCGCGCCCGCCGCCCCGCTGGAGGCGGTGGCCTGGCGACCGATCCGCGACCGCACGACCGGCGCCGCCGGCCGGCCGTGCAACCACCAGGCCGTCGTGCGGCTGGCCTCGCTGGGGGCCGACCGGCAACACCGCATCGCCATCGCGGCCGGCGGCGTGCGCATCGAACGCGCGGTGCACACGCCGCCGGCCGAGGTGCCGGCGGCGCTGGACGGCAGCTTCAACCTGCTGCTCGCGTCGTGCTACTTCCAGCCGGAAGACGCCGGCGGGCTGCTCGGCACCATCGTCGGCCAGTTGCCGGTGCGCCCGCACATGACGCTGCTCGCCGGCGACCAGGTCTATCTCGACCTGCCGCTGTTCGAGGACCTGCCCGGAAGCGAGCCCGCACTGTCGAACGTGCTGGGCGACAAGTACCGGCGCAACTGGACCTCGTCCGCGCTCGGCATCGCCGGGCTGGAACCGGTGCTGACGCGCGCGCCCGCGCTGTGCATCCCGGACGACCACGAGTTCTGGAACAACTACCCCTTCAAGCAGGTGCAGCTGCCCGGCACCTGGACGCCGGCACGGCGCGCGATGTGGCAGGCCGCCGCCCAGGCCCTGTACGAGGACTACCAGCAAGGCGGCGCGCCGGGCAGCGCGCCGGCGGCCTGGCGGGTGGACGTGGCGCCGCTGGCGATGCTGGTGCTGGACACGCGCTGCGCGCGCCGCGACGACCCGGCCGCGCCGCAGGGCCTGATGGCCGCCGATGCCGTCGCCGCGCTCGCCGCCTGGGAAGCCGACCTGCTGGCCGCGCGCGGCAGCGCCACGCCGCGTATCGGCCTGCTCGCCAGCGGCCAGGCGCTGTTCGTCGAGCGCCCGAGCGACGGCGACGCGAAGCTGAAGGACGCCGAACTGTCGAACTACGCGCAGTTCGATGTCGTCGAGCGCACGCTCGAACGCCTGGCCGACGCCGGCGTGCCGGTGGTCTACGCCACCGGCGACGTGCACTGGGGCCGCGTCTGCGAAGCGCTGCACTTGCCCAGCGGGCGGCGCCTGCTGCACGAGGTGATCTGCTCGCCGTCGCGCCTGATCGAGACGCCGTTCGCCGACCAGAAGGCGCAGCTCGCGAACACGCTGCGTGGCCTCTTCGGCCGCCGCCAGACCTGGCCGCGCCACGCGGAACCACTGACGCCGCCGGCGCGCTTCGGGCGCGCGCGGCGCTTCGCGCCGACGCAGGTGTTCGGCCGCCGCGGCGACCAGGTCGCGCTGCTGCAGTTCACGCGCGCCGGGCGCGGCCTCGAGCTGCGCGTCAGCTACCACGCCATCCACCCCGACCCCGCGGTCGCGCGGCCCGAGACCACCGGGCCGTTCACGCTGCTCCCCCTGTAGAAGGAAGCCGACATGCTGCGCCAACTGCGTTCCACCAGCCACGGCCGCAACCGCCTGCTCAAGGAGCTGGAGCGCGGCGCCGAAGAAGACAACCTGCAGTGGGCCACGCGCGCCGTCGGCGAGATGGGCAGCGGCGGCCCCGACGAGTGGACCTACCTGCTGCTGCTGGGCGGCAGCGACACGCTGAGCTTCCGGCTGCGCGTGGCGCAGTCGCACCTGCGGCGCGACATGCTGCCCTCGTTCTGGTCCGAGGCGGCGCTCGTGAAGCTGCGCGATCTGAGCGTGGCGCGCGCGAAGGCCGTGCACGTGCCGCTGCTGCAGCCGGCCGACGGCCCGCTGGCCACGCGCACCAACGGCGTCGTCGAGCGGCCGCTGAAAGACTTCGCCGACGCGCGCCGCTGGCCCAACGTCGCCGTCATCGCGCTGCCGGTGCCGCAGGCGCAGATCCTCGAGAAGGTGCAGGCCTTCCAGCACGGCCGCGCCACGCTGGACGCGCTGGAGCACATCCTGCGCTGGCTGGCCTTCGCCTGGGGCGCGGCGCGCACGCCGAACCCGCTGACCGACGGCATCGGCCTGCCCAGCGCCTGCATGCTCGAGACCGCCTTCGCGGCCGCCCGCTTCGACCTCACGCCCGGCATGGAGTCGCGCGCCTCCTGCCCGGAGGCGATCTGGGTCTCGGCGCTGCACTGGTACGACTACTTCGAGAGCTTCGCCGGCCGCCAGCCCACCGGCCGCTACACGACGCCGCACCGCTTCCCGATCGACGAGGGCGGCGGCGCGCCGGCGCCGCGGGCTCAAGTCCGCACCCGGAACGGCCGAAAACGGTAGACGCCTGGGGTCGGCAGCGTGCCGGCGCCGGCCCGCCGCGACGCCGATGCACCGAGACCTACCGCCCCAAGAGCTGCTGCGCCTGGCCAGCCTCGAGCGCGAGAATGCGCTGCTGCGCGCCGCCCTGGAGCGGCTGCCGCAGGGCATGTGCATGTTCGACGCCGCCGACCGGCTGCTGCTGGCGAACCGCCGCTACCTCGAACTCTGGCAGCTGCCGCCCGAGCTCGGCCGCCCCGGCACGCCCTTCAGCGCCATCCGCGCCGCCACCCGCGGCCAGGAAACGGCGGCCAGCCGCGAACGCGGCCAGGACGCCGGCACCGGCACGCGGCTGCGCGAGTGGGCGATGGACGACGGCCGCACGATCGAGGTGGCGGTGTCGCGCGAGGCCGACGGCAGCTGCGTCGCGCTGCACGAGGACGTCACCGAGCAGCGGCGTGCGCACTCGCACATCGAGCACCAGGCGCGCCACGATCCGCTGACCGGCCTGCCGCACCGCGCCGCGCTGGTCGAGGAACTGCAGCGCCAGCTGGCGCGCGGCGCGCGCGGCGGCGAAGCGGCACTGCTGTGCCTGGACCTGGACCGCTTCAAGCCCGTCAACGACAGCCTCGGCCACGCCGCCGGCGACGAGGTGCTGCGCGTCGTCGCCGCGCGGCTGCGCCAGTGCGTGCGCCAGTCCGACCTGGTGGCGCGGCTCGGCGGCGACGAGTTCGCCGTCGTGCAGGCCGGCGTCGACCAGCCGGTGGCCTCGACCGCGCTGGCACGCCGCATCGTCGCCGCGCTGGCGCAGCCGATCGACATCGACGGCCACCCGGTGCACATCGGCAGCAGCATCGGCATCGCCGTCGCGCCCTTCGACGGTGCCGACCCCGACCGCCTGCTGCGCAGCGCCGACCTCGCGCTCTACCGCGCGAAGGAGGACGGGCGCGGCACCTTCCGCTACTTCGAGCCCGAGATGGACGCCCGCGTGCAGGCGCGCCGCGGCCTCGAAGCCGACCTGCGCCGCGCGCTCGACGCCGGCGAGTTCGAGCTCGCCTACCAGCCGCAGGTGGCCCTGGACGGCCGGCGCGTCAGCGGCGTCGAGGCGCTGCTGCGCTGGCGCCACCCGGCGCGCGGCGGCGTGTCGCCGGCCGACTTCATTCCGCTCGCCGAGGAGACCGGCCTCATCGTGCCGATCGGCCGCTGGGTGCTGCAGCGCGCCTGCGCCGACGCCTGCGCCTGGCCGGCCGACGTGCGCGTGGCGGTCAACGTGTCGGCGGTGCAGCTGCGCCGCGGCTCGCTGCTGCAGGACGTGGAGGCCGCGCTCGCCGACAGCGGCCTGCCGCCACAGCGGCTGGAGAT
Source organism: Pseudomonadota bacterium (assembly GCA_963204815.1). GTDB lineage: Bacteria > Pseudomonadota > Gammaproteobacteria > Burkholderiales > Burkholderiaceae_C > Rubrivivax. The sequence goes on along the minus strand of CAUJHQ010000068.1, from coordinate 80,440 downwards.
CGAGATCACCGAGTCGGCGATGCTGCACGACACGCAGGGCGTGATCGGCACGCTGGCGGCGCTGCGCGCGCTGGGCGTGCAGGTCGCGATGGACGACTTCGGCACCGGCTACTCGTCGCTCAGCTACCTGCGCAGCTTCCCGTTCGACCGCATCAAGATCGACCGCTCGTTCGTCGCCGACGCCGCGCACGACCCGGAGGCGCTGTCGATCATCCGCGCCGTCACCGGCCTCGGCCGCAGCCTGCGCATGGCCACCACCGTGGAAGGCGTCGAGACGGCTGAGCAGCTGCGCATCGTCTCGGCCGAGGGCTGCTCCGAGGTGCAGGGCTACCTGTTCAGCAAGCCGCGTCCGGCCGCCGAGGTGCCGGGCCTGATCGAACGCCTGGCCGGCGGCGCGCCGCCGGCCGAGGAGCGCCGCGCATGATCGAACGCATCGCCTACGTGAGCCGCGCCCGGCCGGGCCTGACCAACGCCGACGTCTACGACCTCGTGCGCCTGTCGGTCAACCGCAACAGCCGCCACGGCCTCACCGGCGGCCTGCTGGTGCTGGACGGCTACTTCCTGCAGGTGCTGGAAGGCGACGCCCACCGCGTCGACGAGCGCTACCGCGCGATCGCCGCCGACCCGCGCCACAGCGCGCTCGAACTGCGCCTGCGCGCGCCGGTGCGCGAGCGCCTGTTCGCCGACGAGTGGATGGCGCTGCGCCTGCCCGAGCAGGTGCCAGCGGCGCTGCGCAGCGCCTTCGGCTACGCGCCCGGCCTGCCGGCGGCGCGCTTCGACGGCGCGCGCGTCGTCGACTTCATCCACGCCTGCTGCCGCCACGCGGCGGAGGACGCCACCGCCTGATCGGGCCCGCCGGCTCGGGCTAGACTCCCGCGCGTCGCCTGTACGCCGCCGGAGTGCCTTCCATGCCCGACCCGATCCTCGTCGCCCAGCATGGCGACATCGCCTGCGAGCTGCTGCCCGCGCTGGCCAACCGCCACGGCCTGATCACCGGCGCCACCGGCACCGGCAAGACGATCACGCTGCAGACGCTGGCCGAGAACTTCAGCAAGATCGGCGTTCCGGTCTTCATGGCCGACGTGAAGGGCGACCTCACCGGCATCACGCAGAGCGGCAGCCTGGCGCCGAAAGTGGCCGCCATCATCAAGGAACGCGGCCTGCCGGCGCCCGAGCCCTTCGCCTGCCCGGCCACGCTGTGGGACGTCTTCGGCGAGCAGGGCCACCCGGTGCGCGCCACCGTGTCCGACATGGGCCCGCTGCTGCTGGCGCGCATGCTCGCGCTCAACGAGACGCAGGCCGGCGTGCTGAACCTCGTCTTCAAGATCGCCGACGACCAGGGCCTGCTGCTGCTGGACATGAAGGACCTGCGCGCGATGCTGCAGTTCGTCGGCGACAACGCGAAGGACTTCACCACCGAGTACGGCAACGTCAGCGCTGCCAGCATCGGCGCCATCCAGCGCGGGCTGCTGCAGATCGAGGAACAGGGCGGCGACAAGTTCTTCGGCGAGCCGATGCTCGACATCGCCGACTTCATGCAGACGGTGGACGGCAAGGGCGTCGTCAACATCCTCGCCGCCGACAAGCTGATGAACGCGCCGCGGCTGTACGCCACCTTCCTGCTGTGGATGCTGTCGGAGCTGTTCGAGATGCTGCCCGAGGTGGGTGACCTCGACAAACCCAAGCTGGTGTTCTTCTTCGACGAGGCGCACCTGCTGTTCAAGGACGCGCCGGGCGCGCTGGTCGAACGCATCGAGCTCGTCGTGCGGCTGGTGCGCAGCAAGGGCGTGGGCGTCTACTTCGTGACGCAGAACCCGCTCGACGTGCCCGAGACCGTGCTCGCGCAGCTCGGCAACCGGGTGCAGCACGCGCTGCGCGCCTTCACACCGCGCGACCAGAAGGCGGTGCGCTCGGCGGCAGAGACGATGCGCGCGAACCCGAAGATCGGCGACATGGCGATCGCCATCACCGAGCTCGCCGTCGGCGAGGCGCTGGTCAGCTTCCTCGACGCCAAGGGCCGGCCAACCGTGACCGAGCGCGCCTTCGTGCTGCCGCCGGGCAGCCAGATCGGCCCCATCACGCCGGAGCAGCGCAAGGCGCTGCTCGCCGGTTCGCTGGTGGCCGGCACCTACGAGAAGACGGTCGACCGCGAGTCGGCGTACGAGAAGATCAAGGGCCGCGCTGCGGCGCCGGCGCCCGCCGGTGGCGGCATGGCCGGCAGCGCGCCCGCGGGCGGCGGCGCCGCGCCCGCCCCGGCCGACGACGGCGGTGGCGTGATGGGCGGCCTGAAGGACGTGCTGTTCGGCAGCACCGGCCCGCGCGGCGGGCGCAAGCCCGGCCTGGCCGAGGCGGCGGCGACGTCGGCGGTGCGCAGCATCGGCTCGGCGGTGGGGCGCGAGATCATCCGCGGCGTGCTCGGCTCGCTGCTCGGCGGCCGACGCCGCTGACGCCCGGCCGTGCTTCGCTGGGGTCTGCGCCTGTTCGCCGCCGTCGCCCTCGTCGCGCTGCTGACCCTGGGCGCCGGGCAGGCGGGCCTGCTGCAGGGCAGCGCCCCGGCCACGCTCGGGGTGCAGGGCGGCCGCCTGGCGCCGCCGTCGGAGTCGCCCAACAGCGTCAGCAGCCAGGCCGGGCTCTGGCCCGGCCACCCGCAGGCGGCGGCGGCGCAGATCGCGCCGCTGCCGGCCAGGGGCGATGCCGCCACGACGATGGCGCGCCTGCGCGACGCCGTCGCGGCGCTGCCGGGCGCCGAGATCGTGGAAGCCCGCGCCGACTACGTGTACGCGCGCTTCACGACACGCTGGCTGCGTTTCGTCGACGACGCCGAGTTCTGGTTCGACCCCGCCGCCGGCGTGGTGCAGCTGCGCTCGGCCTCGCGCGTGGGGCGCAGCGACCTGGGCGTGAACCGGGCCCGCATCGAGGCGTTGCGGGCGGCCTGGGCCGCCGCCGGCTGACCGCCCGGCGCCGCGCCGCCGTCGTTTCGCGCCGGCCGGCGCGCTTTCGTCGCGCGGCGCTCGGCAGGCGGGCGCGGGCCGCCGATGCTCTCGTCCATGCCGCCCCTTTCGCGGCGCAGGAGCACCCCCATGATTCACGAGATCCTCAGCCGCACGCCCACCTGGGTCTGGGCCTTGCTGGCCGGCCTGCTGGCGCTGGGCCTGGCGCAGTGGCGCGAGCGCCGCGTCACGCAGGCGCAACTCTTCATCCTGCCCGGCGTGCTGCTGGCGCTGGGCCTGTGGTCGACGGCGCAGTCCTCCACGATGCCGGCGCTGGCCTTGCTGGTCTGGGCGAAGGCGGCGCTCGTCACGACGACGCTGGCGCGCCGGCTGCCGCCGCAGCCCGGCGTGCGCTGGGACGCCGCCGCGCAGCGCCTCGTGCTGCCGGGCAGCGTGCTGCCGCTGGTCGTCATCCTGGCGGTCTTCAGCCTGCGTTATGCCGGCGGCGTGGCGCTGGCGATGCACCCGGTGTGGCGCGCCGACCCCGCGGTCGCGCTGCCGATGGCAGCGGCCTACGGCGCCATCAGCGGGCTGCTGCTGGGCCGTGCGCTCGGCCTGCGCCGCCTCGTCGCCGCCCCGCTGTGAGGAGCACCACCATGCGACGCACCACCCTGCTGCTGGCCGCCGCCCTTGCCAGCGGCACCGCCGGCGCCCAGATCGGCCTCGCGCAGTTCGACGCCGGCGGCATGCCGGTGACGCTGACCTACCCGACGGCCGCCGTCGCCAGCCCGCAGCACTTCGGCCCGGTCACGCTGACGGTCGCGCCGGACGCCGCCCTCGCCGCCGGCGCGCCGCGGCGGCTCGTCGTCCTGTCGCACGGCACCGGCGGCAGCGCGACCGTCGACCACGACCTCGCGGCCACGCTGGCGCGCGCCGGCTTCGTCGTCGCCCAGCCGCTGCACGCCGGCGACAACTTCGCCGACACGTCGAAGGCCGGGCCCGAATCGTGGCAGCGCCGCCCTGGCGAAGTGAGCCGCGTCATCGACGCGCTCGCCGCCGACCCCCGCTGGGCGCCGCGCCTGAAGCTCGACCGCGTCGGCGTGCACGGCATGTCGGCCGGCGGCGTGACCGGGCTGGCGCTCGCCGGCGCCCAGTGGCGCGTGCTGGACCTGCTGCGCCACTGCAACGCCAACCTCGAGGCCGACATCGCCTTCTGCTTCAACGGCGCGCTCGACCCGGCGCGCCAGGCCGAGCGCCGCGCCAGCTTCGAGCGTGGACGCGGCGTGCCCGAGGCCTTCCTGCCGGCCGCCGTGACGGCGCGCCACGGCGGTCGCACGCCGCCGGCCGGCGCGGATGGCGCCTTCGACCCGCGGCCCGACCCGCGCATCGCGGCGGTCACGCTGGCGGTGCCGGTGGCGGCGGTGTTCGACGCCACCAGCCTCGCGCGCATCCGCGTGCCGGTGGGGCTGGTGCGCGCCGGGGCCGACGGCGTGCTGGCGCCCGCCTTCCACGCCGACCACATGCGGCGTCACTGCACGCGCTGCGAACTGCTGGCGGATCTCGACGGCGCCGGCCACTTCAACCTGCTGTCGCCCTGGCCGGAGGCGATCGCGCGCCCGGTGGCGCGCCAGTTCCTGCGCGGCGGCGAGCCCGCGCCGGGCTTCGACCCGCGGCGCCTGGCCGAGGCGCACGCAGCGCTGCGCGACTTCCACCGCCGCCATCTCGGGCAGGATTGAGTCCATGACGAACCGCCTGCGCGCCGCCTTCGCCCGCATCGTGCCGCCCGACCAGTGGCGGCCGCTGGCGGCGCGGCTGGCGATCGTGGCGTCGCTGTCCATCGTCATCGGGCTGATGAACTGGCTGATGAGCCCGACGCAGCCGCGCCGGCTCGACGTCGCGATGGTCTACTCGATCGCGATCAGCCTGTTCATCTGGACCGCGGTCGACTTCGCCCGCTACCCGCTGCGCCGGCTGCTGCGGCTGGAGCCGCCGAAGTACTGGCCCTCGCCGGCACGCTCGGCGCTGATGCTCGTGTTCGGCATCACGCTGGGCTACGTCGGCGGCACGCTGGTGGGCGACGCCTACGCCGGCCGCTCGACCTGGGAACTGCTGCAGCTGAACCCGAACCGCTTCACCGGGCTCCTGGTCTCGTCGGTCGCGATCAGCATCGCCTTCGTCGCCTACTTCTACCAGCGCGGCCGCGGCGAAGCGCTCGCACGGCAGGCGCGCGAAGCGGAGCTGCGGCTGCTGCAGTCGCAGCTGGAGCCGCACATGCTGTTCAACACGCTGGCCAACCTGCGCGTGCTGATCGGCCTGGACGCCGGGCGCGCGCAGGCCATGCTCGACCACCTGATCGCCTACCTGCGCGCCACGCTGTCGGCGTCGCGCGCCGGCACGCACACGCTGGCCGACGAGTTCGCGCGCCTGGACGACTACCTCGCGCTGATGGCCGTGCGCATGGGTCCGCGGCTGGCGGTGACGCTGACGCTGCCGCCGGCGCTGGCGCAGCGCCCGGTGCCGGCGCTGCTGCTGCAGCCGCTGGTGGAGAACAGCATCCAGCACGGGCTGGAGCCGAAGGTGGAAGGCGGCCACATCGAGGTGACCGCCGCGCGCGAGGGCGCACGCCTCGTGCTCACGGTGCGCGACGGCGGCGTCGGCCTGTCCGCGACGCCGCGCGCCGACGGCTTCGGCGTCGCGCAGGTGCGCGAACGGCTCGCCGCCCAGTACGGCGTGCGCGCCTCGCTGGCGCTGGCACCGGCCGAAGGCGGTGGCACCCTCGCCCGCATCGAACTGCCCTGGGAGACCACATGACGCCACGCGCCCTCATCGCCGAGGACGAACCGCTGCTCGCCGCCGGCCTGCGCGCCGACCTCGCCGCCGTCTGGCCGGCGCTCGACGTCGTCGCGATGGTCGGCGACGGCGAGCGTGCCGTGGCCACCGCGCTGGCCGAGCGGCCGGACGTCTGCTTCCTGGACATCCGCATGCCCGGCCAGACCGGCCTCGAGGCGGCGCAGGCGCTGGCCGAGGACTGGCCGGGCGGCACGCCGTTCCCGCTGCTCGTCTTCGTCACCGCCTACGAGGCGCACGCGCTCGCCGCCTTCGAGGCGCAGGCGGTCGACTACCTGGTGAAGCCGGTCGACCGCCCGCGCCTGGCCGCCTGCGTGGCGCGGCTGCAGCGCCGGCTGGCCGACCGCGCGCCGGCGCCGCAGGCGCTGGAGCAGGCGCTCGGCCAGCTGCGCGGGCTGCTCGGCGCGCCGGCGGCGGCAGCGCCGCGGCTGGAGGTGATCCAGGCGCAGAGCGGCAACCTGGTGCACCTGGTGCCGGTCGACGAGGTGGTGTACTTCGAGGCCGCCGACAAGTACGTGCGCGTGCTGACGGCCGACGGCGAGCACCTCATCCGCACCTCGCTGAAGGAGCTGCTGCCGCAGCTGGACCCGGCGCGCTTCTGGCAGGTGCACCGCGGCACCGTGGTGCAGGCGCGCTGCATCGCCAGCGCGCGGCGCGACGACTCCGGCAAGGTCTTCCTCGCGCTGCGCCAGCGCCCCGAGACGCTGGTCGCCAGCCGCCTGTACGCGCACCTGTTCCGCGGCATGTGAGGCCGCGCGGCGGGTGCTCGGAAGTCACGCCCGCCGCCACCCGGGCGGCCCGCCGCCGCCCGGGCGGGCGGGCACGGGCCGCCGCCCGCCTACAATCGCCGGGTTCTGGGCACGGGGGTTTCCGTGCCGTGGGAGTTGATTCCGTGTCCTTGCAGTCCTCCGCCTCCGCCGACGCCGCCGCGCTGTCCCCCGAGCAGCTGGCGCTCGAGCGCGAGCTCGCGCAGCTTTTCGTCGACGCGCTCAACCTTGAGACCCCGGCGGCCGAGATCGACGCCGCCGCGCCGCTGTTCGGCGACGGCCTCGGCCTCGACTCGATCGACATCCTCGAAGTCGCCCTCGAGATCTCGCACCGCTACGGCTTCCAGCTGCGTTCGGACGACGAGAACAACCACAAGATCTTCCAGTCCCTGCGCAGCCTGGCCGCCCACGTCGCCCAGCACCGCACGAAGTAAGGCGCCGCATGCCCGGTTGGCGCCTCCTGGCCGCCGTGATCGCCCTCGCCGGGTATGGCTGGTTGTCGCACTGGCTGATGATCCACATGCCGGCCCAGCCCTGGACGGTGGCGGCGCTGTTCGGCCCGCTGCTGGCGGCGATCGGCATCACCGGGCTGAAGCGGCGCCACTGGCCGACCCTCGCCTTCGCGGCAGCCTGCATCGCCGTCGTCGTGGCGGTCGTCGCGCACGGCGGCGTGGCCGACGTGCGGCGCCTGTACGTCATGCAGCACGGCGCCATCAACGCGGTGCTCTGCTGGACCTTCGCGATGACGCTGCGGCCGGGCTCGATGGCGCTCATCACGATGCTCGGCGAGCGCGTGCACACCAACTTCACCCAGGCGATGCGCGACTACACGCGCTGGCTCACCGGCGTCTGGGCGCTGTACTTCGCCGCCATGGTCGTCATCTCGGTGCTGCTGTACACGCTGGCGCCCTGGGAGTGGTGGTCGTTCTTCTGCAACGCGCTGACGCCGCTGGCCGCCATCGCGCTCTTCGCCGTCGAGCACCTGATGCGCTACCGCCGCCACCCCGAATTCGAGCGCGTCAGCATCGCGAATGCGCTGCGCGCCTACCAGTCGCACTCGGCGGGGGCGCGATGAGCCTGCCGCTGCCGATGATCGCCGCCCGCGACCTGGCGGCGCCGCTCGCGTGGCGCGCCGGCCAGCCGGTGAGCACGGCGCAGTTCGTCGCCGAGGCCGAGGCGCTGGCCGAGCGCCTGCCGGCCGGCCGGCCGGTCAACCTCTGCCAGGACCGCTACCACTTCGCGCTCGGCCTCGCCGCCGCGCTGCTGCGCGGCCAGACCAGCCTGATGCCGCCGAACGCGCTGCCGGAAACGCTGGCGCAGCTGGGCGACGGCCCGGCGCCCTACGCCCTGGTCGACCACGACGACCCGGTGGCGCTGCCGGTGCACCGCGTCGAGCGCGCGGCCGGCGCGGTGCCGGCAACGCGCGTGCCGGCGATCGCGGCCGGGCACGAGGCCGTCTGCCTGCTCACCAGCGGCTCCACCGGCGCGCCGCAGCCGCACGCCAAGCGCTGGGGCCCGCTGGTCGCCAACATCGCCGCCGAGGCCGAACGCCTGGCCGAACTGATGGGCACGCCGTCGATCGCCGGCCTGAACATCGTCGCCACGGTGCCGGCGCAGCACAGCTACGGCTTCGAGTCGACGGTGCTGCTGGCGCTGCTGGGCGGCGCCGCCTTCGACGCCGGCCGGCCCTTCTACCCCGCCGACGTGGCGGCCGCGCTGGCGCGCGTGCCGCGGCCGCGCGCCCTCGTCACGACGCCGTTCCACCTGAAGACGCTGCTGCTCGCCGGCGTCGAACTGCCGCCGGTCGACCTGGTGCTGTCGGCCACAGCGCCGCTGTCGCCGCAGCTGGCGGCGCAGGCCGAAGCCGCGTTCGGCGGCCGCCTCGTCGAGATCTACGGCTGCACCGAAGCCGGCCAGGTGGCGGCGCGCCGCACGACGGACGGCGAGACCTGGGCCGCGCTCGGCGCGCTGCGCCTGTGGCGCGAGGACGGCGCCGACGGCGAGCGTTTCCTCGTGCAGGGCGGCCACGTCACCGCGCCGACGCCGCAGGCCGACGTGCTGGAACTGCTGTCGGACACGCGCTTCCGGCTGCTCGGCCGCGCCAACGACCTGATCCACGTCGCCGGCAAGCGCAGTTCGCTGGCGCACCTGAACTTCCAGCTCAACCGCATCGACGGCATCGACGACGGCGCCTTCTGGCTGCCCGACGAGGCGCCGGACGGCGTCGTGCGGCCGATCGCCTTCGTCGTCGCGCCCACGCTCGACGCCAAGGCCGTCGTCGCCGCGCTGCGCGAGCGGCTCGAGCCCGCCTTCGTGCCGCGCCGCGTGATCCACGTCGACGGCTTCCCGCGCGAAGCCACCGGCAAGCTCACCGCGCAGACGCTGGCGCGCTTCGCGCACGAGACGCTGGCGCGGCTGGACGGCACCGAGTTCGCCGTGCCCGTCGACCACCCCGCCTTCGCCGGCCACTTCCCCGGCCACCCGCTGCTGCCCGGCGTGGTGCTGCTGGGCTGGGTGATGGAGGCGCTGGCGCTGCAGCCGGCGCTGGCGCAGAAGCTGGGCGCCGCGCCGGCGATCGACCAGGCCAAGTTCCTCGCCCCGGTCGGCCCCGGCCAGCGCGTGCGCGTGAAGCTCGCCGACGCCGGCCGCGGCGTCGCCTTCGAGGTCACGCGCGGCGACACCGTGGTCGCGCGCGGCAGCTTGTCGGCATGATCGTGCAGGGCCGCTCCCCAGTGCGGATCCCGGAGCACGCCGTGCGGAGGGTCGCCCCGTGAGCTCCACCGCGGCCCCGCCGCCCCCCGACTGGACCGAGGCGCGCGAGCGCAGCAACCGCTTCGCGCTCTGGCTGATCGCGTGGATCGCGGTGCACCTGGGGCGCCGCGTCGCCCGCCTCGTGCTGCACCCGATCACGCTGTACTACGTGCTGTTCTCGCCGACCGCGCGACGCCACAGCAAGCGCTACCTCGGGCGCGTGCTCGGCCGCACGCCGACCATCGCCGACGGCTACCGCCACGTGCACGCGTTCGCGTCGGTGGCGCTGGACCGCATCTGGTTCGTCAAGGGGCGCATGGACGTGTTCGACCTGCACATCGTCGGCGACACGCTCGTCGACGAGACGCTGCTCGACGGGCGCGGCGCGGTGCTGCTCGGCGGCCACGTGGGCAGCTTCGAGGCGCTGCACGCGGTGGGCGCCACCCGCCCCGGGCTGCGCGTGGCGATGGTGATGTACCCCGACAACGCCCGCATGATCCACCGCGTGCTGCAGGCCGTGGCGCCGGAGTTCGAGCTCGGCATCATCCCGATCGGCCAGCGCGGCAGCACGCTGCAGATCCGCGACTGGCTCGACCAGGGCGGTCTCGTCGGCCTGCTCGGCGACCGCTTCCTGCCCGCCGACGCGCTGCGCGCCACGCCGACGATGCTGCCCTTCCTGGGCGTGCCGGCGCCCTTCGTCGACGGCCCGCTGCGGCTGGCGATGCTGCTCAAGCGCAAGGTCATCTTCATGGTCGGCCTGTACCGCGGCGGCAACCGCTACGACATCACCTTCGAGACGCTGGCAGACTTCAGCCACCCGCCCGACGACCCCGCCGAGCGCGACCGCCTGGTGCGCGAGGCGATGGTCGCCTACGTCGGGCGAATGGAGGCGCGGGTGCGCGACGCGCCGTACAACTGGTTCAACTTCCTCGACTTCTGGCATGAGGACCACCCTCGCTGAGCGCGGCCGCCGGGCCGCGATCCTCCTGCTCGCGCTGCTGCCAGCGGCGCTGCTGCCGCTGCCCGCTGCCGCGCAGGCTTTCGACCTGCCGGCGCTGATGGCGCTGCTGGCGCAGCGCAAGAGCGCCGAGGCGCGCTTCACCGAGGAGCGCACCGTCTCGTCGCTTGACACGCCGCTGTACTCGCGCGGCACGCTCAGCTTCGCCGCGCCCGACCGCTTCACGCGCGTGCAGACCGAGCCGCGCACCGAATCGATGGAGGTGCAGGGCGACACCGCGATCCTCAAGCGCGGCGGGCGCACGCGCACGATGGCGCTGAACACCATTCCCGAACTGGCCGCCCTGGTCGACGCCGTGCGCGGCACGCTGTCGGGCGACGCGGCGCGGCTGCAGCGCCACTTCAAGACCGAAGTCACCGGCGCGCCCACGCGCTGGCAGCTCGCGCTGGTGCCGATCGACGCCCGCCTGGCGGCCCAGGTGGCGCGCATCGACATCGTCGGCCAGCGCACCGACGTGCGCAGCATCGACCTGCGCCTGGCCGGCGGCGACCGCTCGCTGATGCAGGTCGAACCCGTCGCCGGCAGATGACGCCGCACCGGGTGGCGCGCTCGCGCGCCGCGATCGTCGTCTTCTTCTGGCTCGCCGCGGTGGCGCTGGCGGCGTGGCAGATCACGCGCACGCCCTTCACCGCCGACCTCAGCGCCTTCCTGCCGGCCAGCCCCGATGCCGGCCAGCGCATGCTGATCGACCAGCTGAAGAGCGGCCTGCCGGCGCGCACGCTGATGCTGGGCATCGACGGCGGCACGCCCGAGCAGCGCGGCGCGGCGTCGCGCGCGCTCGGCCAGAAGCTGCGCGCCAGCGGCCTCTTCGAGCAGGTGCAGAACGGCGACCAGAGCGCCTGGCAGGACATCGGCACCTGGGTCTTCGAGCGCCGCTACCTGCTGAGCCCGGCGGTGACGCCGGAGCGTTTCACGCCCGCGGGGCTGGCCGACGCGATCGACGAGTCGTTGTCGCTGCTGGGCACGCCGGCCGGCAACGCGCTCAAGCCGCTGCTCGAGCGCGACCCCACCGGCGAGACGCAGCGCATCGCCGAAAGCATGATCCCGGTCAGCGCGCCGCGCACCGAGGACGGCGTCTGGGCCGCGCGCGCCGGCGGCCGCGCCGTGCTGCTGGCGGTGGTGAAGGCCGAAGGCGCCGACCTCGACGCGCAGCTGGTCGCGATGGACGGCGTGCGCCGCACCTTCGCCGAGGTGGCGGCGCCGGGCCTGACGCTGAAGATGAGCGGCACGCCGCTGTTCTCGGTCGACAGCCGCGCCCGCATCGAGGCCGAGGTGCAGTGGCTCGCGATCGTCGGCACGCTGCTGATGTGCTCGCTGCTGCTGGTGGCCTTCGCGTCGCCGCTGGCGCTGGTGGTGGCGATGCTGCCGGTGGGCACCGGCGTCGTCGCCGGCATCGCCGCGGTGGCGCTGGGCTTCGGCGGCGTGCACGGCATCACGCTGGGCTTCGGCACCACGCTGATCGGCGAGGCGGTCGACTACGCCATCTACTACCTGATCCAGGCCCACGGCGGCGGCGCCGGCAGCGCGCAGCGCGGCTGGCGCCACTGGCTGGCGACCGGCTGGCCGACCATCCGGCTGGGCGTGCTGACCTCGGTGTGTGGCTTCCTCGCGCTCGTGTTCTCGGGCTTCCCGGGGCTGGCGCAGCTGGGCGTGTTCTCGGTCACCGGGCTGGTGGCCGCGGCCATCACCACGCGCTTCCTGCTGCCGGTGCTGATGCCCGAAGGCTCGCGCGGCCAGGGGCTGCGGCGCCACCTCGGCCGCTTCGCGGCGCGCGCGATGGCGGTGTTGCCGGCCACGCGCAGCGCCTGGCTGCTGCTGGGCGCGGTGGCGGTCGGCGTGCTGCTGTGGCGCGGCGAGCTCTGGCGCGCCGACCTCGCCGCGCTGTCGCCGGTGCCGCGCGAGGCGATCGCGCTCGACGAGTCGCTGCGCGGCGACCTCAGCTCGGCCGACGCCGGCGCGCTCGTCGTCGTGCAGGGCCCGACCGCCGAAGAGACGCTGCAGCGCGCCGAACGCGCCAGCGCCGCGCTCGAGCCGCTGATCGAGCAGCGAAAGATCGCCGGCTTCGAGAGCGTGACGCGCCTGATGCCCAGCCAGGCCACGCAGCAGGCACGCCGCGCCGCGCTGCCCGACGCCCAGGCGCTGCGGGCCGCGCTCACCGAAGCCACCCGCGGCGGCCCGCTGAAGGCCGAGCGCCTGGCGCCCTTCATCGACGAGGTGCAGAAGGCGCGCGCCCTCGACCTCGCGACGCCGGAGTCGGCGCGCGCCGGCCCGCTGGCCCCGCTGCTGTCGGCCCTGATGTTCCGGCGTGGCGACGGCGGCTGGGCGGCGCTGCTGCCGATCCAGCCGGTCGGCGCCGAGGTCGACAAGGCCGCCGTCGCCGCCGCGATCCAGGGCGTGCCGGAGACGACCATGCTCGAGATCAAGCCCGAGCTCGACCGCCTGTACGCGCGCTACCTGCACGAGGCGCAGACGCAGGCGCTGTTCGGCTCGCTCGGCGTGCTGGCGCTGGTGGCCTTCGCGCTGCGTTCGGTGCGGCGCGTGCTCGCCGTCTGCCAGCCGCTGGTGCTGGCGGTGCTGCTGACGATGGGCGTGCTGGCGGCGCTGGGCGTGTCGCTGGGCATCCTGCACCTCGTCGGCCTGCTGCTCGTGGTGGCGGTGGGCTCGAACTACGCGCTCTTCTTCAACATGCTCGCCGACCAGGCGCACCCGGACGACGACACGCTGGCCTCGCTGATGCTCGCCAACCTGACGACGGTGCTGTCGTTCGCGCTGATCGCGATGTCCTCGATGCCGGCGCTGTCGGCCATCGGCCGGGTGGTCGCGCCGGGCACCTTGCTCGCGCTCGTGCTGTCCGCCGCCTTTGCACCCCGAAGGTCATAAGGGCGTGTGACACAATTTTTGGCGATCCGCCGATGCTGTCCACCCCCACCGCCTCCCCCCCGACCCGCTGGCCCTGGCCGCCGCTGCTGCGCGCCAGCGTCGGCGTGCACGCGGCCGCGCTCGGCGCCGCCGCGCTGCTGCCGGGGGCCGCACCGTGGGCGCTGGGTGCCGTGGTGCTGAACCACGTGCTGATCACCGCCACCGGCCTGTGGCCGCGCAGCGAGGGCCTGGGCCCGAACGTGCAGCGCCTGCCGCCCGCCGCGGTGGCGCGCGGCGCGATCGCCGTGACCATCGACGACGGCCCCGACGCCGAGACCACGCCGCTGGTGCTGGACACGCTGGCCGCGCTGGGCTGGCACGCCAGCTTCTTCTGCATCGCCGAGCGCGCCCGCCAGCAGCCGGCGCTGGTGCGCCGCATCGTCGCCGCCGGCCACGACGTGCAGAACCACAGCGCGCACCACCGCCACCACTTCTCGGTGATGGGGCCGCGCGCCCTCGAGCGCGAGGTCGGCGACGCGCAGTCGATCCTGGCCGACATCACCGGCTGCCGCCCGCATGCCTTCCGCGCGCCCGCCGGCCTGCGCAACCCCTTCCTCGACCCCGTGCTGCACGGGCTGGGGCTGCACCTGGTCAGCTGGACGCGGCGCGGCTTCGACACCCGCGAGGCCGACCCGGCCCGCGTGCTGGCCAGGCTGGCGCGCGGCCTGGCCGGCGGCGACATCCTGCTGCTGCACGACGGCCACGCACGCCGCAGCGGCAGCGGCCGCGCGGTGCTGCTGGACGTGCTGCCGGCGCTGGCCGAACGCTGCCGCGGCGCCGGCCTGCACCCCGAGACGCTGACCGCCGCGCTGCCGCCGCGCCACCCCCGACCATGAGCTCCCAGACGATGACCGCCGGCCCCGCCCCCGACGCCGACACCACCTGGCGCCGTCTGCACGACGCCGCCACCGCGCGCTACCGCGCGTCGGGCCGCTTCGCCTGGCACTTCGCGCGCGGCAAGCTCGGCCGCGACCCGGTGTTCCGCGGCATGCTGGAACGCGGCGACCTGAGCGGTCGCACGCGCATCGTCGACATCGGCAGCGGCCAGAGCCTGCTGGCGAGCCTGTTCGAGAGCTGCAACGAACTCGTCGCCGCCGGCGCCTGGCCGGGCCGCTGGCCGGCGCCGCCGCGCGCCGTCGCCTACACCGGCATCGAGCTGATGCCGCGCGACGTCGAGCGCGCGCGCGGCGCGCTTGCCGGCCTCAAGCTGCAGACGAGCTTCGTCTGCGCCGACATGCGTGAGGCGGCGCTGCCGCCCTGCGACCTCGTCGTCATCCTCGACGTGCTGCACTACGTCGACCACGCGGCACAGGAAGCACTGCTGGCGCGCGTGCGCGACGCGCTGGCGCCGAACGGCCGCCTGCTGCTGCGCATCGGCGACATGGCCAGCGCACGCGGCTTCGCGGTCAGCCAGTGGGTCGACCGCGTCGTCACGATGGTGCGCGGCCACACGGTGCCGCCGACCTGGGGCCGCTCGGTGGCCGAGTGGCTGGCGCTGCTGCAGCGGCTGGGCTTTGCCGCGCAGCCGGTGCCGATGAGCGAGGGCACGCCGTTCGCGAACGTGCTGCTCGTCGCCGACCGCGCGGCCGACCGCGCCGCCGGCGCCGGGGCGGGCCGCGCATGAAGCCGCTCGCGATCACCGAGTTCACCGCCGTCAGCGCGCTCGGCCACGGCCGCGACGCGCACCTGGCGGCACTGCAGGCCGGCCGCAGCGGCCTCGCGCAGCAGGACTTCGAGACCGCCGCGCTCGGCAGCTGGCTCGGCGTGGCCGAGGGTGTCGACGACCTCGCCTGGCCGGCCGGTTTCGAGGCCTACGACTGCCGCAACAACCGCCTCGCCGAACTCGGCCTGCGCGCCGACGACTTCGCCGCCGCGGTGCGGCGAGCGCGCGCGCGCTTCGGGCCGGCGCGCATCGGCGTCTTCCTGGGCACCAGCACGTCGGCGATCCTCTCCACCGAGATCGCCTACCGCCACCGCGACCCCGCCACCGGCGCGCTGCCCGCCGACCTGCACTACGCCGAGACGCACAACACCTACTCGGTGGCGCGCTACGTGCGCGCGCGCTTCGACCTCACCGGGCCGGCCTTCGTCGTCAGCACCGCGTGTTCGTCGAGCGCGAAGGTGTTCGCGAACGCGAACCGGCTCATCACGCTGGGCGTGATCGACGCGGCCATCGTCGGCGGCGTCGACAGCCTGTGCATGACCACGCTGTACGGCTTCCACGCGCTGGAGCTGGTGTCGGGCGACATCTGCCGCCCCTGGGACGCCGACCGCGCGGGCCTGTCGATCGGCGAGGCCGCCGCCTTCGCGCTGGTGGAGCGCGAGTCGCCGCAACCGGCGGCCTGGCTGCTCGGCGCCGGCGAGACGAGCGACGCCCACCACATGTCCAGCCCGCACCCCGAAGGCGCCGGCGCGGCGGCCGCGATGCGCGCCGCGCTCGCCGACGCCGGCCTGCAACCGGCCGACGTCGACTACCTGAACCTGCACGGCACCGGCACGCCCGGCAACGACGCCGCCGAGGACCAGGCCGTGCGCGCCGTCTTCGGCGACCGCCTCGCCTGCAGCAGCACGAAGGGTTTCACCGGCCACACGCTGGGCGCCGCCGGCGGGCTGGAGGCGGTGATCTCGATCCTGGCGCTGCAGCAGGGCCTGGCGCCCGCCGGCCTGAACCTGCGCACGCCCGACCCCGCGCTGCACGCCCACTACCTGCGCGAGGCGCGCCAGCAACCGATGCGCGTCGTCGCCAGCAACTCCTTCGGCTTCGGCGGCAGCAACGCCTGCCTGGTGTTCGGGGGGGCGCGATGAGCGCCGCACGGCCGCTCCGAAGGCGCTCATGCCCCCTCGGGGGGCCGGCGCGCAGCGCCTGGGGGGCCACATGAGCCTCGTCGTGCACGTCGCGGGCATCGGGCTGCTCGGGCCCGGGCTGGCGGACTGGGCGGGCGGCGCCGCGCTGCTGCGCGACCCCGCCGGCTGGCAGCGCGCGGCCACCGTGGTGCCGGCGCCGAGCCGCCTGCCGCCCACCGAACGGCGGCGCGCCGGGCCGGTGGTGAAGTGCGCCATCGTCGTCGCTGACCAGGCGGTGGCGATGTCGGGCCTGGACGCGGCCGCGCTGCCCACCGTGTTCACCTCGTCGACCGGCGAGCCGTCGAACTGCCACGCGCTGTGCGAAGCGCTCGCCGCGCCGGAACGCATGGTGTCGCCGACGCGCTTCACGAACTCGGTGCACAACGCGGCGGCCGGCTACTGGCACATCGCCGCGCATGCGACGGCGCCGTCGACCAGCCTGGGCGCCTACGACGCCAGCTTCGGCGCCGGCCTGCTCGAAGCCGCCGCGCAGTGCGTGGCCGGCGGCCGCCCGGTGCTGCTGGTGGCCTGCGACGTGCCCTACCCCGAGCCGCTGCACGCCAAGCGCCCGCTGTCCGACACCTTCGGCATGGCCTTCGTGCTGGCGCCGCAGGGCCCCGGCCCGGCGCTCGCGATCGACCTCGTCGGCGCGGCCGAGCCCACCGCCTGCGGCGACGCCGCGCTGGACGCGCTGCGCACCTCGATCCCGGCCGCGCGCGCGCTGCCGCTGCTGCAGGCGCTGGCCGCCGGCCGCAGCGGCGCCGTGCTCGTCGAAGGCCTCGACGGCATGACGCTGAAAGTGAGTGTCAGATGAGCGGCCCGGCGCTGCTCGACCACGCCGCGATCGCGGCGCGCGTGCCGCACGCCGGCACGATGTGCCTGCTGGACCGCTGCGAGGCCTGGGACGCACAGACCATCCGCTGCCGCGCCACCAGCCACCGCGACCCCGCCAACCCGCTGCGCGGCGCCGGCGGGCTGCTGGCGCCGGTGGCGATCGAATACGCCTCGCAGGCGATGGCGCTGCACGGCGGCCTGGCGGCCGCCCCCGGCGTGCCGCCGCGCCCCGGCTTCCTGGCCGCCGCACGCGGCGTGAAGATGCACGTGCCGCGCCTGGACGAGATCGAAGGCGAGCTCGTCGTCGTCGCCACCAAGATGGCCGGCGACGAGCAGCAGGCGCTCTACCGCTTCGCGCTCGAGGACACGCAAGGCCGCGTGCTCGTCGAAGGCCGTGCCACCGTCGTCCTCAACAGCCCCCTGCCCACGCCATGAGCCTGCAAGGCAAACGCGCCCTCGTCACCGGCGCCAGCGGCGCGCTCGGCCGCGCCATCGCGCTGAAGCTCGCCGCCGACGGCGCCACCGTGCTGCTGCACGGCCACTCGCGCCCCGACGCGCTGGCCGCGCTGGCCGCCGAGATCCAGGCCGCCGGCGGCGCGGCCGAGTGCTGGCCCTTCGACCTCGGCAGCGACGAAGCCTGTGCCGCCGCCTGCGCGAAGATGCTCGAAGGCGGCCCGGTGCAGGTCATCGTCAACAACGCCGGCATCCACGACGACGCCGTCTTCCCGGGCATGAAGGCGGCGCAGTGGTACGGCGTCATCGACGTCTCGCTGCACGGCTTCTTCCGCGTCACGCAGCCGCTGATGCTGCCGATGATCCGCACGCGCTGGGGGCGCGTCATCAACGTCTCGTCGGTGGCCGCCATCGCCGGCAACCGCGGCCAGGTGAACTACGCCGCCGCGAAGGGCGCGCTGAACAGCGCGACGAAGGCGCTGTCGATGGAAGTGGCCAGCCGCGGCATCACCGTCAACGCCATCGCGCCCGGCATCATCGAGTCGCCGATGGCCGCCGGCGCCTTCGACGCCGAGATGGTGAAGAACCTGGTGCCCGCCAAGCGCGCCGGCAAGCCGGAGGAAGTGGCCGCGCTGGCCGCCTTCCTGGCCAGCGACGCCGCCGGCTACATCACCGGCCAGGTGATCTCGATCAACGGCGGGATGATCTAGACCGGCTTCGCCGGTGCCGCCGCCGCGCCGGTGAAGACGGGGCCGCGCAGCGCGTCGGCGCCGTGGCCGCGGTTGACGTCCAGCCCGCGCACGAACCAGTCGTGCGCCGGCAGCCGCAGCGGGTGCACCACCTCTTCGTACGAGCGCATCGGCCACAGCACGCCGAAGCGGCGCTCGTGGTCGTAGGTGTCGACCTCGGCGACCGCGCCCTGCGTGCCGGCAAAGCCCTCCAGCGTGAAGCGCAGGCGCCGCGTGATGCGCGTGCTGCGGTCCACCAGCAGCGTGACGCGGTCCTGCGCGACCCGGCCCAGGCCGGGCGCCACCCACAGCTGCAGGCGGTCGTGCAGGCGGCCGTCGAAGCGCTCGCTGCCGTCGCGCAGCACCGGCGCGCCGCGGTCCAGCGCCCACAGCGGGCCCAGCAGGAACAGGCCGTAGGCCTCGGCCACCAGCGCCGAGGCGTCGAGCAGCGCCGCGTCGGCACTCGGCGTGCCGTTGACCCACACGCCGACCTCGCCGGCCTGCGCCGCGCTGCCGCGCCGCCACCACACGTGCTTGCGCCCGGCCGGCCCGGTGTAGGCCTGCGCGACCACGCCCTCGCGCGGCAGCAGCCGTTCTTCCGACGCGCCGCGGAAGGCCTTGTCGACGACCACCGGCTGGATGCGGTCGATGAAGGGCCGCCACTCGCCGCCGTAGGCGATGTTGATGTCGGTGAGCGTGCGGTAGGCAGCCCAGCCGTGCGCGTCGGCGCTTTCGCGCAGCAGCGCCTGGCCGTCGGCGGTGGCGCCTCCTGGCGGGCCGCCGGGGCGCGGCAACGGCGTGCCGCAGGCCGCCAGCCAGGCGGTGGGCGCGAGCGCGCCGAGCGCGAGCAGGCGGCGCCGGGTGCAGGGGGTGTCGGTCATCGGTGCGGTCGGCGGGAAGTTCATCCACACCCACGATATCCGGGGCTTCAAAACCCCGTGCCGGCGCGGTTAGCATGGACAGCGTGGATACATCCCCACACGTTTCAACCTCTGGAAGGGACATTGCATGGACGGGACATTGAGGCAATCGGGCAGCGCACTCGGCGCCCTCGTCGCGGCGGCGGCGCTGGTGGGCTGCGGCAGCATGCCGGGAGGGTCTTCTTCGAGCAGCAGCCCGGCACCGGCGCCGGCCGCGGCGGCCGCCCCGGCGCAGCCGAAGGTCGGCCCCGGCATGAACGCCAACGGCGAGGTGGTCGACAGCCGCAAGGTCGAGGCCGGCTATGGCCAGAAGGTCAAGGGCATCGACGACTGGGAGGGCGAGATCACCGGCAAGCCGGGCCCGGGCAGCAAGTTCACGCAGCTGAAGATCGGCATGGGCCTGCGCCAGGTGATGGACCTCGCCGGCTCGCCCACCGACCAGGGCGCCTACATGACCGGCAAGGCCTGGATCCCCTGGTACTTCGGCTCCGACAAGCACCGCCACGAGCTCGTCTACAAGGGCCAGGGCCGGCTGATCTTCGCCGCCGGCGCCGGCTGGGGCTGGGGCAGCAGCGGCAACGCCAACCTCATCTGGATCATCCACAACCCGAAGGAAGAAGGCTACCGGTGACCTGCACGCGCCGCCGGCAGCTGTTGGGCTGGTCGGCGCTCGCAGCCGCAACGGGCGGCTGCGCCCTGACGGTCCCCGCCACCCGCATGCCGATGGACGTGACGCGACTGCCCGGCCCCTGCGCCGGGCGCGCCCCGGCCCTGGTCGTCATGCTGCCGGGGGCCTACAGCCGCCCGCAGGAGTTCGTCGACGAAGGCTTCGTCGGTGAACTTCGCCGCCGCGCCGTGGCGGCGGACATCGCCATCGCCGACGCCCATGTCGGCTACTTCCAGGACCGCAGCGCCATCCGCCGCCTGCGCGAAGACATCGTGCTGCCCGCGCGCGCGCAGGGCTACCGCCAGGTCTGGCTCGTCGGCATCTCGCTCGGCGGCTTTGGCGCGCTGGCCTTCGGCGCACGGCACGGCGGCGAGGTCGACGGCATCCTCGCGCTGGCGCCCTACCTCGGCCGGCGCCAGCTGCAGAAGGAGATCATCGACGCCGGCGGCCCGGCGCGCTGGCGCAGCGCACCGCACCCGCGCGAGGCCGACGACGCCGAGCGTGACCTCTGGGAGTGGCTGGCGCAGCCGGCGCCCCCGGGTCCGCCGGTCTGGCTGGGCTTCGGCCGCGCCGACCGCTTCGCCGACGCCCACCGCATGCTGGCCAATGCCCTGCCGGCCGGGCGCAGCTTCGACACCCCGGGGGGCCACGACTGGCCGCCCTGGCGCGCGCTCTGGAACGACTGGCTCGACCGCCGCCTGCTGCCGGAGGCCTGCGCCGGGGTGGCGGCATGACGCGGCCGGCGCCCATCGCGCCGGTGGCGGTGGCCGCCTGCACCGCGACCTGCGCCGCCGGCATCGGCCTGGACGCGCTGGCCGATGCCCTGGCCGCCAACCGCAGCGCGCTCACGCCCAACACCTTCGGCGAGCCGCCGCTGGCCGGCTTCAGCGGCCGCGTGGCCGGGCTCGAAGGCCTGCCGCTGCCGCCGGCGCACGCCGCCTTCGACTGCCGCGTCACGCGGCCGGCCTGGCTGGGCCTGCAGGCCGACGGCTTCGCGAGCCTGGTGGCGGCGGCGCGCGAGGCGCACGGCGCGGCGCGCGTCGGCCTCGTGCTCGGCACGTCGGCATCGACGATCGGCGCTTCCGAGGCGGCCTACCGCGCGCTGGCGCCAGACGGCGGGTTTCCGCCCGAACTGCGCCACGAGGGGCTCAACACGCCGCATGCGCTGGCCGCCTTCGCGCAGCGCGTGCTGGCGCTCGAAGGACCATGCCTCACGGTGTCGACCGCCTGCTCGTCGAGCGCGAAGGCGTTCGCGGTCGGCGAACGCTGGCTGCGGCTGGGGTTGTGCGACGCCGTCGTCGTCGGCGGCGTCGAGGCCTTGTCGAACAGCCTGCTCTACGGCTTCCGCTCGCTCAACCTCGTGTCGGGCGCGCCGTGCCAGCCCTTCGGCGCCGACCGCGCCGGCATCAGCATCGGCGAGGCCGCCGCGTGGGCGCTGCTGCAGCGCGGCAGCGGGCCCTGGCGGCTGGTGGGTTATGGCGAGTCGAACGACGCGCACCACATGTCGAGCCCGCACCCGCAGGGCCTGGGCGCCGAAGCGGCGCTCGACGACGCGCTGGCGCGCGCCGGGCTCGACGCCCACGAGATCGACTTCCTGAACCTGCACGGCACCGCGAGCGCGCAGAACGACGAGGTCGAGGCCGCGCTGGTGGCACGCCGCTACGCCCCCGACCTGCACGCCTGCGCCACCAAGGGCCTCACCGGCCACACGATGGGCGCTGCCGGCGCGCTGGAGGCGGCGGTCTGCCTGCTCGCACTGGAGCGCGGGCTGGCCGCCGGCAGCGCCGGCACGACGCGCATCGACCCCGGCTTCGGCGCGCGCTTCGTGCAGCAGCTGCGGCTGGCGCCGGCGCAGCGGCGCCCGCGCTGGGCGGCCAGCCATTCGTTCGGGTTCGGTGGCAACAACGCCGTCCTCGTCTTCGGGCCCGGCGCATGACGCAACGGCTCTTCATCGACGGCCACGCGCTCTGGTCATCGCAGGTGGCGGGCGAACGCCCGGCGCCGGCGATGCTGGTCGCCAACGAGCGCCGGCGCGCGCCCGATTCGGTGCTCGTCGCGCTCGAGGTCGCGCAGCGTGCGGTGCAGGCCTCGGGCCACGACCCGGCGACGCTGGCGAGCGTGTTCACCTCGGCGCACGGCGACCTCGCGATCGTCGACGCGCTCTGCACCACGCTCGCACGCGACCCGACGCTGCTGTCGCCGACACGCTTCCACCACTCGGTGCACAACGCGGCGTCGGGCTACTGGGCGATCGCCGCCGGCGCGCGCGCGCCGAGCACGGCGCTGTCGGCGCACGGGGCCAGCTTCGCCGGCGGGCTGCTCGAAGCCGCCTGCCAGTGCGAAGCCGACCAGCGGCCGGTGCTGCTGGCCGGCTTCGACACCGACGCGCGCGGCGCGCTCGCCTCTGTCAATCGCAGCCGCGGGCTGCTGGGCGTGGCGCTCGTGCTGGCGCCGCAGCGAAGCGCGCGCTCGCAGTGGTCGATCGGCTGGGCGGTGCGGCCCGGGGCGGCCGCCGCGCCGGCGCCGACCACGCTGGCGGCGCTGGCCGGCAACGCGATGGCCGACGCGCTGCCGCTGTTCGAGGCGCTGGCCGGCGGGCACGGCGCGGCGTTCGCGCTGCCGCTGACGCCGCAACTCGCGCTGGCGTTGGATCTGCAAGCCCTCTGAGGGCGCCGGGGCGCACCTTCTGGGGCATCATCGCGGGTCAGGTTCCTGCCCCGGAGTAGCCCCACATGCCAGCCGCCGACCCGCAGCACGACGTCATCATCATGGGCGGCGGCCTCGCCGGCCTGACGCTGGCCCTGCAGCTGAAGCGGCGCTTCGCCGACATCGACGTGCTGGTCGTCGAGCGGCGCTCGCACCCGGTGCCCACCGCCTGCCACAAGGTGGGCGAGTCCAGCGTCGAGATCGGCGCCCACTACTTCGAGGAGGTGCTGGGCCTGCGCGAGCATCTTCAGCAGGCGCAGCTGCGCAAGTTCGGCTTCCGCTTCTTCTTCAGCGAAGGCCGCACCGACATCGAGAACGTCACCGAGCTCGGCGCCAGCCGTCCGCTGCCGGTGACGAGCTGGCAGATCGACCGCGGCATCTTCGAGAACTTCCTCGCCGAGCGCGCGCAGTCGCTGGGCGTGCGCTTCGTCGACAACGCGCTCATCCGCCGCGTCGAGCTGGGCGAAGGCGATACGCTGCACCGCGTGACCTGGCAGCGTGCCGGCGACGAGCTGCAGACCACCCGCGCGCGCTGGGTCATCGACGCCTGCGGCCGCGCCGGGCTGCTCAAGCGCCAGCTCGGCCTGGCGATGGAGAACGCGCACCCGGCGCACGCGGTGTGGTTCCGCATCCAGGACCGCATCGAGCTCGACCGCTGGAGCGGCAGCCCCGAATGGCAGGCTCGCTGCGTCACGCCGACGCGCTGGCTGTCGACCAACCACCTCGTCGGCGCCGGCTACTGGGTCTGGCTGATCCCGCTGGCCTCGGGCTCGCATTCGGTGGGCATCGTCGCGGACCCGCGCTACCACCCGCTGGAGGAGATGAACACCTTCGAGCGCGCGATGGACTGGATCGCGAAGTACCAGCCGGCGCTGCACGCCGACCTCGACGGCAAGCGCGACAGGCTGCAGGACTTCGCGTTCTTCAAGCGCTTCTCGTACGACTGCAAGCAGGTGTTCTCGGCCGACCGCTGGGCGCTCGCCGGCGAGGCGGGGCGTTTCCTCGACCCGTTCTACTCGCCGGGCAGCGACTTCATCGCCATCGGCAACACCTTCATCACCGAACTGATCGCGCGCGACCGCGCCGGCCTGCGGCTGCCGGCGCACGTGCAGGTCTACGAGCAGATCTTCCGCTCGTTCTACGACAGCACGATGGCGCTGTACGTCGACCAGTACGGCCTCTTCGCCGACCCCGAGGTGCTGCCGGTGAAGGTGATCTGGGACTACACGTACTACTGGAGCGTGCTGTCGCAGCTGTTCTTCCAGGAGCGCCTGACCGACCTCGCGGCGCTGTCGAACCTGCGCGACGAGCTCGCCGCCTGCCAGCGCCTGAACGTCGCCGTGCAGTCCTTCCTGCGCGCGTGGAGCGCGGTGAGCGGGAAGCGCAACGCGCCGATCATGCTCGACCAGGCGTCGGTGCCGTGGTTCGTGGAGCTGAACCGCAGCCTGCACGACCGCCTGGACAGCGAGGCCTTCCGGCGCCGCATCCGCGAGTCGTCGGCACGCCTGCAGGCGCTGGCCGTCGAGATCGCCGAGCGCGCCTGCGGCGAGCATCCGGGGCTGGACGACAGCGCGCTGCGCGCCGCCGTCGCCGCCGGCGGCCAGCCGACGCAGGCGCACGAGAGCATGCTGTTCCCGGCGCTCGCCGCCGCCTGAGCGGCGCCGTTGCAGCGCGACACACCCGCGCGCTTCAGTTCCCGGCCCGGCGGGCCGATACCGACGGTGAGGCCCATGCCGCCCACCGGAGAGACCCGCCATGCCCCCGAACGCCCGCCCCGCCGCCTTCGCCACCGCCAACCAGCACGCGCTGGCCACCATCCTCGAGGCGAGCCAGACGAAGAGCATCATCGCCTCGCGCGACATCTTCGACATCTCCGGCACCAAGCTGTGGGCGCGCGACCAGCCGGTCTCCAGCTCGCTGCAGCGCAAGCTGCTCGACCGCCAGCTGCGCAACCCGCTCGAAAGCTGCCTGCTCGCCGAGGACGGCGTCAACTCGCAGACGCTGGTGCAGGGCGCGCAGGCGCTGCTCGACGGCAGCGACCCGCTGGCCGCGCTGCTGAAGCCGCACGCCGCGCGGCTGGCCGCCGAGGTGCCGCACCTGCCGCTGCACTCGGTGGTGCAGCTGCTGCTGACGGCCGGCCAGGCGTCGCGCCCCGAGACCTTCGACCACGCACTGCGGGCGATGATGCTGGCCGGCGCGCTGATGGCGGCCGGCGGCGGCAGCGTCGCCGAGCTGCGCCTGGCCATGCTCTGCGGCCTGCTGCACGACCTCGGCGAGATGTACATCGACCCCCGCTTCGGCGAGGCCGACGCCGACCGCGCGCTCGACTTCCAGAGCTACCAGCACCTCGTGGTGCACCCGCACGTCGGCCAGTTGCTGATCGCGCAGCTGACCAACTACCCGGCGGCGATCGCGCGCGCGGTGGCCGAGCACCACGAGCGGCTCGACGGCTCGGGCTACCCGCACGGCCTGCACAAGGACGCGCTGTCGCCGCTGGGCCGCCTGCTCGCCGTCGCCGAGACCGCGCTCGCGGTGCTGCGCGGCCGCAAGCCCTACCTGCCGCGCATCAGCGTCGCGCTGCGCGCGGTGCCGGGCGAGTTCGATCTCGGCTGGGTCGGCCACATCGCCGACGCGTCGCGCGCCCACCCGGCGCTGCACGCGACGCTGACGCCGCAGGACGTGACGGCGCGGCTGGCGCACCTGGACCACGCGCTGAAGGCGGCGCAGGACGGGGCCACGCAACTGATCGCCGACGCCGAGACCGGCGCGCTGAAGGACGCGCTCGCGCTCGCGCAGCACCTGCTGGGCCGCCTGCGCGCCGGCTGGTACGCCAGCGGCCTGTGGAGCTGCGAGGGCCTGGACGCGCTCGACGCCGCCGAGGTCGAGTCGATCGAGGACGAGCTGTTCTACCGCCTGCAGGGCATCGAGCGCGCCGCCCGCCTGCGCGCCGGCGACCTGCCGTCGGCCGACCAGCGCCGGCTCGACCTGCTCTGCGACACGCTGAAGGACGGCGCCGCCTGACGCGGCCCGACGGCTACGCCTGGAACGGCGGCGCGCCGCGCCACCGGCGCCAGGCCAGCAGCGGCAGGCGGAGCACGAACTCCACCATCAGCCGCGTGTGCATCCAGGTGAGCAGCACGTTGTCGCGGCCGTAGCGGAAGTGCGAGACGCCGCCCTCCTCGGCGCTCAGGTACTTCACCGGCGCGTCCAGGTTCAGCGGCTTGACGCCGCGCCACGCCAGCCGCACCACCGCCTCGGGGTCGAAGTCGAAGCGCCGCATCCAGCGCTGGCCGCGCATCACCGCCTCGAGGTGGGCGATCGGGTAGACGCGAAAGCCGTAGAGCGAGTCGCCGATGCCGGCGCCCAGCGTCTCCAGGTTGGCCCACCAGTTCGACACCTTGCGCCCACGCACGCGCAGCAGCGGCGCGCTGGCGTCGAACACCGGGCGGCCGAGCACCATGGTCTCGGGCCGCGCGATCGACGCCTGCATGAACGCGGGGATCAGGTCGGCCGGGTGCTGGCCGTCGGCGTCCATCGTCAGCGCGTGCGTGAAGCCGGCGGCCCGCGCGGCGGCCAGGCCGTGCAGCACGGCCGAGCCCTTGCCCTGGTTCGCCGGCAGCACCTCCACCCGCAGGCCGGGGTCGGCGGCGGCCATCGCCTGCAGGCGCTCGGCGGTGCCGTCGGTGCTGCCGTCGACGACCACCCACACCGGGTTCCAGCGCGCGCGCGCCTGGGCCACGGTCTCGTAGACGGTGGCGCCGGTGTTGTAGCTGGGGATCAGGACGAGGTGGCTGCGCGAGGCTTCCATCAGGGGACCTTGGGGCTGGCAGGCCGCACGCCGGCGGCGAAGTAGGCCTCGATCTCGGCGAGCTGCGCCGCCGGGTCGTCGCTCGGCTCGAAGCGCCGGCCCAGCCGCACCGAGAACACGATCGGCAGCGGCGGCAGCTGCCACAGCGGCCAGCCCTTGCCGAGGTAGGGCGAGTCGGTGTCGATGAAGACCGTCTGGATCGGCACGCCGGCCATCTTCGCGATCAGCGTGAAGCCGGGCCGGAACGGGTTCAGCGGCCACTGCGTGGTGCGCGTGCCCTCCGGGAACAGCACCAGCTGGCCGCCTTGCTTCAGGTCGTCGACCGCGCGCCGCACCAGGCCCTTGGGCGTGTCGTTGCGGATGTAGCGCGCCAGCCGCGCGCCGGCGGCGAGGAACGGGTTGCGCATCAGGCTGGCCTTCATCACGCAGGCCGCGCGCGGCAGGCGGGCGACGAGCATCACGGCGTCGAGCATGCTCGGGTGGTTGGCGACGACGATGAGGCCGGGCTCGTCGCGCAGTCGGTCGAGTTCGTCGGCATGCAGGTAGAGCATGCCGGTGAGCGCAGCGAAGCGCCAGTACAGGCCGTAGCCGTGCGCGATGGCGGCGCGGCCGATGCGCCGCCCCACCGCCGCCGGCAGCAGCGGGTAGAGCGCGAAGGCGACACCGTTCCACGCCAGCGAGCTGAGGCCCAGCACCGCCAGCATCGCCTGCAGGGCGAGCCAGGCGAAGGGCTGGAACACGCGCGCCATCAGTCCTCGACCGTGACGTTCGTCGTCGATGCCGCGAACACCCATGCGGTGGCGAACCCGTAGGACCAGTGCTGGCGCGCGGTGACGAGCGGGCTGGCCACGAACGCCGCGCCGGCCACGCTGTCGCGGCGCGCGTAGGCGCCGACCCAGAAGTCGCCGTAGCGGCGCGACAGCGCCAGCGTCGCCTGCCAGCCGGCGTAGCCGCCGGGCGCGCTGTAGGCCGGCCGGGTGGCGGTGGCGTACTCGGAGGGCACGTCGTAGAAGTACTTGTGCTGCAGGCGGTTGCCCCACAACGGGCCGGCCTGCATGCCGACGTCGATCCAGGGTGCCTTCCAGTCGAGGTTGAGCACCGGGGTCAGCGTCCAGCCGATGCTTCGCGACGACTTCTCGACCGTGACACCGCCGCGCAACGGCATGCGGAAGTCGACCTTCCACGGCCCGCTGTGCAGCAGGTTGATGTTGAGCTTGGGGCCGATCTCGATCGTCGGCGCGAGATCGGGCATGCCCTCGCGCGCCGGGTCGTCCTTCGCCTTCGACGGCGCGGTGGCCGCCAGGCTGATGTCGAAGTCGACGCGCTCGCTCTCGAACAGCATCGCGCGCGCGCCGTCGCGGTCGGCGCGGAAGATCTTGCCGCGGTAGACGTAGAACGGCACCGGCAGCAGCCACGCGTTGGCCTTGTTCGAGCCGCGGTAGTACGGCAGGTGCAGGCCGCCGACGCCGGCGCCCAGTTCCCACAGCGGCTTCTCGGCCGCCGGGGCCAGCGCCGGCAGCGCGAGCGCGCCGAGGATCCACGCACGCTTCATGTCGGCAACCTTCCGGGCGCAATGGCATGCGCCTCGATCTCGACCAGCAGTTCGCTGCGGCAGACGTCCGCCTGCAGCCAGATGGCGTTCGCGCCCGCCTGCGGCGCCGCCAGCGCCAGCCGCTCCTGCACCGCGGCGCGGTCCTGCGGGTGGCGCAGGTAGACGGTCAGCGCCAGCGCGTCGAGCGCGAAGCGGGCGTCGCTGCGCGCGTGCGCGGTGGCGAGCAGCGCGCGCAGGTTGGCGAGCGTCTCGTCGGTCTGCGCGCGCACGTCGCCGGGGTGCACGGAGTCCTCGCCGACGATGCTGGCGGTGCCCGACACGAGCAGCGCGACGCGGCCGCCGCCGACGTCGGCCAGCACGGCGCGCGAGAACGTCGGCGCCTTCGGCCCGTAGCGCTGCGAGTAGCGCCAGGCCGGCACCTGGCGCGGGTTCTCCAGCGGCAGCACGCGGGTCGGCCCGGCGAGGAAGCGGATCGACAGCGATCCCTCGGCCTTGCCCAGAGCGCAGGCCGCGGGCGACCCGGCGAACGCATCCTCGCCGGCAGCGACGAAGGCCTCCTGGCGACCGACGTTGAACTGGCGGTAACGCTCCAACCCGGAGCTCTCGTCGTTGATGCGCGGCAGGTAGTTCCACAGCCGCAGCAGCGGTGGCCGGCCCAGCGCGTGCAGCGCCGCGAAGACCTCGCCATAGGCCTGGCGCGCCAGCGCGGTGAGGCCGCGGCCGTCCTCCGGCAGGTCGATGGCGCCGAAGGCCCAGCCGCCGGCGTCGGCCAGTTGCAGCGCGCCGGGCCGGCGGCGCGCCGGGCCGGCGTCCCAGGCGTCGACGCGCGGGCCGGCCAGGTGCGTCAGACCGAGGGCGGCGTAGTCGAGCGCGCCCAGCAGCGCGCCGTCCGCCGCGGCGCGGCGGTGGGCGTGCAACGGGGTCGGGCGGTCGGCGGTGGGCAGGACGGCGCTCACCGGTGGGCGGACATGACGTTCTCGCCCTCGAGCGCGCCGACATCGCGGATGTTGGCGCGCCGGGCGCGCCAGGCCGCGAAGGTGCGCGGCAGCGCCAGCAGCGACAGCCACCAGTAGACGCCCTTGAAGGCGCCGAGCGAAGGCCCGATCGGCACGTTGCCGTAGATGTCGCCGGCCAGCAGCGAGAGCACGGCCTCCTTCGTGCGCAGCGGGTTGGCCGGGTGCATGAACAGGTGGCGCATCGTCGGGCTGGTCATGCGGTAGATGAACCACGAGAAGGCGCGCGGGCCGTGCTGCACGTGGCGCTCGTAGCGGCGGCGCGCGGCGGCGGCGTCGGCCGGCCGGTCGAGCACGGCGGCGACGGCCTCGGCGCCGGCGAAGGCGTTGCGCATGGCCAGGTAGACGCCGGACGAGAACACCGGGTCGATGAAGGCGTAGGCGTCGCCGGCGAGCAGGAAACGTTCGCCGGTGGCGCGCCGGCTGCCGTAGGCGTAGTTGCCGGTGGCCCAGACGCGGTCGCCGATCAGCGTGGCGCCTTCCAGGCGCGCCGCGAGTTCCGGCGCGAGCGCGATCGTGTCGGCGAAGAAGTCCTTCAGCGGCTTGACGCGCGTCTTCAGGTAGTGCGGCCAGCAGACCGCGCCGATGCTCGTGCTGCCGTCGGCCAGCGGGATGAACCAGAACCAGCCGTGGCGGAACCAGAAGATGCTGATGTTGCCTTCGAGCTTGCCTTCGAGCCGCTTCGCGCCGCTGAAGTGGCCGTAGAGCGCGGCACTGTTGTGGCGCTCGTTGCGGTGCTTCCAGTCGAACTGGTTGGCGAGCAGCGTGTCGCGGCCGGAGGCGTCGACGACGAAGCGGGCGCGCCAGCGCCGCGTGGCGCCGTCGTCCAGCGTCGCCTCGACGTCGGCGCCGTCGGCGTCGAACGCCACCCGGCGCACGCGGCAGCCTTCGAGCGTGCGCGCACCGTGGCGCGCGGCGTTGCGGAACAGGATCTCGTCGAAGGCGTCGCGCCGCACCTGCCAGGCGAAGGGCATGCTCTTGTCCCAGGCGTCGGCGAACTCGAAGAAGCTGTGGTGCGCGTGCTGAGGCGAGACGAACTCGATGCCCCACTTGGGCATGCCGATCGCTTCGACCTCGGCGCGCACACCGAGCGCCTCGAGCAGCGGCAGGTTGGCCGGCAGCAGCGATTCGCCGATGTGGAAGCGCGGGTGGTGCTCCTTCTCGAGCAGCACCACGTCGCGGCCCTGGCGGGCCAGCAGGGTGGCGATGGTGGCGCCGGCCGGGCCGCCGCCGACGACGAGCACGTCGCAGGGTTCGGGGCTGGCGGAGGGGGCGGGAGACGTCGCCTGGGTCATGCGGCAGCGGGTGGCGCTCGGTGGCGAGGTTTGCCGGGGGCGGTGAGCCGGGATTATCTCAAAGTCCCCCCGCGCGACGGTGCATGTCACCGACGCCCGCGGTCGACGATGTTAGGCTTTGCTCTCCACTCCAGCCGCAGTACCGCCTTGCACGACGCTTCCACCGCTGCCGCTGTCCCCGGGCAGGGCTCCGCCGTGCCGTGGGTCGCAGCCATCGGCCGCCGTTTTCGCGAGCACCAGATCCTCAAGTTCGCCGGGGTCTGCCTCTTCATGTGGGTGTTCTTCAGCGGCTACTTCCACCTGCTGCGCCACCCCGCCTACCCGGTGACGACGATGCCGCTGACGGCGCTGGACCGGGCGATCCCGTTCCAGCCGCAGATGCTGGCGGTGTACCTGTCGCTGTGGTTCTACGTCGGCATCCCGGCCGGGCTGGCGGCCGGCCTGCGCCAGGCGCTGCTCTACGGCGCCTGGGCGGCCGTGCTGTGCGCCAGCGGGCTGGCGATCTTCTACTTCTGGCCGACGGCGGTGCCGCCGACGGCGATCGACCTCGCCCGCCACCCGTCGTTCGCGATGCTGCAGGGGCTGGACGCCGCCGGCAACGCCTGCCCGTCGCTGCACGTGGCGACGGCGCTCTTCGCGGCCGCCTGGGTCGACCGCATCCTCGTCGAGCTGCGCACGCCGGCCGCGCTGCGCTGGGTCAACGTGGCCTGGTTCGTCGCCATCGCGTACTCGACGGTGGCGGTGCGCCAGCACGTCGTGCTCGACGTCGTCGGCGGCTGCCTGCTCGGCGGGCTGTTCGCCTGGGTGTCGCTGCGGCGCCGCGCCCGTGCTTGACCCGACACCGGAGCGGCTATCATCGGCCCTCACGGGCAAGGGGTAACGCGCCCGAAGATACGGGAGGGGTCGGGTCTCGCCGACACCGATTCGGAGTCCGCCGAAATGAGCTCGCTGAAGGAATTGCAAGACCTGATCCAGGAGAAGTACGGCATCGATCCGGCCACCCTGGACCCGAACGCGTCGATGCGCACGGCGGGCATCGACTCGCTGGCTCTCGTCGAGTTCCTGTTCGAGGTCGAGGACCGCTTCGGCATCTCCGTGCCCGACCAGTACTCCAACATCGACACGCTGGCCGAGCTGGCCAACGTCGTCGACACGGTACGCGCCTCGCAGACCGCGTGACCCGCGCGTGACGAAGGCGCTGGTCACGGGCCTCGGCGTCGCCTCGCCGCACGGCCTGGATCCCGACACGATGTTCGCGGCGCTGCTGCGCGGCGAATCCGCCGTGCGCCCTGTGCACGAGGGCGAGCTTGCCAAGCCCGCCGCCGCCGCCACGGTGGCCTTCGACGAATCGCGCTGGTTCACCAAGCTCCAGCTGGCCGGCGTCGACCGCGTCAGCCAGCTCGCCGTCGCCGCCGCCGACATGGCGCTGCACGACGCCGGTGGCCACGGTGGCGCCGACGCCGAGCGCATCGGCGTCTACGCCGGCTGCGGCATGGGTGGCGCGGCGGCGCTGGAGGCCGCTTACCGTTCGAACGGCCGCGTGCCGCCGCTCACCATTCCCGCCTTCATGCCGAACGCCGCCGCCGGCCACGTCGCCATGCGCCAGGGCGTGAAGGGCCCGGTCATCACCTACTCGGTGGCCTGCGCGTCGTCGGCGGTCGCGATCGCCGAGGCCGCGAAGGCGGTGCAGCGCGGCGAGGTCGACGTCGCCATCGCCGGCGGCAGCGAAGCGCTGATCGTGCCCGGCGTCGTGCTGGCGTGGCAGGCGATGCAGACGCTGGCGCCCTTCGCGCCCGGCGAGCACGCCGGCGCGTGCAGGCCCTTCGCCACCGACCGCGGCGGCTTCGTGCTCGGCGAGGGCGCGGCCTTCGTCGTCATCGAATCGGCGGCGCGCGCCGCCGCCCGCGGCGCCCGTGCCTACGCCGAGATCGCCGGCTGGGGCATCAGCTGCGACGCCACCCACCTCACCAAGCCCGACGCCGCCGGCCAGGCACGTGCGCTGCGCCAGGCGCTGAAGCAGGCCGGCCTGTCGGCCGCCGACGTGGGTTACTGCAACGCCCACGGCACCGCCACGAAGATCGGCGACGTCGTCGAGAGCGAGGCGCTGGCGCTGGCCTTCGGCGACGCCCTGCCGCAGCTGCGCGTGAGCTCGACGAAGGCGCTGCACGGCCACCTGCTCGGCGCCGCTGGGGCGCTGGAGGCGGTGATCACCATCCTGGCGCTGCACCGGCGCCAGCTGCCGCCGAACGCGCACTGCCGCGAGCCCGACCCGGCCTGCAAGCTGAACCTCGTGCTCGGCGCCGCCGCCGAGGCGCCGCAGTTGCAGGCGGCGATCTCCAGTTCCTTCGCGTTCGGCGGCACGAACGCCGCGCTGCTGTTCAGGCGGACCTGAGCAGCAGGTGGGCCGCCAGGCCCACCACGGCGCACGCGCCCAGCACTTCCATCACGCCGCGCTTGAAGCGCATCAACGCCACCGCGGCGCCCACCGCGATGACGGCCGAGACGCCATCGAACGGCCCGTCGAAACCGCGCGGCCACAGCACGTGGTACGCGAAGAACAGCGCCAGGTTCAGGATCACGCCGACGACCGCCGCCGTGATGGCCGTCAGCGGCCCGGTGAAGCGCAGGTCGCCGTGCGTCGACTCGACGAGCGGCCCGCCGGCGAGGATGAACACGAACGACGGCAGGAAAGTGAACCAGGTCACCAGCACCGCCGCCAGCGCCGCGGCGGCGAAGCGGTGCTCGGCGCCGAGCAGCGCCGCCAGTTCCGGGCTCTGCCAGCCGCCGACGAAACCGACGAAGGCGACGACCATGATCAGCGGCCCCGGCGTCGTCTCGCCGAGCGCGAGGCCGTCGATCATCTGCGCCGGCGTCAGCCAGCCGTAGGTGTTCACCGCCGCCTGGTAGACGTACGGCAGCACGGCGTACGCGCCGCCGAAGGTGAGCAGCGCCGCCTTCGAGAAGAAGCCGCCCATCTGCACGTACGGTCCGTGCACGCCCTGCCAGGCGACCAGCGCCGCCATCGGCAGCGCCCACAGCACGAGGCCGATGCCGACCACGGCCGCCAGCCGGCCGCGGCTGAAGCGCGCGTGCGGCGGCGTCGGCGTGTCGTCGTCGATCAGCGCCGGCTCATGGGTGGCCGCCGCCGCGGCGGGGCCGCCGCCCAGCGCGAAGCGCGCCGGCATGAAGCGCCCGCCGAAGTAGCCGACGACCCCGGCGCCGATCACGATGGCCGGGAACGGCAGCCCGAGCGCGAAGAGGGCGACGAAGGCCGCCGCCGCGATCGCCCACAGCACGCCGTTCTTCAGCGCGCGCGAGCCGATGCGCCACGCCGCCTGCACGACGATGGCAGTGACCGCCGGCTTGATGCCGTAGAAGATGCCGGTCACCACCGGCACGTCGCCGTAGGCGACGTACACCCACGACAGCACGATCAGCATCACCAGCGACGGCAGCACGAACAGCGCACCGGCGGCGATGCCGCCGCGCGTGCGGTGCATCAGCCAGCCCAGGTAGGTGGCGAGTTGCTGCGCTTCGGGGCCGGGCAGCAGCATGCAGTAGTTCAGCGCGTGCAGGAAACGCCGCTCGCTGATCCAGCGCCGGCGCTCGACGAGCTCGCGGTGCATGATCGCGATCTGCCCCGCCGGCCCGCCGAAGCTGATGAAGCCGAGCTGCAGCCAGAAGCGCAGCGCTTCGGCCAACGGGATCGCGCGCGCGCGCTCGGGGGTGTCGTGCATGGCGGGCGCATTGTGCCGGTGCACGAGGGGCCCGCCGATAGAATCGACGCTCCCTCCGCACCCTTGCGCGCATGGCCTCCGACCCCAAGACCCCCGACGCCCCCAAGCCGAGCAACTTCCTGCGCGGCATCATCGAGCGCGACCTCGAGGCCGGCACCTGGTCCCAGCGGCGCTTCGGGGGCACGCCGGGGGACGGCGCGCACCACCGCGCCGGCGCACCCGACCCGGCGCGCATCCGCACGCGCTTCCCGCCCGAGCCCAACGGCTACCTGCACGTCGGCCACGCGAAGAGCATCTGCCTGAACTTCGGCCTCGCACGCGACTACGGCGGCGTCTGCCACCTGCGCTTCGACGACACCAACCCCGAGAAGGAAGAGCAGGAGTACGTCGACGCCATCATCGAGGCGGTGCGCTGGCTCGGCTTCGACTGGGACGTCAACGGCACCCGCCATCTCTACTGGGCGAGCGACTACTTCGACTTCATGTACCGCGCGGCCGAAGCGCTCGTCGGCGCCGGGCTGGCCTACGTCGACGAGCAGAGCGCCGACGAGATGCGCGCGAACCGCGGCGACTTCAACACGCCGGGCACGCCCAGCCCGTTCCGCGGCCGCACGCCGGAAGAGAACCTGGCGCGCTTTCGCGAGATGCGTGACGGCCGGCACGCCGACGGCGCGATGGTGCTGCGCGCGAAGATCGACATGGCCTCGCCCAACATCAACCTGCGCGACCCCACGCTCTACCGCATCAAGCACGCCACGCACCACAACACCGGCGACCGCTGGTGCCTCTACCCGATGTACACCTACGCGCACCCGATCGAGGACGCGCTGGAGAACATCACCCACAGCATCTGCACGCTCGAGTTCGAGGACCAGCGCCCCTTCTACGACTGGCTGCTGGACAACCTGGCCACGCTGGGACTGCTCGAGCGCCCCACGCCGCGCCAGCACGAGTTCGGCCGCCTGAACCTGAGCTACGTGATCACCAGCAAGCGCAAGCTGCGCGCGCTGGTCGACGAGAAGATCGTCGAGGGCTGGGACGACCCGCGCATGCCGACGATCTTCGGCATGCGCCGGCGCGGCTACACGCCCGAGAGCATCCGCGCGATGGCCGACGGCTCCGGCGCCAGCAAGACCAACATCTGGCTCGACTACTCGGTGCTCGACGGCTGCCTGCGCGACGACCTCGAAGGCAAGGCGGCGCGCGCGATGGCGGTGCTCGACCCGCTGAAGCTGAAGCTCACGAACTGGGCCGACGTGTTCGGCGGCGCCGCCACCGAGCCCTGCCAGGCACCCGCGCACCCGCACCGGCCCGAGCTCGGCCAGCGGCAGTTCGCGCTCGGCCCCGAACTCTGGATCGAGCGCGACGACTTCTCCGAAACGCCACCGAAGGGCTTCTTCCGCCTCTTCCCCGGCAACAAGGTGCGCCTGAAGTACGGCGTCGTCGTCGAGTGCACGGGCTGCGAGAAGGACGCCTCCGGCGCCGTCACCGCGGTGCTCGCCAAGGTGCTGCCCGACACCAAGAGCGGCACGCCCGGCGCCGACGCCGTCAAGGTGAAGGGCACGATCACCTGGGTCGGCGTGCACGACGCCATCGCCGCCACCGTGAACGTCTACGACCGCCTGTTCACCGAAGCGCAGCCGGACGCCGGCGGGCGCGACTTCCGCGAGGCGCTCAACCCCGCCAGCAAGCGCGTCGTCGAGGGCTGGCTCGAGCCCTCGCTCGCCGGCACCGAGCGCGAGACGCGCTTGCAGTTCGAGCGCCATGGTTACTTCGTCGCCGACCGCGTGCTGCACAGTGCAGGGCGGCCGGTCTTCAACCGCGTCACGACGCTGAAGGATTCCTGGGCCAAGTGACGCACCGTCCGCCCGAGGAGACCGTGATGAAGATCGCTGCGCTGGTCCTGGCCCTCGCCGCCGCGTGGCCGGCGGCGGCGGCCGATGTCGAGGTGCGCTTCAGCGCGCCCGAGAAGTTCCGCGATGCCGGCCGCGCCGGCGCCGACCGCGAGCGCGCCACCGCGGCCATCGGCGACGTGTTCCGCACGCTGGGCGCCACGCTGCCGCAAGGCCAGACGCTGCGCGTCGACGTGACCGACCTCGACCTCGCCGGCACGCCGAAGATCACCCCGCGCGGCGACGTGCGGGTGCTGCGCGACGGCTTCGACTGGCCGCGCATCGACTTCGCCTGGGCGCTCGAGGCCGACGGCCGCGTGCTGCGCCAGGGCGTCGAGTCGCTCGCCGGCGTCGCCGACGACCGCCACGCCGCGCTGCGCAGCGACAGCAGCGTGCTGCCGCGCGAAAAGCGCATGCTCGAACGCTGGTTCGCGCAGCGCTTCGACACCGCCAGACCCCAATGACCACGACCGACAGGAGCCCCATGCGCGCCGCCCTCATCGCCCTCGCCTTCCCGCTCGCCGCCCTGGCGCAGAACGCCGACCCCGTGATCGCGAAGGCGGCCGCCGAAAGCGGCGCCGTCACCACCGCGAGCGGCCTCGTGTACCGCTCGCTGAAGGACGGCAGCGGCGCCAGCCCGGCCGCCACCGACACCGTGCGCGTCCACTACAAGGGCACCTTCCCGGACGGCAAGGAGTTCGACAGTTCCTACTCGCGCGGTCAGCCGGCGGAGTTCCCGCTGAACCGCGTCATCAAGTGCTGGACCGAAGGCGTGCAGAAGATGAAGGTCGGCGGCAAGGCCAAGCTCGCCTGCCCGGCGGCGGTCGCCTACGGCGAACGCGGCGCCGGCGGCGTGATCCCGCCGAACGCGACGCTGCTGTTCGAGGTGGAGCTGCTGGGCATCAAGTGACGGCGCGGCGCAGGCGCGCCGCCACCGTCACCACCGCCAGCACGAGGCCGCCGGCCAGCACGCCGAGCAGCCCGTTCGCCAGCGCGCCCAGCAGCCCCGGCGCGTACGCCTCGACCGCGTGCGCCAGCGGCGGCACGCCGTGCACGAGGATGCCACCGCCGACGAGGAACATCGCCGCCGTGCCGGCGACCGACAGCGCCTTCATCAGCCACGGCGCGGCGGCCAGGATGGCGCGGCCGAAGGCCTGCGCGGCGCCGCTGCCGCTGCGCGCCAGCGCGAGCCCGGCGTCGTCGAGCTTGACGATGCCGGCGACGAAGCCGTAGACCCCCACCGTCATCACGAGCGCGATGCCCGTCAGCACCAGCACCTGGGTCAGGAACGGCGACGCCGCCACCGTGCCCAGCGTGATGGCAATGATCTCGGCCGAGAGGATGAAGTCGGTGCGCACCGCGCCCTTGATCTTGTCCTTCTCGAACGCGACGAGGTCGACCGCCGGATCGGCGATGGCCTTCTCGAGCGCCGCCTTCTGCGCGTCGACCTCGGCGCGCGCATGCAGGAAGCGGTGCGCCAGCTTCTCGAAGCCTTCGTAGCAGAGGAAGGCGCCGCCGATCATCAGGAGCGGCGTCACCGCCCACGGCGCGACGGCGCTGATCAGCAGCGCCGCCGGCACCAGGATGGCCTTGTTGACGAGCGAGCCCTTGGCCACCGCCCACACCACCGGCAGTTCGCGTTCGGCACTGACGCCGGTGACCTGCTGCGCGTTCAGCGCGAGGTCGTCGCCGAGCACGCCGGCGGTCTTCTTCGCGGCGAGCTTGCTGAGGAGGGCGACGTCGTCGAGGACGGTCGCGATGTCGTCGAGAAGGGCGAGCAGACTTCCAGCGGCCATGCCGCGATTGTGGCCTGCCGCGCGGGCCCGGCTCAGCCGTGGTCGCGCACGACCGCCGGCGTCGCGTACTCGCGGCCGACGACGGCGCGGGCGTACAGGTAGTTGTGGCGCGCGCGCTCGGACAGCGTGTCGAGCTCGACCTGGCCGCGTTCGTCGCAGGGGAAGGCGAGCGCGCGGCCGGGGTTGAAGAGCGACTCGAAGCGCAATTCGAAGCGGCCGATGGCCGCCATCGCAGGGTACGGGGTCATGGTCGTCAGTGGCCGGGGGAACATGACTTCAACATAGGCGACGCCCGGCGCCGCCGCGCGTGGCGCGGCACCACGCGCGCTGTCGGCCGTGCACTGCGCCACGTGTCGGAATCCTTCCGACAAGGGGGGTGTCAGCGTTCAACTCCGCGCGCTGGCCGCCGATAAGACACGAGTCGCCCGCCCCGGACCTCGCTCGATGACCGCTGCCGCCCTTGCCCCCCGCCGTACCGCGGACATCGAACGTGAGATCGATCACGCCCGCACGCGCGGGCCGCTGCAGCAGATCGTGATTCCGCCCTGCCCCGCGCTGCTGACGCGGCTGCACGCTGCGCTGGCGCCGGCCGAGCCGGTGCTGCAGGAGGTGGCCGCGATCGCCGCCAGCGACGTCGCGATGTCGGCCACGCTGCTGAGGAACGCGAACAGCCCGCGCTTCGCCGCCGACCAGCCGGTGCAGACCATCGGCCAGGCGATGTACCGCCTGGGCCTGCAGGAGACGGCCGAGATCATGGTCGGCTTCATCGCCCGCAACACGATTCCGGCGAACCACCGCCAGCTGCAGCGCTTCTGGGAACGCTCGCAGCAGCGCGCGGTCGCGATGGGCTACATCGCGCACCAGTTGCCCGGCCTGTCGAGCGACCTCGCGCACACCTTCGGGCTCTTCTGCCACGTCGGCATCCCGGTGCTGCTGCAGAGCATGAAGGGCTACGGCGGCACGATGGTCGAGGCCGACGCGCGCATCGACCGCCCCTACGTCGCCACCGAGAACGCGAACCACAAGACCGACCACGCGGTGGTGGGGGCGCTCGTCGCCCGTGTCTGGCGCCTGGCGCCGGCGGTGGTGGCGGCGATCCGGCTGCACCACGAGCCGCACTCGATCGGCGGCTCGGGCATCGAGGCCGAGGTGCACACGCTGGTCGCCGCCGGCCTCGTCGCCGAACACCTGATGCGCCGCCACGAAGCCCTGCCGCCGGAGGGCGAATGGGTGCAGCACGCGAGCGCGGCGATGGTCTGGCTGGGCATCGGCGCCGACGACATCGATCACTGGCAGCACGAACTGCAGCCGCAGCTCGACGCGGTCTGACGGCCGCCGGCGCGCGGCCCTAGACTCGCGCCCCGTGCGCGAACACTTCCTGCTCGACCCCTCGGTCACCTTCCTGAACCACGGCTCCTTCGGCGCCTGCCCGCGGCCGGTGTTCGACGCCTGGCAGCGCTGGCAGCTCGAACTGGAGCGCAACCCGGTCGAATTCCTCGGCCGCCGCTCGGCCGCGCTGCTGGGCACGGCGCGCGAGGCGCTGGCCGCGTACGTCGGCGCGGCGTCGGACGACCTCGCCTTCGTGCCGAACGCGACCACCGGCGTCAACATCGTCGCCCGTTCGCTGGCGCTGCAGCCCGGCGACGAGGTGCTGGCCACCGACCACGAGTACGGCGCCTGCGAGACGACCTTCCGCCGTGTCTGCGAAGCGCGCGGCGCCAGCTACCGCACGGTGGCGATTCCGCTGCCGTTCGAGCGCGAGGACTTCGCCGACCGCCTGCTCGCCGAAGTGCGGCCGAACACGAAGCTGATCTTCGCCAGCCACATCACGTCGACGACGGCGCTCGTCTTCCCGCTCGCCGAGCTGTGCCGGCGCGCGCGCGAGCGCGGCGTGCTGACGCTGATCGACGGCGCGCATGCGCCCGGCCACATCGACCTCGACCTGCGCGCGCTGGGCGCCGACTTCTACACAGGCAACTGCCACAAGTGGCTGTGCGCGCCCAAGGGCGCCGGCTTCCTGCACGTGCGGCCGGAGCATCAAGACTTGATCGACGCGCCGGTCACGAGCTGGGGCTACACGGCCGAGGTGTCGGGCCACACCGGCTTCGACGCCTACACCGGCCGCACGCGGCTGGAGCGGCGGCTGCTGTGGCAGGGCACGCGCGACGTCACCGCCTGGCTCACGGTGCCGGCGGCGATCGAGTTCCAGCGCGCGCACGACTGGGCCGCCGTGCGCGCGCGCTGCCACGCGATGGCGCGCGCCACGCTGCAGCGCCTGTGCGAACGCTTCGGCCTCGCGCCGGCCAGCACCGACGACGACTTCGCCCAGATGGCGGTGATGCCGGTGCCGCACACCGACGCCGAGGCCTTGCGCCGGCGCCTGTTCGACGAGAGCCGCATCGAGATCCCGGTCACGCAGCATGGCGGCCGGACCTTCGTGCGCCTGTCGGTGCAGGGCTACAACACGCAGGACGACCTGGAGCGCCTGCTCGCGGCGCCGGCGCTCGCCGCCTGATCAGGCGGGGCGCTTCTTCGCCTTCGCCACCGCCTTCACGCCCGGCCGCGGTGGCAGCCCGGTGTGCTGCGTCAGCACGCGGCCCGGCGCCGGCGTGCTGTTCTTGCGCCGCGCACTCGTGTAGCTGCCGTCGGTGGCCGGCTGGAAGCTCGGGATCAGGTGGTGCTTGCCGTTGCCGATGAGGTCGGCGCGGCCCAGGTCCTTCAGCGCCTGGCGCAGCAGCGGCCAGTTGTTGGGGTCGTGATAGCGAAGGAAGGCCTTGTGCAGGCGGCGCCGCTTGTCGCCACGCACGATGTCCACGCGCTCGGCGCGCCGGCCCGGCCCGTCGAGATGGCGGCTGATGCCCTTCAGCGGGTTCAGTCCGGTGTGGAACATCGCGGTGGCGGTGGCCATCGGGCTCGGGTAGAAGGTCTGCACCTGGTCGGCCTTGAAGCCGTTGCGCTTGAGCCAGAGCGCGAGGTGCATCATGTCCTCGTCGCTGGTGCCCGGGTGGGCGGCGATGAAGTACGGAATCAGGTACTGCTTCTTGCCCGCCTCGGCGCTGAACCTGTCGAACATCGCCTTGAAGCGGTCGTAGGTGCCGATGCCCGGCTTCATCATCTTCGACAGCGGGCCGCTCTCGGTGTGCTCGGGCGCGATCTTGAGATAGCCGCCGACGTGGTGCGTGACGAGTTCCTTCACGTACTCCGGGCTCTGCACCGCCAGGTCGTAGCGCAGCCCGCTGCCGATGAGGATCTTCTTGATGCCCGGCAGCGCGCGCGCGCGGCGGTACAGCTTGACCAGCGGCCCGTGGTCGGTGTTCAGGTTCGGGCAGATGCCGGGGTACACGCAGCTCGGCTTGCGGCAGGCGGCCTCGATCTCGCGGCTCTTGCAGCCGATGCGCCACATGTTGGCGGTCGGCCCGCCGAGGTCGCTGACGACGCCGGTGAAGCCCTTGACCTTGTCGCGCATGGTCTCGATCTCGTGAATGATCGAGTCCTCGCTGCGGCTCTGGATGATGCGGCCTTCGTGCTCGGTGATGCTGCAGAAGGTGCAGCCGCCGAAGCAGCCGCGCATGATGTTCACGCTGAAGCGGATCATCTCCCAGGCCGGGATCTTGGTCGCGCCGTCGTGGCCGCCCTGCTCGTCGGCGTAGCGCGGGTGCGGCTCGCGTGCATACGGCAGGTCGAACACGTGGTCCATCTCGGCCGTCGAGAGCGGGATCGGCGGCGGGTTGATCCACACGTCGCGCCCAGAAGCGCCGGTGCCATGGCGCTGCACCAGCGCACGCGCGTTGCCCGGGTTGGTCTCCAGGTGCAGCACGCGGTTGGCGTGGGCGTAGAGCACCGGGTCGCTCTTGACCTGCTCGTAGGCCGGCAGGCGGATCACGGTCTTGTCGCGCGCCGGCAGGCGCACCGCGCCCACCTTGCGCGAGACCGGCATCGCGACGACGGCCGGCGCCGCGGCGGCCTCGTCCTTCGCGCAGGCCTGGCCCTGCGACGCGGCGGCCTCGGCCGTGGTCATGTACGGGCTGATGTGCTCGTCGATGCGGCCGGGCTGGTCGACTTCGGTCGAATCGATCTCGAAGAAGCCCTGCGGCGCGTGCGCGTCGCGCACCATGAAGGCGGTGCCGCGGATGTCGGTCATCGCCTCGATGGGCTCGCGGCGCGCCAGGCGGTGCGCCACCTCGACGATGGCGCGCTCGGCGTTGCCGTAGAGCAGCAGGTCGGCCTTGCTGTCGGCCAGGATGCTGCGGCGCACTTTCTCCTGCCAGTGGTCGTAGTGGGCGATGCGGCGCAGGCTGGCCTCGATGCCGCCGATGACCACCGGCACGTCCTTGAAGGCTTCCTGGCAGCGCTGCGTGTAGACCAGCGTCGCGCGGTCCGGGCGCTTGCCGGCGACGCCGCCGGGCGTGTAGGCGTCGTCGCTGCGGATCTTCCGGTCGGCGGTGTAGTGGTTGATCATCGAATCCATGTTCCCGGCGGCGACGCCGAAGAACAGGTTCGGGCGGCCGAGCGCGCGGAAGGCGTCGGCCGAGTTCCAGTCGGGCTGGGCGATGATGCCGACGCGGAAGCCCTGCGCCTCCAGCGTGCGCCCGATGACGGCCATGCCGAAGCTCGGGTGATCGACGTAGGCGTCGCCGGTGACGACGATCACGTCGCACGAATCCCAGCCGAGCGCGTCCATCTCCTGCCGACTCGTCGGCAGGAAGGGCGCGGGCCCGAAGCGCTTGGCCCAGAACGGGCGGTACGCGGTAAGGGCCTTGGGAGCGGTGGGGGTGGCGGTGGTCACGACAACAGGCGAAAAGCGTGCGATTGTCGCCGCCGGCCGATGGCCCCGGGGCACCGGGGGCGTTGGCTGGCGCTCAAGCGGGCCGCCGCCGCGGCCGATAAGCGAGTCATGGACGGAATCTCGATCCCCTTGCTGGCCACGCTGGCGATCCTCGGCGTGGCCGCCGGCGCTGCCGCGCTGTGGCAGCAACGGCGCTTCGTGGCCGAACTGAAACGCCAGCTCGCGCAGGCCGAACAGGCGCGGCGCGACCTGGCCGAGCAGATGCGCGAACTCGCCGTGCACCTGCGGGCCGGCCCGGCCGCCGCCGATGCGCCCGCGGACGCCACCGCCGAACGCAAGCGCGCTCTCGAGCGCGCACTCGACGCCGCCAGCCCGGCGGCCGAGTTCCCCTGGCTCGAGACCATGCCGCACGACGCGGCGGTCGAGCGCTACGACTTCGCGGCCACCGAGCCCGGCGTCGACATTCGGACCGACCGCCGCTGACGGCGCGGCGCGATCAGCGCGCCGCCAGTTCCGCCGGCTCGGCGTCGTCGGCGTCCTCGCCGAGGAAGCCGCCGCTCTGGTGCGCCCACAGGCGGGCGTAGATGCCACCGGCCGCCAGCAGGCTCTTGTGGTCGCCCGTCTCCACGATGCGGCCGTGGTCCATCACGACCAGCCGGTCCATCGCGGCGATGGTGGACAGCCGGTGCGCGATCGCCACCACCGTCTTGCCTTCCATCAGCCGGTACAGGCTCTGCTGGATCGCCGCCTCGACCTCGCTGTCGAGCGCGCTCGTCGCCTCGTCGAGCAGCAGGATCGGCGCGTCCTTCAGCATCACGCGCGCGATCGCGATGCGCTGGCGCTGCCCGCCGGACAGCTTGACGCCGCGCTCGCCGACGTGGGCGTCGTAGCCCCTGCGGCCCTTCGGGTCGGTGAGCCCGCCGATGAAGTCGTGCGCCTCGGCGCGCTCGGCGGCGCGCAGCATGTCGGCGTCGGTGGCGTCGGGGCGGCCGTAGACGATGTTGTCGCGCACCGAGCGGTGCAGCAGCGAGGTGTCCTGCGTGACCATGCCGACCTGGCGGCGCAGGCTCTCCTGCGTGACGCCGGCGATGTCCTGGCCGTCGATGAGGATGCGGCCCGAGTCGATGTCGTACAGGCGCAGCATCAGGTTCACGACCGTGCTCTTGCCGGCGCCCGAGCGGCCGACGAGGCCGATCTTCTCGCCCGGCCGGATGACGAGCGAGAGATCGTCGATGACGCGGCGCTGCCCGTTGTAGGAGAAGCGCACGTTCTCGAAGCGCACCTCGCCGCGCGGCACTTCGAGCGCCACCGCGTCGGGGCGGTCGACGACGCTGCGCGCCTTCGACAGCGTGTTCATGCCGTCCTGCACGGTGCCGATGTGCTCGAACAGCGAGGCCATCTCCCACATCACCCAGTGCGACATGCCGTTCAGGCGCAGCGCCATCGCGGTTGCGGCGGCGACCGCGCCGACGCCGACGCCGCCCCCCATCCACAACACGACGGCGACACCGGTGGTGGCGGCGATCAGCGCCACGCTGAGCACCTGGTTGACGGCCTCGAATGCGCTCACGAGCCGCATCTGGCCGTGCACCGTGGTCATGAACTCTTCCATCGCGCCGCGCGCGAAGCGGGCCTCGCGGTTCGAGTGCGAGAAGAGCTTGACGGTGGCGATGTTGGTGTAGGCATCGGTCACGCGGCCGGTCATCAGCGAGCGCGCGTCGGCCTGCGCCTTGCCCACCCGGCCCAGCCGCGGCACGAA
The DNA here is from genome assembly GCA_963204815.1 of Pseudomonadota bacterium. Lineage (GTDB taxonomy): Bacteria > Pseudomonadota > Gammaproteobacteria > Burkholderiales > Burkholderiaceae_C > Rubrivivax. The sequence goes on along the minus strand of CAUJHQ010000068.1, from coordinate 36,418 downwards.
GTAGCGCAGCGTCACCACGTAGGCCGCCAGCCAGCCCAGGAAGGGCAGCATCAGCCACGGGTCCATGCCGCCGACGACGGCGACGATGGTCAGGAAGTAGATGACCACGTACACCAGGATGTCGGCCAGCACGAGCCAGGTGTCGCGCACCGCGAGCGCGGTCTGCATCACCTTGGTGGCGATGCGGCCGGCGAACTCGTCCTGGTAGAAGCCCATGCTCTGGTCGAGCATCAGGCGGTGGAAGTTCCAGCGCAGGCGCATCGGGAAGTTGCCGAAGACAGCCTGGTACTTGACCAGCGCCTGCGCGCCGGCGAGCGCGATGCTGCCGAGCAGCACGCCGCCCAGCAGCAGCAGTGAACCGCGGTGCTGCTGCCAGAACGCCGCCGGCGGGCCCTGGCCGAGCAGGTCCACCACCTGCGCGAGCATCCAGAACAGCAGCGCCTCGAAGGCGCCGATCGCGGCGGTCAGCAGCGTCAACGTCAGCAGGTGCGGGCGCAGGCCCTCGGTGCACTGCCAGAGGAAGGCGAAGAAGCGCTTCGGCAGCGGCCTCGGCGGTGCGTCCGGGTAAGGGTGCACCAGGCGTTCGAACAACAGGAACAAGCGCGATCTCCCTGGTCCGCCGGTGGGCGGGTCGCGTGGGGTCCCGCGGGCCGGATCGGCCGCGGGGAGCGGCATTATGTCGAAGGCCTCTCGCGCTCGCCGCGCGCATGGCAATGGGGCCAGAATCAGCGCATCTTCCCGCCGGGGCTCCCATGGCGACGTTGCGGACCGAGACGATGAACCGGCGGCAGGCGCTGGCGTGTGCTGCCGCGGCACTGGCCTGCGCCACGGCGGCACGTGCCGCGGACGACGCCGACGAGTCCGCGCTGCGCAGCCAGGTGGCGCAGTCGCTGTGGCCGGCCGACATCGTGCGCGCTGCCGACCGCTACCTGCGCGCGTATCCCCAGGGCGCCGCGGCCGCGACGGTGGCGAACGATCGCGACCGCGCAGCGCGTTCGGCGGCCGTGCTGGTGCGTCGGGAACTGCGGCTGTTCCGCAGCGCCTTCGAGCCGCCCGCCGGCGACGCCGCCGCACGCGACGAACTGCGCCGCGCCGCGCTCGGCGACGCCGCCGCCGCCGTGCGCCTGGCGCAGGCGCAGCGCGGCGGCGCCGGCGGCGAACAGCGCTACGTGGGCTGGCTGCAGCTGGCCTCCGGGCTGGGCGATGCGCCGGCCAGCTACGAACTGGCGCTGCACTTCCGCCGCACCGACCAGCCGATCCTGGCCGACCAGTACGAGGCGCGCGCGCTCGAACTCGGCTTCAAGCCGGCGCCGGCGCTCGACCACTCGCGCAAATAGAGAAGGCAACCGGGGCCGCCGCGATGGCGCTGCCTATGATGGCCCGAGACCACGGGACCCGGGATCCTTGCGCATGTTCGACTACATCATCGTTGGTGGCGGCTCCGCCGGCTGCGTGCTCGCCGCACGCCTGAGCGAGGACCGCGACACGAGCGTCTGCCTCGTCGAGGCCGGGCCGCCCGACAAGAGCGTGCTGATCCACTGCCCGGCCGGGCTCGCGGTGCTGGCGAAGAACGGCCAGGCCAACTGGGGCTTCGAGACGGTGCCGCAGCCCGGCCTGGGCGGCCGCCGCGGCTACCAGCCGCGCGGCAAGGTGCTGGGCGGTTCGAGCTCGGTCAACGCCATGATCTACCTGCGCGGCCAGCGCGAGGACTACGACGGCTGGGCCGCCGCCGGCAACCCCGGCTGGGGCTGGGCCGACGTGCTGCCGCACTTCCTGAAGGCCGAGCACAACGAGCGCGGCGCCGACGCCTTCCACGCCACCGGCGGGCCGCTCAACGTGATGGACCTGCGCAGCCCGAGCCGCTTCGGGCCGGTGTTCGTGCGTGCCGGCGAACAGGCCGGCCACCCGGTGAACCCCGACTTCAACGGCGCGCGCCAGGAAGGCGTCGGCCTCTACCAGGTGACGCACAAGAACGGCGAGCGCTGCAGCGCCGCCAAGGCCTACCTGACGCCGGCGCTCGGGCGGCCGAACCTGCAGGTGCTGACCGGCGTGCAGGCCACGCGCGTGCTGTTCGAGGGCCGGCGTGCCACCGGCGTCGAGATCCAGGAAGGTGGCGCACGCCGCACGCTGCAGGCGCGGCGCGAGGTGCTGCTGTCGGCCGGCGCGCTGCAGTCGCCGCAGCTGCTGATGCTGTCGGGCATCGGCCCCGGCGCCGAGTTGCAGCGCCACGGCATCGAGGTGCGGCACGACCTGCCCGGCGTGGGACAGCACCTGCACGACCACGTCGACGTGGTGCAGGTCGTCGACGCGCCACACGTCACCGACCTCTTCGGGCTGTCGCTCAGCGGCGCCTGGCAGGTGCTGCAGGGCATCTGGGAATGGCGCCAGTGGCGGCGCGGCATGCTGACGACCAACTTCGCCGAGGCCGGCGGCTTCATCCGCAGCCAGCCGGGCGAGGCGCGGCCGGACCTGCAGCTGCACTTCGTCATCGGCAAGCTGATCGACCACGGCCGCAAGACGGTGTTCGGCCACGGCTATTCGTGCCATGTGTGCCTGCTGCAGCCGAAGAGCCGCGGCCGCCTGACGCTGGCCAGCGCCGACCCGCTGGCCGCGCCCGCCATCGACCCCGCGTTCTTCGCCGAACGCGACGACCTCGAGCGCCTGGTGCGCGGCTTCAAGCTGATGCGCGGGATCCTCGCGCAGCCGGCGCTGGCCGGCCTGCGCGGGCGCGAGCTGCCGGCGTCGGCCGGCGCCGTCACCGACGAGCAGATCGAGGCCTTCATCCGCGGCCACGCAGACACGATCTACCACCCGGTGGGCACCTGCCGCATGGGCCCGGGCGAGCGCGACGTCGTCGACGCGGCGCTGCGCGTGCACGGCGTCGAGGGGCTGCGCGTGGTCGACGCGTCGATCATGCCGACCATCGTCTCGGGCAACACGAATGCGCCGGTCATCATGATCGGCGAGAAGGCCGCCGACCTCATCCGCGCCGGCCGCTGAGCGTTTCGCGGTTCGGCGCGATGATCGGGGGATGAAACTCTCGGTCCTGGATCAATCGGTCAGCTGCGCCGGCCGCGACGAGGCGCACGCCATCGCCGACACGCTGGCGCTGGCCGAACACTGCGAGGCGCTGGGTTACCACCGCTTCTGGGTCAGCGAACACCACAGCCTGCCCACCATCGTCGGCAGCGCGCCCGAAGTGCTGATGGCGGCGATCGCGGCGCGCACGTCGCGTATCCGCATCGGCAGCGCGGGGGTGATGCTGCCGCACTACTCGGCGCTCAAGGTGGCGGAGCAGTTCGGGGTGCTGCAGGCGCTGGCGCCGGGGCGTATCGACCTCGGCGTCGGCCGTGCACCGGGCGGCGACATGCGCACCGCGATGGCCCTGAACCCGAACGCCGGCCATGCCGCGGAGCAGTTCCCGCAGCAGGTGATGGACCTGCAGGCCTGGACGCTTGGGCGGCGCCACCAGGGCATCGTCGCCCACCCACGGCCGCGCGACGGCGTGGCGCCGCCCGAGGTGTGGGTGCTCGGCAGCTCGGACTACGGCGCCCAGCTGGCAGCCCACCTGGGCCTGCCGTATGCGTTCGCTTACTTCTTCATGGACGGCCAAGGCGTCGAGCAGGCGCTGGACCTGTACCGCCGGCTCTACCGGCCGAGCGAGCGCCACCCCACCCCGCAGCCGACGATCTGCGTCTGGGCGCTCGCGGCCGACAGCACCGACGAGGCGGCGTTCCACGCCACCAGCCGCGAGCGCTGGCGCCTGGACCGCCAGCGCGGCCTGCTGGGGCCGCTGCAGGCGCCGGCGGCCATTGCCGAACGCGGCTTCACGGCCGACGAGATGCCGGCCGTGAACGCGCTGCGCGAGCGCGCCTTCGTCGGCACCGGCGCCGAGGTCGGTGCCAAGTTGCGTGCGTTGGCGGCGCAACTGGAGCTGGACGAACTGGTCGTCAACACGTGGGCGCACGACCCGGCGGTGCGCCGCAAGTCCTACGCGTTGCTGGCGGCGGAATTCGGCCTCCCCAAATGACGAACCCCTCCGAGCCGTGAGGATCGGAGGGGCGGGTAGCGAGGCTACCGTTTGGAGCTCCAGAGGAATGAGGTCCGGGGCTCCTGATGCGCAGGGACTGCGCCATCGGGGTATTGCCTGCACGCAGGCCTCTAAAAGATAGGCTACGCGCCGGCGCAGTTCAAGCCGGTTTCGACAGCCTTTCGACGAGGTCCTGCACGCGCGCCTCGACGGCCGCGTCCATGCGGATCGTGCGGCCCCACTCGCGCGCAGTCTCGCCGGGCCACTTGTTCGTCGCGTCCAGCCCCATCTTCCCGCCCAGCCCGCTGACCGGCGAGGCGAAGTCGAGGTAGTCGATCGGCGTGTCGCCGACCAGCGTGGTGTCGCGCACCGGGTCCATGCGGGTGGTGATGGCCCAGATCACGTCCTGCCAGTCGCGGATGTTCACGTCGTCGTCGGTGACGACGATGAACTTCGTGTACATGAACTGGCGCAGGAAACTCCACAGCCCGAACATCACCCGCTTCGCATGGCCGGGGTAGGCCTTACGGATCGAGATCACGGCCATGCGGTAGCTGCAGCCTTCGGGCGGCAGGTAGAAGTCGGCGATCTCCGGAAACTGCTTCTGCAGGATCGGCACGAACACCTCGTTCAGCGCTACGCCCAGCACGGCGGGCTCGTCCGGCGGCTTGCCGGTGTAGGTGGAGTGGTAGATCGGGTCGCGGCGATGCGTCAGGCGGTCGAGCCGGAAGACCGGGAACCAGTCCTGCTCGTTGTAATAGCCGGTGTGGTCGCCGAACGGACCTTCCAGCGCATGGAGGTAGCCACCCACTTCCTTCAGGCGCACGCCCCGGTCGGACTCGCCGGTGAAGCCGGCCGGCGCGGTCGGGATGTGGCCCTCGAGCACGAACTCGGCGCTCGCCGGCACCTGCAGCAGCGGGCCTTCGCCCACCGCCGTGTCAACGACTTCCGTGCGCCCGCCGCGCAGCAGGCCGGCGAACTGGTACTCCGACAGCGAATCGGGCACCGGCGTCACGGCGCCGAGGATCGTTGCCGGGTCGGCCCCCAGCGCCACCGCGATCGGGAACGGCCGGCCCGGGTTGGCGCGCGCAAACTCGCGGAAGTCGAGCGCGCCGCCGCGGTGTGCCAGCCAGCGCATGATCACCTCGCGGCGGCCGATCACCTGCTGGCGGTAGATGCCCAGGTTCTGGCGCCGGCGCGGCGCCGGCACGCCCTGCGGGCCGCGCGTCACGACCAGCCCCCAGGTGATGAGGGGGCCGGCGTCGCCCGGCCAGCAGGTCTGAACCGGCAGGGTCGCGAGGTCGATGTCAGCGCCCTCGATCGTCACCTCCTGACAGGGTGCGCGCGACAGCACCGCCGGCTTCATGTTCCACACCGCCTTCGCCATGTGTAACAGGCGACCGGCATCCTTGAGGCCCTTCGGGGGGTCCGGCTCCTTCAGCGCGGCGAGCAGCCGACCGACGTCGCGAAGCTCGTTTTCCGAGGTGGCACCCATGCCCAAAGCCACACGTTCGGGGGTTCCGAACAGATTGATGAGGCAAGGAAACTTGTAACCGACGGGCCGCTCGAAGAGCACGGCCGGCCCGCCGGCCCGCAGGAGCTTGTCGCCGATTGCCGTCATTTCCAGCACCGGAGACACCGGATCGGCGACTTTTCTAAGCTTCCCGAGCCCTTCGAGCTGGCCGACGAAGTCCCGCAGATCCCGGTACTTCATACTTGGGGGATATAAAGAGTGAATTTCATATTCTTGACCGTGTATGAAGCGGTTCCTAGAATCCGCCTCAACCTGATGTTTCAGGGTTAACCCGTGCCCGCCGCGTTGAGGTGGAAGCAGCCGGAGTTCTCAGGGGGTCCGCCACGGCGGGCTCATTATCGCCAGCCCCTCCAGGCACCCACGGTGGCCCGGGCATGGCGAGGTTCGAAGAGGGAATGCGATGAAGGCCATGGACGTGCTGCGTGAGGCGCAGCAAGCCTGCGGGCGATCGCTCGCGGTGGTGATCCGGGATGTCGGCCACGGCATGCTCGAGGTCGGGCACAACACCCTGGCGGTGCTGGGCCTGGCGGTGGTGGCGGTGCTGGTCTTCACCGGCGGCCGCGCCGACCTGCGCCACGAGATCGAGGCCCACGCCTACGCGTGGCTGCAAACCCGCCACGAGGAACGCGAGCTCGCCAGCGGCAACGTGCTGGCCGCGGTGGCGGAACCCGAGGCGATCACCCGCGCGACGGCCACCGACCCGAAGGGCCTGACGCGCCAGCAGGCCGCGGTCGCGCAGTGGATCTCGCGCCGCTACAAGGTGGCGCCGGAACCGATCAGCGCCCTCGTGCAGGAAGCGTGGGCCATCGGCCAGCGCGCCGGCCTCGACCCGACGCTGATCCTGGCCATCATGGCCATCGAGTCGAGCTTCAACCCCTTCGCGCAGAGCCCGGTCGGCGCCCAGGGCCTGATGCAGGTGATGACACGCGTCCATGACGACAAGTACGAGGCCTTCGGCGGCACCCATGCGGCATTCGACCCCATCAGCAACCTTCGCGTCGGCGTGCAGGTGCTGAAGGAATGCATCCAGCGCGCCGGCAGCCTGCAGGAAGGCCTGAAGTACTACGTCGGCGCCGCACTGCACGAGACCGACGGCGGCTACGCCGCCCGCGTGATGCTCGAACAGGGCTATCTGCGCCGCGTGGCCGACGGCCAGGGCGTGCCGGTCACGGCGTCCAGCACGCCGCCGCCGGCACCGGCCGTCGACACTGCGGCGCCCGCCGAACAGGTGGCCCTGCTGCGCTGATCCGCGCCCCGGCGATACACTGAAGCCCTGCGCGACTGGCGATAGGGGCTGCGGCCCCGAGGTGGACCGACCACCGGGAAGCGCAGACCGGCCCGCCGGCCGGCCTTTCCGCCGTTCGCCTGGGCAGCCCTCGACCACGCGCCGCGCGTGGCCTTCGATGGCCCTTCACCCCTGAAGAGGACTGCCGTGTTCGACCGTTCCCAATCCACCATCGCCAACGTCGACCCCGAGGTCTGGGCCGCCGTCCAGGCAGAGAACCGCCGCCAGGAAGAGCACATCGAGCTCATCGCGTCGGAGAACTACACCAGCCCGGCGGTGATGGCCGCGCAGGGCTCGCAACTCACGAACAAGTACGCCGAGGGCTACCCCGGCAAGCGCTACTACGGCGGCTGCGAGAACGTCGACGTCGTCGAGACGCTCGCCATCGAACGCCTGAAACAGCTCTTCGGCGCCGGCTTCGCCAACGTGCAAGCCAACTCCGGCTCGCAGGCCAACCAGGCCGCCTTCTTCGCCCTGCTGCAGCCGGGCGACACGATCATGGGCATGAGCCTGGCCGAAGGCGGCCACCTCACGCACGGCATGCCGCTCAACATGAGCGGCAAGTGGTTCAAGGTGGTCAGCTACGGCCTCGACGCCCGGGAGGCCATCGACTACGACGCGATGGAGCGCCTGGCGCACGAGCACAAGCCCAAGCTCATCATCGCCGGCGCCTCGGCCTACAGCCTGCGCATCGACTTCGAGCGCTTCGCCAAGGTGGCCAAGGCCGTCGGCGCCTACTTCATGGTCGACATGGCGCACTACGCCGGCCTCATCGCCGCCGGGGCCTACCCGAACCCGGTGCCGCACGCCGACGTCGTGACCAGCACGACGCACAAGAGCCTGCGCGGTCCGCGCGGCGGCATCATCGTGACGAACCACGAAGACATCGCCAAGAAGATCAACAGCGCCATCTTCCCCGGCCTGCAGGGCGGACCGCTGATGCACGTGATCGCCGGCAAGGCGGTGGCCTTCAAGGAGGCGCTGTCGCCCGAGTTCAAGGTCTACCAGCAGCAGGTGGTGAAGAACGCCAAGTTGCTGGCCGAGACCCTCATCTCGCGCGGCCTGCGCATCGTTTCCGGCGGCACCGAGAGCCACGTGATGCTGGTCGACCTGCGCCCGAAGGGCCTGACGGGCAAGGAAGCCGAGGCGATCCTCGGCGAGGCCCACATGACCTGCAACAAGAACGGCATCCCGAACGACCCGCAGAAGCCGATGGTCACCAGCGGCATCCGCCTGGGCACGCCGGCCATGACGACGCGCGGCTTCAAGGAAGAGCAGGCGCGCGCCACCGCGCACCTGATCGCCGACGTGCTGGACAACCCGCGCGACGCGGCGAACATCGCCGCCGTGCGCGCCAAGGTGGCGGCGCTGACCCGCGACTTCCCGGTCTACCGCTGAGCCGCCGCCCGCCGGATGCGCTGTCCGTACTGCTCGCACGACGAAACCCAGGTCGTCGAAACGCGCGAGTCCGACGAAGGCGGCGTCATCCGGCGCCGCCGGCGCTGCCTGCACTGCGACAAGCGCTTCACCACCTACGAGCGGGTCGAGATCGCGCTGCCGGCGGTGGTCAAGAAGGACGGCTCGCGGGTCGAGTTCGACGCCGCCAAGATGCGCGCCTCGATGCTGCTGGCGCTGCGCAAGCGGCCGGTCAGCGTCGAGCAGGTCGACGCCGCGATCGAACGCATCCAGGACAAGCTGCTCGCCAGCGGCGTGCGCGAGGTGCCGAGCACGCGCGTCGGTGAGCTCGTCATGCGCGAGCTGAAGCGCATGGACAAGGTGGCCTACGTGCGCTTCGCGTCGGTCTACCGCAGCTTCGAAGACGTCGACGAATTCCGGCAGCTGATCCGCGACATCTGAGGCCCGGCTCCCCCGTCCGGGGGACCCCCGGCCGGAGCCCCTCCGCGAACCCGCCGCGCGGGGATCGTCGGCAGCGGGTGCGCTTCCTACAGTGAGGGCCATGCCGTCACCGAAGGAAGCCCCGATGAACACCGCCCTCCGCACCCGCCGTTTCCAGCGCGGCCTCACCCTGGTCGAATGCGCCGTCGGCCTGGCGATCGCGGCGGTCGTCGCCGCCGCCGCCGTGCCCAGCTTCGAGAGTGCCCGCGAACGCCGTCACCTCGAAGGCGCCGCCGCGCAGTTCGAGACGGACCTCCAGTTCGCGCGCTCGGCAGCGGTCGCCAGCGGCCGGGCGCTGCGCCTGAGCTTCGATGCCGCCGCCGCCTGCTACGTCGTCCACACCGGCAGCGGCGCCGACTGCCGGTGCGGCGCCGGCGGTGCGCCGGTCTGCACCGGTGACGCCGAGCCGCTGCGCACCGTGCGGCTGGGCGCCGGCACCCCGGTGACCATGACGGCCAACGTCGCTTCGATCTCGCTCGACGGCCAGTTCGGCACCATCGTGCCGACCGCGACGGTGCGCTTCCAGGGCCGCAGCGGTGTCGCGCTGCACCAGGTGGTCAACGTGATGGGCCGCGTGCGCACCTGCTCGCCGGGCGCGGCGGTCGCCGGCTACCGGGCCTGCTGAACCCCCCGGCCGACAAACGGCGGCGCCGCGCCGACGAGCGGTACGCGCCGCCCACGGCGGATGCGTGGTCGGTCGGGATAATCGACCGCAACAGACCAGGCATCCCGGGAGGGGAATTCGAATGGCCCAGCGCGCCAGCGCCCGCGGTTTCACGCTCATCGAAGTGATGATCGCCGTCGCCATCATCGGCGTGCTGTCGATGGTGGCGCTGCCCAGCTTTCTCGACTCGATGCGCAAGAGCCGCCGCGCCGAAGCCATCACCGCGCTGGCCGCGTTGCAGCAGGCGCAGGAGCGCTTCCGCAGCAGCAACGCCGCCTACGCGGCAAACGATGTGCTGACCAGCGCGCTTCGCGTCAACGCCACCACCGCGTCGGGCTACTACGCCATCGCCATCACCGCCGCCACCGCCACCGGCTACACCGCCACCGCCAGCGCGCGCAACGGCACATCGCAGGCGAACGACGGCAACTGCAAGGTGCTCGGCGTGCAGATGAACGCCGGCAACCTGAGCTACGGCGCCAGCGCCACGAGCACGATCGACTGGACCGACCCCAACCGCTGCTGGGCCCGATGACGATGAGACGACAACGCGCTTTCACCCTGGTCGAACTGCTGATCGCGGTGGCCCTCATGGCCGTCGTGCTGAGCCTGGCCGCACCGTCGCTGCGCGACTTCGTCGTGCTGCAGCGCCTGAAGAGCATCAATTCCGCGCTCATCACCGACATGCAGTACGCGCGCAGCGAGGCGGTGTCGCGCGGCAAGAACGTCTGGGTCTACTTCAAGCTGCCGTCGAACTCGCAGCCGATGTCCTGCTACACGATGTACACCGACTCCAGCGCGGTCAACGTGGCGCAGCGCCTGAAGTGCGACTGCACGCAGCCGGCGGGCTCGCGCTGCGCCAGCACCGCCACCGAACTGAAGACGGTGCAGATCCCGACCGACCTGTCGGTGCGGCTCAACATCGACACCGGCGTGCAGGCCACCGATTTCGCCTTCGACCCGGTGACCGGCAGCGTCTTCATCCCGACGCTGGACATCCCGGTGCCCGTGCCGACGGCCTTCGTCGTCGACACGCGCATCGACAGCGGCCGCACGCTGCGCACGCGGGTCGCGCTGTCGGGTCGGCCCGCGGTCTGCCTGCCCACGGGCTCGGTCGTCTCGGGGGGGTACAACGCATGCTGAACTCCGGACTCCGCCACCAGCGCGGCCTGTCGGTCGTCGAGGTGATGGTCGGCGTCGCCGTCGGCCTGTTCGTCGTCGCCGCCGCCGCGATGGTGGTCTCGTCGCAACTGTCCAGCAACCGGCGCCTGCTGCTCGACACTCAACTGCAGCAGGACCTGCGCGTGTCTGCCGACGTCGTCACGCGCGAGTTGCGGCGCGCCGGCGCGATGCTCGACACCTCGGCACTGCGCACGGTGTGGTACTCCCAGGCGACCGCCACGACGCCGATCGCCGCCGCGCTGGCGGCGAGCGCGAACGAGTTCAGCGCCAGCACCTCGCCGACGCAGGTGGTCTACCACTACCAGCGCAAGGTGACGGGCGCGATCGAGAACTACGGCTTCCGCATCGCCAATGGCAAGCTGCAGAGCCTGACCGGCACCACCTGGCAAGACCTCACCGACGCCAACGTGATGACGGTGACCGCCTTCACCCTCACGCCCGAGACCAACACCGCGACCCAGCTGCCCTGCCCGAACGACTGCCCGGGCGGCGGCCAGGCCTGCTGGCCGACCATCACGGTGCGCGAGTACACGGTGGACATCAGCGCACGCGCCGCCAACGACGCCGAGATCCAGCGCAGCGTGCGCACCCGCGTGCGCGTGGCCAACGACCTGGTCACGAACAACACCGGCGCCACCGATCGCATCTGCCCGCTATGAGCCAGCGCCCCACCGCCCCCCTGCGCCGCGAACGCGGCGTCGCGACGCTGATCGTCGTCATGGTGCTGTTCTTCGTCGTCTCGCTCGTCGCGGCCTACACCAACCGCAACCTGATCTTCGAACAGCGCACCTCGGCCAACCAGTACCGCGCCACGCAGAGCTTCGAGACCGCGCAGGCCGGGCTGCAGTGGGCGGTGGCCATGCTCAACGGCTCGCGCATCGACGCCAACTGCACGCCGAGCACGCTGCTGACGAACAACACCTTCCGTGACCGCTACCTGTCGATCGACACGACCAGCGGCCTCATCACCGCCAACACGCGCAGCGGTGGCGCGGTCCTCTACGCCGCCTGCGTGTCCACCGGCACCGACTGGAACTGCAGTTGCCCCAGCAACGCCGCGCCGTCGCCCACGCTGCCGGCCGGCGCCGGCGTGTTCCCGGCCTTCCAGGTGCGCTTCATCCGCGACACCACGCTGTCGCCACCGATCCCGCCCGGCATGATCCGCGTCGACGCCATCGCCTGCCCGCGCTTCGACACCACCTGCCTGGACATCGCCAACGCGAACAGCGCCGAGGGCCGCTCCGTCGTCTCGACGCTGGTGGCACTGCAGAGCGCACTGAAGACGCCGCCGTCGGCCGCGCTCACCGTGCGCGGCAACTACAACGTCAGCGGCACCGGCCCGCAGATGACCAATGCCGACATCGGGTCCGGCGCGGTCGCGGTGCAGGTCGGCGGATCCCTGCTGTCGCCGACGAACCCCGCGAACCTGCAGGCCTACAGCGCCCCTGGCACGCCGCGCGACAGCGCCTATGTCATCGGCGACACCTGGCTCGCCAACCTGACCACCGCCGGCACGCTGCTGCCGACGCTGGGTGATCGCATGTTCAGCACCATCTTCGGCATCGCGCCGGCGACCTACCGCAACCAGCCCAGTCTGTCGGTCGTGACCGGCTGCCCTTGCACCGCCAGCCAGGTACGCGACGCGCTGGCGGTCAGCCCGATGCGCCCGGTGTGGGTCGACGGCGACCTCGCGATCGACAGCACGGGCGACATCGGCAGCACCACCGAACCGGCGATGCTCGTCGTCGACGGCAGCCTCACGCACACCACGGCCGGCGTCACGCTCTACGGCGCCGTCTATGCCCGCGCCGCCACCTGGAACACCGCCGGCGGCGGCACGGTCCAGGGTGCCGCGATCGCCGAGAACGACTTCGAAGGCTCCGGCAGCAGCACCTACGTCTATGACGCCACGCTGCTGCGCCTGATGCGCCTGCGCTACGGCAGCTTCGTCGCCGTGCCCGGCTCCTGGAAGGACTACACGCCGCTATGAACACGCACCGTTTCGTCCGTGGGGTGTCGCTCGTCGAGGCGCTCGTCGCCCTCGCGGTGATGGCGTTCGGCATGCTCGGCCTGGTCGGCATGCAGACCTCGATGCGCATGAACGCCGACATCGCCAAGCAGCGGTCGGAAGCCGTGCGCATCGCGCAGGAACGCATCGAGAGCGCGCGCGGCTACACGGCCCTGACCGGCGACACGGGCTCGTTCGCGTCGATTGCCAGCGTGGTGGAACCGGTGACCGTCACCGACTACACGACGAACACCACCTATCAGTGGACGGCCACCGTGCCGACGCCCATGACCGACCCGCCCCTGCGGTCGCTCGCCGTGCGCGTCACCTGGACCGATCGCAACAACCAGGCCCAGGCGGTCGACCTGCACACCGGCATCGCCGGCGTGGCACCGGAACTCGCCGGTTCGCTCGGCGTGCAGGCGGCCGGCCTGCCGAACGCGCCGATCAACGGGCGCAACCCGGCGATCCCGCGCGACGCGGTGCCGCAGAGCGACGGCACCAGCCGCTTCACGCCACCCGGCAGCGGCGACATCGGCTGGGTGTTCAACAACGTCACCGGCGTCATCACGAGGATCTGCGACGCGTCGTTCACGACCTGCGAGGTCTTCGACGGGCTGCTGCTGAGCGGCTTCGTGCGCTTCGACTACGCACCGCCGTTCAACACCGAGGTGCCGTCGGGCGCGTCGTTCCCGCTCCAGTTGCGGGTCAACACCACGCTGCCGACTGCGGTCAGCACCGTCAACTGCTTCACCGACCGCCGCACCGACTACGTCGCCTACTACTGCGCGATGCCGTTGACGACCAGCTCGCCGCGGCGCTGGAGCGGCACGCCTGAACTGCGCGGCTTCGACATCGCCAACAGCGTGGAAGACGACGACGAGGACCGCTTCCGCGTCTGCCGCTACACGCCGCAGGACACCGACACGCCGAGCGGTGGCAACGTCGACCACCCGCGCACCTACACGGCGGTCACGACCGCACTGACGAACCAGAACTACCTCATCATCCGCGCCGGCAACGACAGCGACCCCTACGCCTGCCCGGACGACGGTCCCAGCGACGCGCTGAACACCAACACCTGGGACCACCAGCCGCCGCGTTCATGACGCCGCTGGACCGCGAGCGACTCGGCGAGGCGCTCGCCCTCGCCGAGTCGGCCTTCGGCGTCACCGAGCCGAACCCACGCGTCGGCTGCGTCATCGCCAGCGCCGACGGCCGCGTCATCGGCCGCGGCGCCACGCAGCAGGCCGGCGGGCCCCATGCCGAGGTGATGGCGCTGCGCGATGCCGCGCGCCAAGGCCATGCGGTCGAGGGCGCCACCGTCTGGGTGACGCTCGAGCCCTGCGCCCACCACGGCCGCACGCCGCCCTGCTGCGACGCGCTCGTCGACGCCCGCGTCGCCCGCGTCGTCGTCGCCGCCACCGACCCGTTCCCGAAGGTCGCCGGCGCCGGCATCGCGCGGCTGCGTGCCGCCGGCATTGCCGTCGACCTCGCCGACGACGACCTCGCGCGCGCCGCGCAGGACGTGAACATCGGCTTCTTCTCGCGCGTGCTGCGCCGGCGCCCGTGGGTGCGGCTGAAGGCGGCAGCGTCGCTCGACGGCGTGACGGCGCTCGCCAACGGCCAGAGCCAGTGGATCACCGGCGCTGCCGCGCGCACCGACGGCCATGCCTGGCGGCGCCGCGCGAGCGCGGTGCTGAGCGGCATCGGCACCGTGCTCGCGGACGACCCCCGGCTCGACGTGCGCCTGGTGCCCAGCATGCTGCAACCGCTGCGCGTCATCGTCGACTCGCGCCTGCGCCTGCCGGCCACCGCGCGCCTGCTCGAGCCGCCGGGCCGCGTGCTGCTGGCCACCGCGTCGGCCGACCAGACCGCCCGCGCCGCGCTCGTCGCGCGCGGCGCCGAGGTCGTCGTGCTGGCAGGCCGCGACGGCCAGGTCGACCTGCCGGTGCTGCTGGGCGGGCTGGCCGAGCGGGGCGTCAACGAACTGCATGTCGAGGCCGGTGCCACGCTGAACGGCGCGCTGCTCGCCGCCGGCCTCGTCGACGAACTCCTGCTCTACATGGCGCCGCAACTGCTCGGCAGCGGTCGCCCGATCGCGCGCCTTGCACCGCTGCAGCGTCTGGCCGATGGGCTGCGCCTGCAAATCACCGAAACCGCCAGGATCGGCGAAGACCTCCGCATCCGCGCGCGCCTGCACGACCCGGCAGCATGGCTCGCGGATTGGCGCGCCGTGGAAGCCCCGAAGTGAGGGGGTGTCGAACACGCTTACAGCCCCCGATTCCGCGTGACGGGTGCCGCAGTACGGGCGCAGAATTCGTGAAGAGGATCAACAAGTTGCCCGTGTCTGCCCGTCAGTGGCTTGGAACTTGCTGACCACTAAAAACCCGCCGGAGGAGAACCGGCCTGAATACAGATGGAGATCGCTGTGAAAAGATCCGTTACTTCCATCGCGCTGGCCCTGGCCGCCGCGTTCGGGATGGGCACCGCTCAGGCCGCCACTTGGTTCGTCGGTGAGGACATCAACAACAGCGCCACCGACGCGCTGACCGCGACGCCGCTGTCGGGCGCCGCGGCGACGTCCTTCCTGGGCATGCTCACCGGCGTCGGCACCGAAACCTTCGAAAGCCAGACCACCGGGGCCACCGGTCCGCTGTCGCTGAGCTTCCCGGGCGCCACCGGCAGCCTGAGCGCCACCCTCAGCGGTGGCGGCGGCGTCGTTTCCGAGGTGACCGCGGGCCAGACCAACGGCGCTGGCCGCTATAGCGTGCCGTCTCCGGACTCGACCAAGTTCTGGGAAGTCGGTGCCGGCGAGGCGGGCGACTTCCGCATCACCTTTAGCGAAGACGTCGGCGCCTTCGGCTTCTACGGCATCGACATCGGCGACCTCGGCGGGCAGTTGTCGCTGCAACTGCTCGACGCCAACGGCGGCGTCGTCGGCCAGGACATCGTCGTGAACAACTCGCAGGGAAACGACGGCTCGGTGCTGTTCTTCTACTACGTCGCGTCCAGCACGACCGACGTGTTCCGCTCGATCCGCTTCCTGACCACCACCGGCGCCGGCGACTTCTTCGCCTTCGACAACTTCACCGTCGGCACCTACTGCCAGATCACCGCCATCGACTGCGGCACCACGCCCCCCGACGGCGGTGGTGGCGGCGGCGGCACGGTGCCGGAACCCGCGACGCTCGCGCTCGTCGCGGCGGCCCTGGGCGGCTTGCGTCTGACGCAGCGTCGCCGCGCCTGACGCGCCCACCGGCGCAGCCCACGAACGGCGGCCTGCGGGCCGCCGTTTTGCATTCGCGCGCTGCAGCAGTCGCGCAGAGGTGGCCGCCTACAATCGCCCGATGCCCATTTCCCCCGTTCCGGAGCTGGTCGCCGAACTGGCAGCCGGCCGCATGGTGATCCTCGTCGACGACGAGGACCGCGAGAACGAAGGCGACCTCGTGCTCGCCGCCGAACACGTGACGCCCGAGGCCGTCAACTTCATGGCCCGTTTCGCGCGCGGCCTGATCTGCCTGACGCTCACGCGCGAACGCTGCGAACGCCTGCAGCTGCCACCGATGGCCACGCGCAACGGCACCAAGCACGGCACCGCGTTCACGGTCTCGATCGAGGCCGCCACGGGCGTGACCACCGGCATCTCCGCCGCCGACCGCGCGCGCACCGTGCAGGCCGCGGTGGCTCGCGACGCGCGGCCGTCCGACCTCGTCCAGCCCGGCCACATCTTCCCGCTGCAGGCGCAGGACGGCGGCGTGCTGATGCGCGCCGGCCACACCGAGGCCGGCTGCGACCTCGCCGGCATGGCCGGCCTGACGCCCGCCGCCATGATCTGCGAGATCATGAAGGACGACGGCACGATGGCGCGCCTGCCGGACCTGGAGGTCTTCGCGCGCGAGCACGGCCTGAAGCTCGGCACCATCGCCGACCTCATCGGCTACCGCAGCCGCAACGAGACGCTGATCACGCGCGCCGGCGGGCGCCGCCTGTCCACGCCGGCCGGCGAGTTCGACTGCGTCGCCTTCCGCGACAAGGGCGGCGGCCTGCACTTGGCGCTGACGCACGGCCGCTGGAACGCCGCCGACGAGGTGCCGGTGCGCGTGCACGAGCCGTTCACCGTCTTCGACCTGCTCGACAGCGCGGGCAGCGGCCATTCGTGGCCGCTGCTGCGCGCGCTGGCGGCGCTGCGCGAAGGCGAGCGCGGCATCGCCGTGCTGCTGAACTGCGGCCACGAGGTCGACGCGCTGCTGCCGCAGCTGCTGGCGCCGGCCGACGGCGCCGCGCCGCCGCGCGCGCAGATGGACCTGCGCACCTACGGCATCGGCGCCCAGATCCTGCGCGAGCTCGGCGTGCGCCGCATGAAGCTGCTCGGCAGCCCGCGCCGCATGCCCAGCATGATGGGCTACGGCCTCGAGGTCACGGGCTTCGTGACCGCTGCCACCTGAAGGACGACATCCCATGCAAGACGCCGACAAGGGCACCCCGGGCGAACTGATCGGCGAAGGCCTGCGCGTGGGCATCGTGCGCGCGCGCTTCAACGAGGCCATCACGCTGAAGCTGGCCGAGGCCTGCCTGTCCGAACTGGAACGGCTCGACGTCGAGCGCGGCGACGTCAAGCACGTCAGCGTGCCCGGCGCGCTCGAGATCCCGATCGCGCTGAAGGCCATGGCCGACAGCGGCGACTACGACGCGCTGGTCGCCATCGGCTGCGTGATCCGCGGCGAGACCTACCACTTCGAGCTCGTCGCCAACGAGAGCGGCGCCGGCGTCATGCGCGTCGCGCTCGACCACCAGTTGCCGATCGCCAACGCGATCCTCACGGTCGACACCGAGGCGCAGGCCTGGGCGCGCGTCGAAGAGAAGGGCCGCGACGCCGCGCGCGTCGCCGTCGAGATGGCCAACCTGCTGGAAGATTTGACGTGAGCGCGCCGGGCCGCCCCCAAGCGCGAACCCCGCAGCCCGCAGGGCGGAGGGCCGTCCCGTGAGCGACGCCGCCCCCGCGGCCGCGCGCAAGAAGCCGGCGCCGAAGTCGGCGCGCCGGCGCTCGCGCGAACTGGCCCTGCAGGGCCTGTACCAGTGGCTGGTCGGCGGCGCCGACACGGCCGAGATCGAGGCCCACATGCGCGAGCAGGAAGGCTTCGACAAGTGCGACCGCGAGCACTTCGACGCCCTGCTGCACGGCTGCATCGACGGCGCCGCCGCGCTCGACGCCGTGCTCGCGCGCCACACCGACCGCAAGACCGCGCAGCTGTCGCCGATCGAGCACGGCGCACTGCTGATCGGCGTGTACGAGATGAAGTTCTGCCTCGACGTGCCCTACCGCGTCGCCATCAACGAGGCGGTCGAACTCGCCAAGGCCTTCGGCGGCACCGACGGCCACAAGTTCGTCAACGGCGTGCTCGACAAGGCCGCGGCCGACTTGCGGCCGGCCGAGGTGGCCGCACGCCGCGCCGCGAAGGCGGGCGGATGAAGCTCGCACGCCGGCTCGATCACATCGAGCCCTTCTGGGTGATGGAGTGCGCCAAGCACGCCTCGCAGATCGCCGACAGCCCCGCCTGCGACCCCGCCGCCGGCGGCGAGCCGATGATCTTCCTGAACATCGGCGAACCCGACTTCACGGCGCCGCCGCCGGTGCTGGCGGCGGCCGAAACGGCGCTGCGCGCCGGCCGCACGCAGTACACGCCCGCGACCGGCCTGGGCGCGCTGCGCGAGCGCATCGCCGCCTGGTACGGCACGCGCTTTGGGCTGGACATCGCGCCGGCGCGCATCGTCGTCACCGCCGGCGCGTCGGCCGCGCTGCAGCTCGCCTGCCTGGCGCTCTTCGAGGAAGGCGACGAGGTCCTGATGCCGGACCCGAGCTACCCCTGCAACCGCCACTTCGTCGCCGCCACCGGCGCGCAGGCGCGGCTGCTGCCGTCGACGCCGGCCACGCGCTTCCAGCTCGACGCGGCCACCGTCGCCGCCCACTGGACACCGGCCACGCGCGGCGTGCTGCTGGCCAGCCCGAGCAACCCCACCGGCACCTCGATCGCACCCGCCGAGATGGCGGCCATCGCCGAGGTCGTGCGGGCGAAGGGCGGCGTGACGATCGTCGACGAGATCTACCTCGGCCTCGGCTACGACGACGCCTTCAGCGCCAGCGCGCTCGCGCTCGGCGAGGACATCGTCTCGATCAACAGCTTCTCGAAGTACTTCAGCATGACCGGCTGGCGCCTCGGCTGGATGGTGCTGCCGCCGGCGCTGGTGGCACCGGTCGAGCGGCTGGCGCAGAACCTCTACATCTGCGCGTCGACGCTGGCGCAGCACGCGGCGCTGGCCTGCTTCGAGCCGGCGTCGATCGCCGAGTACGAGCGCCGCCGCGGCGAGTTCCGGCGCCGGCGCGACTTCGTCGTGCCCGCCCTCGAACGGATCGGCCTCACGGTGCCGGTCGTGCCCGACGGCGCCTTCTACGCCTGGGCCGACTGCTCGCGCCACAGCACCAGCAGCTGGGACTTCTGCTTCTCGATGATGGAACGCGCGCACGTCGCGCTGACACCCGGCCGCGACTTCGGCCCGGCTGCCGCCGAGCGCTTCGTGCGGCTGTCGTTCGCCAATTCGATGACCGAGCTCGAGACCGCCATCGCGCGCCTGCAACGCGAACTCGGCTGAGCCTGCCGCCGGCGTGACAGGGGCCCCACGATGCCTGCGACAGTGGTGACAACCGGTTAAACGCAGGCCCAAACCCACGCTTTTCGAGCACTGCCCGGCCATCGTCCGGCTTAAGCTGCGACGCTGTGGGATACAAATTCTTCCAGCGGAAGGCCGCTGCGCCCGAAAGCGAGTTCGCGGCCACCGTGCAGTCGGTCCCGGCGCCCGCCCTCGCCCCGGTGATCGCCGGCGACGCCTTCGACGCCGCCTCGCTGCCGCCGCCCGAAACGCCGGAGGCCGTCGAGGCCGCGCTCGCACCCACGCTCTCCCACATCGGCCGTTATGCCGTGAAGCGCCGCCTCGGCCAGGGCGGGCTGGGCACGGTGTACGAGGCCTGGGACCCGCTGCTGTCGCGCACGGTGGCGGTGAAGACGCTGCAGTTCGCCGTCGACACGCCGACACGCGGCTCGCTCGACGGCCTGTTCCTGAACGAAGCGCGCCTGGCGGCCGGCCTGAACCACCCGTACATCGTGACGATCTTCGACGCCGGCCTCACCGCGCCCGGCGTCTACATCGCGATGGAACGCCTGCAGGGACGCGACCTGCGCGAGGCGCTCGTCGCCGGCTGGCAACCCGACCCCACGCAAGCGGCGCTGCTCGTGCGCCGTGTCGCCGAGGCACTGGCCTACGCCCATTCGCGCGGCGTCGTGCACTGCGACATCAAGCCCGCCAACATCTTCATCACCCGGCGCGACAAGCCCAAGGTGCTGGACTTCGGCATCGCGCGCGCCGTGCACGGCAAGGCCCGCGCCGCCCTGTCCACCCTGGACGGCATGATCGCCGGCTCGCCGCACTACCTGGCGCCCGAGCTGCTGGAAGGCCGCCCGGTCGACGCCCGCACCGACGTCTACTCGCTCGGCGTCGTGCTCTTCGAGCTGCTCACCGGGCGCAAGGCCTTCGAGGGCGGCAGCCTGTCGGAGATCACGGCCGCGGTGCTGCGCGGCGACGTCGAGCCCGCGCACGCGGTGCGGCCGACGGTGCCGCTGCCGCTGGCGGCTATCGCCGGCCACGCGATGGCGCGCGACCCGCAGGACCGCTACCCGAACGCGCTCGAGATGGCGGTCGATCTGCGCCGCTGGCTCGAAGACCAGGCCCAGCGCGCCGAACCCGTACGCGCGGCCGCCGTGCCGACCACGCCGCCGCCCATCGAACCCGAGGCCGCCACGCCAGCGCCGGCGCGCCGGCGCTGGCAACCGGCCGCGCTGGCGCTGGCCGGTGCCGGCGTTGCCTGGACGCTGGGCTCGCTGGTGCTCGGTGGCAACGAACCCGCGCCGGTGCCGGTGGCGCCGGCGATTGCCAACGTGCCGGCCGCCGCGCTCGCGCCACCGGCGCCGGTGGCACCGCCGGAAGCAGCCTCCGCCGCCGCCGCGGAGCCGACCGTGATGGCCGCCGCGCCCGCCGAGGCCGTGGCACCCGACACCGCCACGCCGGCCGCCACCCAACCGCGGCCCGCCGAGACCCGCCCGGCCGCCAAGCCGCGCCCCAGCGTCGCACCGCGCCGCGACGCGAGGCCCGCCGCCGCAGCGCCCGTGGCCGCCGGCGGCACCGGCACCGTGCAGCTCGCCGTCAGCCCGTGGGGCCACGTCGAAGTCGACGGCCAGCCGGCCGGCACGACACCGCCGCTGAGCCGCCTGACGCTCGCCGCCGGCAGCCATACCATCACCATCCGCAACGAAGCCGGCCCGCCGTTCGTCACCAGCGTGCAGGTGACGGCCGACCGACCGGTCGTCGTGCGCCACCGCTTCCCGTCCGGCTCATGACCCCACGCCTGCTCGCCGCCGCGCTGCCGATCGCCCTGCTGGCCGCCTGCGCCAGCCCGCCGCCCCCGCCGCCGCCACCCCCACCGCCGGTGGGCCTGGTCGAGGTGCTGGAACGGCCCGCCGAACGCGCGCTGCTCGACGGCATGCGCGCCTACGACGACGCCCAGTACCAGGCCGCCGAGGCCGCGCTGCGCCGCGCGCTGCAGACCGGCCTGAAGAGCGGGCGCGACCAGGCCGTGGCCTACAAGCTCGTCGCCTTCATCACCTGCACCAGCGACCGCATGCCGCAGTGCGAGGCGGCGTTCCGTGCCGCGCGCGGCGCCGACCCGGCCTTCGCGCTCAGCCGCAGCGAGGCCGGCCACCCGGTCTGGGGCCCGGCGTACCGGCGCGCACTGCCGTAGCGCCCTGCAACGGGTGGGCGCAGGCGGGTCGCGCATAATCCGCGCGCCGATGACGCCCGCCATTGCCTATCGCCACCGTCTGCGCGTCTACTGGGAAGACACCGACGCCGGCGGCGTGGTGTTCTACGCCAACTACCTGAAGTTCTTCGAGCGTGCGCGCACCGAATGGCTGCGCCACCACGGCGTCGGCCAGCAGGCACTGCGCGACGAGACCGGCGCCATCTTCATCGTCACCGACACGCGCGTGAGCTACCGGCTGCCGGCGCGGCTGGACGACGAGCTCGAGATCACCGTCGGCGTGCTGCAGGGCGGGCGCGCGTCGCTCGTCATCGCCCAGCAGGCGCTGCGCGGCACCGACCTGCTGGCCGAGGGCGAGATCCGCATCGGCTGCGTCGACGCCGGAACCTTCC
This sequence comes from Pseudomonadota bacterium, assembly GCA_963204815.1. Taxonomy (GTDB): domain Bacteria; phylum Pseudomonadota; class Gammaproteobacteria; order Burkholderiales; family Burkholderiaceae_C; genus Rubrivivax. Next base: position 14,558 of record CAUJHQ010000068.1, on the reverse strand, counting down.
GCCCGCAGCGCATTCCCACCGCGATTCACGACAAACTCCGATGAACCAGGACCTCTCGATCGTTTCGCTGGTGCTGCAGGCCAGCCTCGTGGTGCAGCTCGTGATGGCGGGCCTCGTGCTGATGTCGCTGGCGAGCTGGACCGTCATCTTCGGCAAGGTCTTCGGCCTGCGCGGCGTGCGCAGCCGCAACGAGGAATTCGAGCGCGAGTTCTGGTCAGGCCGCAGCCTGACCGAGCTGAACCAGGCCGCCGGCAGCAAGCCCGACACGGCGCCGATGGAGCGCATCTTCGCCAGCGGCATGCGCGAATTCCTGAAGCTGCGCGAGAAGCGCCTGGACGCCGGTGCCCAGCTCGACGGCGCCCGCCGCGCGATGCGTGCGAGCTTCCAGCGCGAGCTCGACGTCATCGAGAGCAACCTCAGCTTCCTGGCGTCGGTCGGCTCGGTGTCGCCCTACGTGGGCCTGTTCGGCACCGTGTGGGGGATCATGCACGCCTTCGTCGGCCTGTCCAACCTGCAGCAGGTGACGCTGGCGACGGTGGCGCCGGGAATCGCCGAGGCGCTGGTCGCGACCGCGATCGGCCTCTTCGCGGCGATCCCGGCGGTGGTGGCCTACAACCGCTTCGCGCGCGACATCGACCGCATCGCAATCCAGCTCGAGACCTTCATCGAGGAGTTCTCGAACATCCTGCAGCGCAACGCCGGCGCGCCGGCGGCGGCGCCCGCCCCCACCGGCGCCGTGATGCACAAGGCCTGACATGCCCGCCCTGGTCACCCGCGGCGGCGGCCGCCGCCGGCGTTCGATGAACGAGATCAACATGGTCCCGTTCATCGACGTCATGCTGGTGCTGCTGATCATCTTCATGGTCACGGCGCCGCTGATCACCACCGGCGTCGTCGACCTGCCTTCGGTGGGCAAGAGTCAGCAGCGGCCGCAGAGCGTGGTCGAGATCGTCGTCGGCGTCGACGAGAAGCTGCGCCTGCGCGTGCTCAACAGCGACGGCGCGGCCGAGCCGGCGCCGGTGCAGATGGCGCAGCTGGCGGCGCGCGTGCGCGACGCGCAGAAGGGCAATGCCGACACGCCGGTGGTCATCAGCGCCGACAAGAGCGTCAAGTACGAGAGCGTCGTGAAAGTGATGGACACGCTGCAGCGCGCCGGCGTGCGGCGCGTGGGGCTGTCCGTGAAGCAGGGAAGCTGAGCCCTTGGCCGGCGACACCGCGCTGCTCCCCCAGCCGACCGGCGGCCTGGCGCCCGGCGCCGCGCTGGCGCTGCTGGTGCACGTGGGGCTGGTGGTGGCGCTGACCATCGGCGTCAACTGGCGCATGAAGCAGGCCGACACGGTCAGCGCCGAGCTGTGGGCAGCGCTGCCGCAGGTGGCGGCGCCCAGACTCGAAGAGCCGCCCACGCCGACCCCCGCACCGCCGCCGCCCCGGCCCGAGCCACCGCCGCCGACGGCGGCCACGCCGCCGGCCGTGAACGAGGCGCAGATCGCCATCGAGCGCGAGCGCAAGGCGCGCGAGGAACGCGAGAAGGAACGCGAGCGCGCCGAAGCCGAGAAGAAGAAGCGCGAGGCCGAAGCCGACAAGAAGCGCGAGGCCGACGAGAAGAAGAAGCGCGAGCAGGCGGAGAAGGCCGAGAAGGCCGACCAGGAGCGGCGCGAGAAGCTGCGCGAAGAGCAGTTGAAGCGCATGCAGGGCACGCTGTCGGGCAGCGGCGCGCCCACCTCCACGGGCACCGCGGCGGTCGACGCGGCGCCGTCGGCCGGCTATGCGGGCCGGCTCATCGCGCACATCCGGCCGAACATCGTCTTCGCCGACACCCTGCCCGGCAACCCGGCGGCCGACGTCGAAGTGCGCGCGGCGCCGGGCGGCACCGTGATCTCGCGCCGCCTGGTCAAGAGCAGCGGCTTCAAGGACTGGGACGAGGCCGTGCTGCGCGCCATCGACCGCAGCGGCACGCTGCCGCGCGACACCGACGGCCGCGTGCCGTCGACCATCATCATCACCTTCCGGCGCAACGAGTAGCGCGCCGCGCGCTCAGCGCGCCGCCGCGTGGCGCGCCAGGAAGGCACGGTCGCGCCGCTCCTTCCACAGCCCGACCCAGGCCCCCTCGGCCGACCAGTCGCGCCAGGCCGCGATGGCGCGGCGGTCGCCTTCGGCAATGAGGCGCAGCCCGCGCGTGCCCAGCGCCTGCTGCACGAGCTGGCCGCCGCCGAGCGCGCGGCGCAGGTTCTGCGCCAGCAGTTCGCCGCCGCGCCGCGCGGCCCCGGCGGCGAACACCTCGGCGTGCGAGCTCGACTGCAGCGTGCGCAACGTCGCCACGAGGCCGCCTTCGCCGAGCGCGAGGCCGCTGTCGCGCAGCCAGGGCGGCAGCGCGACGACGTCGGCCAGCACCGGCGCGTCGCAGGCCAGGCGCGCACCGCCGGCCAGGTGCACGGCCTGCGCGTCGATGCGCACGCAGTCTTCGTGGAACACCGTGATGCGGCGTGCCGCCAGCCGCTGCAGCGCGCGCGCGGCGAGCCGCGGCGACGTGCCGGGCAGCACGCCGTCGCGGCCGGCCGCGAGCACGATGCGCGCGCCGGTCGCGCCACCGCCGATGCGCTGCTCGAGCGCGAACGCGATCTCCACCGCGAGCTGGCCGCCGCCGATGACGACGACGTCGAGCGGGCGCCGCGCCGCCAGGTCGAGCAGGCGTTCCAGCAGTTCGACGAAACGGCCGACCGGCCGCACGCTGAGCGCGTGTTCGGCCGCGCCTTCGATGCGCAGGCGGTCGATCGCCGGGCCGGTGTCCAGCGACAGCACGTCGTAGCCGACCGCACGGCCGTCGGCGAGCCGCACGCAGCGCGAAGCTAGGTCGAGCGCGGCCACCGGCGACTCGACGAGGTGCACGCCGGCGGCGGCGGCCATCGGCGCCAGCGACACCTGGCAATCGGCGGCGCGGTAGCGGCCGGCGACGCAGCCGGCCAGCATCGGCGGGCAGAACCAGTGCGAGGACGGCGTGACCCACGTCACCTCGGCGGCGGCGACGCGCTCGCGCGCGAAGTCCTGCAGCGCCTGCAGGTGCGCGGCACCGTCGCCGAGCAGCACGAGGCGCTTCATGCGCTGGGCAGGGTGCGGCCGTTCACGCCCGCAAGTATCTCAGCGCCGCGGCGCCCCGAGCAGGCGTGCGCCGCCGACGAGCCGCGTCACCGTGGTCAGCACGCACAGCACGGCGAAGCCCCACGCGAAGGCCGCGAACTGCGCCGGCCACAGGCACATCAGCGCGAAGCACAGCAGCGTCTCGGTGGCTTCGGTGAAGCCGCCCAGGTAGAAGAAGCCCTTGTCGGGCAATGCGGCGGACGCGAGCCCGCGCCGTTCGGCCAGCACCGCGAAGGCGAGGAAGCTCGAGCCGGTGCCGATGAACGCCGCCAGCAGCACCGCCGCCGGCAGCGCGTTGGCCGCCGGCTGCCAGACCGCGAAAGCGAGCGGCACGCTGGCGTAGAAGACGAAGTCGAGCGTGATGTCGAGGAAGGCGCCGCGGTCGGTCGGCGCGGTCAGGCGGGCGACCGCGCCGTCGAGGCCGTCGCACAGGCGGCTGGCGAGCAGCAACGCCAGCCCGGCGAGCGGCGCGCCGAGCGCGATCGACAGCGCGCCCGCAATGCCGACCGCGAAGCCGGCCAGCGTGACGGCGTCGGCACCGACGCCGCGGCGCACCAGCACGGCGGCGGCGCGCCCGAGCGCGGGTTTCAGCAGCGGGATCGCGAAGCGGTCAAGCACGCGCCATTGTCGGGCCGCGCAGCGCCGGCACGCGGCGCGCCAGCAGCGCGTCGGCCGACCAGCGGCCGGGCCCCCACAGCAGCACGCCGAGCAGCAGGCTGCCCCAGAACTGGTGCTGCTGCAGCGCCGCCGGCGCGATCTCGGCCAGGCTGATGACCGCCACCACGTTCACCACCGACAGGCCGGCCGCCGCGAAGCGCCCGGCCAGCCCCAGCGCCAGCAGCACCGGCAGCACGAGTTCGCCCGCCGTGCCCAGCGCCGCCGCCCACTCGAAGGGCAGCAGCGGCACCGCGTACTCGTTCTCGAACAGCGCCAGCGTCGTCTCCCAGTCGCGGATCTTCGTCAGGCCCGAGAGGAAGAAGGCGTGTGCCACGTACAGCCGCGCGGCCAGCAGCGCCGGCGCCTGCAAGGCTTCGAGTGCGCCGATGGCACGGCGCACAGGCGCCGCGAGGGTGTCGATGAGCGGGTTCATGGGGTGTCCTCGGTGACGGCCGCGATCGCGCCGGCCTGCAGCGCGTCGACGAGCCAGGGTTCGAAGTCGAAGCCGGCGCCGGCTTCGGCCAGCGCCGCGGCGAGCACGGCGCCGCGTTGCAGCGCGGCGGTGAAGCGCGCCGCCGGCGCGGCCAGCGCGTGCACGGCGGCGCGCCAGCCTTCGCGCCGCACGAGCGCGCATTCGCCGAGGCCGGCGGCGAAGGCGGCGCGCACCGGCGCAAAGCGATCGGCGTCGTCGCGGCGATGCGCCTGCCAGATGGCGACGACGGGGTGCGGCGATACGATCAGCGCCGTGCCGGCCTGCAGCTGCAGGCGCAGCCGCGCGGGGTCGGTGTCGGCCAGGCGCGGCAGGCCCGCCGGCGCCACCGCGTCGGCGGCCTGCGCGGCGGCGTGCACGGCCCAGTCCAGGCGCGCGACGTCGGCCAGATAGGGCTCGGGCGCGAGCTGCGCATCGGCGGCGATGAAGGCCGGCAGCGCGGCGCCCCACAGCGCCATGTCGCCGCGCGCTGGCGGTTCGGTGCGCCAGAAGGTGCGCGCCAGGCGCGCGAAGCTCTCGTCGCCCAGCAGCGCGGCGATGGTCGGGAAGGCGGCGCCGAGTGCGCGCTCGGCCAGCGCGCCGGCATTCGCCTGGTAGGCGGCCAGGCCGCGCTCGAAGCGGGCGCCGTCGCGCATCCAGCCGGCGACGACGCCCGGCCGCGCGTCGCGCCACAGCGCGCGCAGCAGCATCTGCTGGCGCAGCGCTTCCTTCTGCAGCGCGGTGTCGCTCATGCCGGCTCCTCGACGCGCAGCGCGCGCGTGATCGCCGCCTCGGCGAGCGCGGCCTCGTCGAGCAGCACCGCCAGCGCCGGCAGGTCGGTGTCCCACTCGATCAACGTCGGCCGCGCGCCCAGCCGCGCCACCGCGTGGCCGAAGGCGCGCCACACCGGCGGCTGGACGCGGCGGCCGTGGTCGTCGATGACGATGTCGCCGCTGGCGTCGTGGCCCGCGAGGTGGATCTCGCCGACGATCGCGGGGTCGACGGCGTCGATCCAGCGGCAGGCCTTGGCGACGGCGTCGCCGCCTTCGTTGAGCGCATTGACGACGAGGTTGTTCACGTCCAGCAGCAGGCCGCAGCCGGTGCGGCGCGCCAGCGCGTTGAAGAACTCGGGCTCGGCGATGCGGTCGTCCGCCCAGTGCAGGTAGGCCGACAGGTTCTCGACCAGTAGCGGCCGCTTCAGCCGGTCCTGCACGCGCTGCACGTTGGCCGCCATGATCGCGAGCGACGCGTTGGTGAAGGCCACCGGCAGCAGGTCGTTGGCGTGCACCGCCGGCGCACCGCGCGAGCGCGGCGCGCGTGCGAACGACGCATGGTCGCTCACGCGCACGGGGTCGATGCGCTCGACCAGCCGCGCCAGCCGCTCCAGGTGCCAGGGGTCGACCCCCGCGGCGGAGCCGAGCGCCAGCCCGACGCCGTGCAGGCTGACGGGCCAGCGCTCGCGCGCCGCGTTCAGCACCTGCAGCGCGGCGCCGCCGTCGGCGAAGAAGTTCTCCGAGTGCACCTCGACGAAGGCGAGCGCCGGGGCGCCGTCGATCGCGGCCGCGTAGTGCGGCTGGCGCAGGCCGATGCCGGTGTGCATGGTCGGCGCGCCTTCAGGCCTTCTTGGCCTTCATCTTCGCTTCGGCTTCCGTCGTGCCCTTCATGTCCTTGCAGGTGCCCTTGGCGACGTACTTCCAGTCGTCCGGCGCCATGTCCATCTTGGTCTGGCCGGCGCAGGAGTGCGTGCCGCCCAGGTTGGCGCAGTCGTTCTGGCCCGCCTTCGCGATGCCGTAGCACTTCTCCTTGCCCTTCTCCATGGACTTGTCCTGCGCGGCGGCCTGGCCGAGGAGGCCGAGGGCGAGCGCCGAGGCGAGGGCCGACGAGACGATGAGACGCTGGTTCATTCGATGACTCCGTAGGGGATGTTGCGGAACTGCCGGGCGGACTTCGCGGCCGACGAACCGGTAGTCGCGGCGGCGCGCCGGTCCTTACACTCGCGTGATGCCCTTCCATCAGCGCCACCCCGCATGAGCGACTTCGCGCGCGAGGTCCAGGCCTTGCGGCCGCAGCTGCTGCGCTTCGCCCGCACCCAGTTGCGCAACGACGCCTGGGCCGAGGACGCCGTGTCCGAAACGCTGCTCGCCGCACTGGAGAAACCGCAGTCCTTCGGCGGCCACTCGCAGCTGAAGACCTGGCTCGTCGGCATCCTGAAGCACAAGGTGATCGACCAGCTGCGCCGCCACGCGCGCGAGGCCAGCCTGACGACCGACGACGACGAGGCCGACCTCGACGAACTGCTGTTCAAGGCCGACGGCGAATGGCGCGAAGCGCCACAGGACTGGGGCGACCCCGAGCACGCGCTGCGCGAGCGCCAGTTCTTCGAGGTCCTGGAGGCCTGCGTGCAGCACCTGCCGGCCACGCAGGGCCGCGTGTTCATGATGCGCGAGTGGCTCGAGCTCGAGTCCGACGAGATCTGTAAGGAGCTGTCGATCACCACGACCAACCTCTGGGTGCTGCTGCACCGCGCCCGGCTCCGGCTGCGCGAATGCCTCCAGCGCGGCTGGTTCGCCGGCCACCCGCCGACCGCAGAACGCCGATGAAGCTCAAGCTCGACTGCCGCGAAGTGACCCGCCTGGTGCTCGAAGGCGAGGACCGCCGCCTCGGCCTGGGCGAGCGCCTGCGCGTGCGCCTTCACCTGGCGATCTGCAAGGCCTGCCCGCGCTTCGTGTCGCAGGTGGCGCTGATGCGGCAGGCGATGGGCCGCTGGAAGGGCTACGCCGAGGGCGACGACAGCGCCGAGCGGCGCTGACCGCGGTTCAGGCCACCGCGCCGGCGGCCACGCGCACGTCGACCTGCACCGCCGCCGCGGTGGCGAGCACGAGGCGCGTGCCGTCCACCAACGTGGCCAGCGGCAGGCTCGGCTGGCCCGGCGCGCGCGCCGCCTGCTCGGGCAGCAGCGGCAGGTGCATGAAGCCGCCGCGCGCACCGCCCGCCTTCGCCAGCCGGTCCATCAGGCCGAAGAAGACATGGTTGCAGACAAAGGTGCCGGCGCTCTGCGACACCGATGCCGGCAGCCCCGCCTGCCGCAGCGCGACGACGATGGCCTTGATCGGCAGCGTGCTGAAGTGGCCCGCCGGTGCACCCGGCACGATGGGCTCGTCGACCGGCCGGGCGCCGGCGTTGTCGGCGATGCGGGCGTCGTCGACGTTGATCGCCACCCGCTCGACCGAGAAGTCGCTGCGCCCCGCCGCCTGCCCCAGCGCCAGCACCAGCACCGGCCGGTGCAGGGCGAGCGCGGCGTCCAGTGCCGCCAGCGCGGCGCCGAACACGCAGGGCAGCTGTACGGCGCGCACGCGCAGGCCGCCGATGCGTTCGCCGTCGAGCGCCGCGGCGACGAGCCAGGACGGGTTGACGCTCTCGCCGCCGAAGGGCTCGAAGCCGGTGACGAGGGCGACGGGTTCGGGGTGCGCGGTCTTCTTCATGGCGCGGCATTCTGCGCGGCCGGCGCCGGCCCGAGGTCGAGCGCCACCGTGAAGCCGCGCCCGCCCGCCGGCAACAGCAGGCGACCGCCGTGCGCGCGCGCCACCAGGTCGGCCAGCATCAGCCCGAGGCCCAGCCCGCCTTCGCGGCTGTCGTAGTCCTGCCGGTCCAGCACCTGCTGCATCGCGGCGCGCCGCGCGTCGTCGGCGCCCGGGCCGTCGTCGGCGAGCGTCAGGCACTGGCCGGCCAGCGCCACCTGCACGCGCCGCGCGCCGTGGCGCGACGCGTTGTCCAGCAGGTTCAGCAGCGCGGCGGCGAGCAGGTCGGGGTCGGCGTCGACGCGGCCCGGCGCGGCGTCGACGGTCAGGCCGTCGACCGGCAGCCGCGCCAGCATCGCCGCCACGTCGACCGGCTGGCGCTGCAGCCGCACGCCGCTGCGGAACAGCGCCAGCAGTGCCGTCACCACGCGCGCCAGCCGGCCGGCGGCGGCGCGCACGCGCTGCAGGCGCGCCTCCAGCGCCGGCGGCGCCTCGCGCAGCGCCACCGCGAGCTGGGCGTCGATGCCCGCCAGCGGCGTGCGCAGGGCATGCGCCGCGTGCGCGGTGAAGGCGCGTTCGCTGGCCACGCGCTGCGACAGCCGGCGGCCGAGCGCGAGCACGGCGTCGTGCATCGGCAGGAGTTCGGCGCGCGTCGCGGCGGCGAGGTCGGCGCCGGGTTCCAGCGGCTCGTAGCGGCCGAGCGCTTCGGACAGCGCGTCCAGCGGCGCCAGTTCGTGGCGCACCCGCACGCGCAGCCAGACCACCGCCAGCAGCCCCACCAGCAGCGCGGCGGCGATCGAGCTCACGCTCACCTCGGCGAGCGCTTCGCGCCGCTCGGCGCGGCTCTGCGCCACGTAGAGCGTGCGGTCGCCTTCGAGCGCGACGCCGTAGACACGCCAGCGCGGCACCGCGTTGCTGAAGCCGGCGCGCGGCGCCGGCAGCCAGGGCGTGTCCGGCGCCTGGGCCGAACGCAGCAGCACGCGCGGCCCGGTGTCCACCAGCTGCCACGCGAAGCGGGCACCGCCCGGCGTGTCGCGCAGCGCATGGTCGCCGCGCGCCAGCAAGGCCCCGGCATCGCGTTCGAGCAGGCCGCGCAGCACCTCGGCGGACGCGCGCAGCGAGTCGTCGAGCAGTTCGTTCACCTCGTGCCGCACCGAGAACCACACCACCACCGACACCGCCAGCCCCCAGGCCAGCGCCGTCAGCATGACGGCGCGCGCCAGGCGCTGGTGGATGGACGGCAGCGGGGAACGGGGCATGGGGGCGGCGGCGGCCGCGGCAGGGCACCGCGGGGCCGACACGGTATCACCGCCGCGGCCGCAGCGGCCTTCAGGCCGACCTCAGGTGCAGCGCGTCCAATGGCGCGGGTGAACCTCCCGCACCGCCCCCTTCAGCGCACGGCCGCGCGCCGCGGCGGCTTCGCGCTCACCGCCGAGGCCGCGCTGCTCGCGTGCAGCCTGCTGTGGGCGGTGCTGGCGAACCGGCCGTTCTTCCGCGCCGCGCTCGCCGACCGCGGGCTCGACTCGTTCGGCGACTGGGCCTTCGCCGCCTCGCTCTTCGTCGCGCTGGCGGCGCTGCACTTCGTGCTGCTGGCGCTCGTCACGCCGCGCTTCCTGCTCAAGCCGGTGCTGGCGCTGTCGATCGTCGCCACCGCGTTCGCGACCCACTTCATGCAGCACCTGGGCGTGGTGCTCGACCCGTCGATGATCCGCAACGTGCTGCGCACCGACGTGCACGAGGCGCGCGAACTGTTCTCGCTGTCGATGCTGCCGACGCTGGCGCTGGCCGGCGTGCTGCCGCTGCTGCTGCTGTGGAAGCTGCGCATCGTGGCGCGGCCGGTCGGCGCCGCCGTCGCGTGGCGCACCGGCAGCGTGGTCGCCGCGCTGGCGCTGCTGGTCGGCGCGGTGCTGCTGCAGTTCCAGCCGCTGGCCTCGCTGATGCGCAACCAGAAGGAGGTGCGCTACCTCGTCACGCCGGGCAACATCGTCTGGTCGCTCGCGTCGGTGGCCGGGCTCGATGCGCGTGCCGCCGCCGGCCCGCGCCAGCCGATCGGCCTGGACGCGAAGCCCGGCCCCCGCATGGCGGCGCGCGGCGCGCCGGGCGCGCGGCCGCTGGTGGTGGTGCTGGTCGTCGGCGAGACCGCGCGCGCGGCGAACTGGGGCCTCAACGGCTACGCGCGCCAGACCACGCCGCAGCTGTCGAAGCTGCCGGTCGTCAGCTTCACCGACGTCACCGCCTGCGGCACCAACACCGAGACCTCGCTGCCGTGCATGTTCGCGCCGATCGGCCGCCGCGACTACGACGAGGCGCGCATCCGCCAGCAGGAAACGCTGCTGCAGGTGGTGGCGCGCGCCGGCGTCGGCGTGCGCTGGCGCGACAACCAGTCGGGCTGCAAGGGCGTGTGCGACGGCCTGCCGAACGAGCGGGTGCGCGACGTCGTGCCGCCGGGCCAGTGCGACGGCGAGCGCTGCCTCGACGAAGGCCTGCTCCACGGCCTGCCCGAGTGGCTGAAGGCCGCGCGCGGCACGCAACTGCTGGTGCTGCACCAGCTGGGCAACCACGGGCCTTCGTACTTCCGGCGTTACCCGCCGGCGTTCGAGCGCTTCACGCCGGCCTGCCGCAACGACGACCTGCGCCGCTGCAGCCCCGAGGAGATCACCAACGCCTACGACAACGCGCTGCTCTACACCGACCACGTGCTCGCCACGCTGATCGGCCAGCTCGACGCCGCCGCCGGCGACGTCGACAGCGCGCTCGTCTACGTCTCGGACCACGGCGAGTCGCTGGGCGAGAAGAACCTGTACCTGCACGGCCTGCCCTACGCCATCGCGCCCGACGTGCAGAAGAAGGTGCCGATGTTCACCTGGTGGTCGCCCGGCTACGCCGCCGCGAGCGGCCTCGACCCCGCGTGCGTGCGCCGGCGCGCCGCCGAGCCGGCCGCGCACGACCACCTGTTCCACACGCTGCTGTCGATGCTGGACGTGCAGACCGCGCTGCACGCGCCCGACTGGGACCTGGCGCGCGGCTGCGCGAAGGCGGCGCCGTGATGACGCACAGCCTGCGCTGGCACCGCCGCGACCTCGCCATCACGCTGGCCGCCTTGCTGCTGCTGCTGGCCTGGGACGCGAGCGGCGCCGACCTCTGGCTGGAGCGCTTCTACGGCGGCGCGCAGGGCTTCCCGCTGCGCGACCACTGGTTCACCGCACGCGTGCTGCACGACGGCGGCCGCCTGCTCGCCGGCGCGGTGGTCGCGGCGCTGGTGCTGAACGTCTGGTGGCCGTGGACGCCGCGGCTGCCGCGCGCCGCGCGCGTCGCCTGGCTGGCCGTCACGCTGGTCGGCCTGGCGATGATCCCGCTGCTGAAGAAGAACAGCCTCACCAGCTGCCCCTGGGACCTGGACGAGTTCGGCGGCGCCGCGCACTGGGTGTCGCACTGGACCTTCGGCATCGCCGACGGCGGCGTCGGCCACTGCTTCCCGTCCGGCCACGCCACCGCGGCGGTGGCCTTCTTCGGCGGCTGGTTCGCGCTGCGCGAGCCACACCCGCGGCTGGCGCGCGCCTGGCTGGCCGGCGTGCTGGTGCTGGGCCTGCTCTTCGGCTGGGGCCAGCTGGCGCGCGGCGCACACTTCGCGAGCCACACGCTGTGGTCGGCCTGGCTGTGCTGGACGCTCGGCCTGGCCGTGCTCGGCTACAGGCGTTCCTGGCCGGCGACCACGACCGTGGTCTCGGTGGGCGGCAGCAGGTCGTTGCGCGTGCTGCCGTCGACGAAGCGCAAGCGCAGCACGTAGGTGCCGTTGGCAAGCGCCAGGTTGCCCTGCGTGGCGCCATTGGAGTGGTCGACCAGCCGCTGCGCGCGGCCGTTCTGCAGCACCTCGAGCATGAAGTGGCCGCTGCGCTCGGCCTTCTGGCCGGCGGCGCAGACGCCGAAACCGTCGACCGAGAAGCGCACGTTGAAGGGGCTGGTCACGGCCTCGCCATCGCGCAGGTTGGCGATCGAGACCCACTCGCCCGGCGGCTTCGGCCGCGCCAGCTCGTCCTGGTACCAGGCGGCGCAGGTGGCGTCGAAATTCTGCGGGTCGATCTTCACCGGCTCGGCGGTGCGCTTGCCCACCACTTCCACCGTGATCTCCGGGCTGAACACGAAGTACGGCCGGTGCTCGTGGTCGGCGAACAGCAGGCGCAGCGTGTGCTTGCCCGGCGGGAGGTCGAAGACGGCCTGCGTCTGCCCCTTGCCGTAGTGGCGGTGGCCGTCGTTGAACGGGATCTGCGCGTTGATCTGAAGCGGCAGCCGCTGGTTGACGAGGATGTGGTGGTGCCCGGCCCCCGGCAGCGGCTTGCCGGCCGGCACCACGCCCATGCCGCGCACCGCGAACTCGACGAGGAAGGGGGCGCGCAGCTTGTAGCCGTTGGCCAGGTTCGAGAAGTCGACCCGCGTCAGTTCCTTGAACTGGGCCTGCGTGCGCTCGGCCGTGTAGCGCTGCCAGCAGGTGCGTTGCAGTTCGTCGGCCGGCAGGGGGGCCGCGGCCGCCTTGACGGCAGCGAGCAGCCCCACGAGACAAATGGTTACGAAACGCATGGGCGCGAATCCTATCGGCGCGCGCCCGGCGCCCTGACCCCCTAGTTCGAGTGGGGCGTGCCGAAACCCCCACCACCCGGCGATTCGATCACGAACAGGTCGCCCGGCGCCATCGCGGCCGAGCCGATGTGGCCCAGCGCCTCGCGCCGGCCGTCGGCGCGCTCGACCCGGTTCACGCCCAGCGCACCCGGCAAACCGCCGGCCATGCCGAAGGCCGGCACGACGCGGCCGTTGCTGAGGATGGAGGCGGTCATCGGCTCGAGGAAGCGCACGCGCCGCACGCCGCCGTCGCCGCCCTTCCACTGCCCGGCGCCGCCGCTGCCGGCACGGATCTCGTAGCTTTCCAGCCGCACCGGGAAGCGGAACTCGAGCACCTCGGGGTCGGTGAGGCGCGAGTTGGTCATGTGGGTCTGCACGACGCCGGTGCCGGCGAAGCCGGGGCCGGCGCCGCTGCCGCCGCTGATCGTCTCGTAGTACTGGTAGGTCTCGTTGCCGAAGGTGAAGTTGTTCATCGTGCACTGGCTGGCCGCCATCACGCCGAGCGCGCCGTAGAGCGCGTTCGTCACGCACATGCTGGTCTCGACGTTGCCGGCCACCACCGCCGCCGGCGGGTTCGGGTTCAGCATGCAGCCCGGCGGCACGATGACGTGCAGCGGCTTCAGGCAGCCGGCGTTGAGCGGGATGTCGTCGTCGACCAGCGTGCGGAAGACGTACAGCACCGCCGCCATCGTCACCGCCTTCGGGGCGTTGAAGTTGTTCGGCAGCTGCGCGCTGGTGCCGGTGAAGTCGATCGTCGCTTCGCGCGTGGCCGCGTGCACCGTCACCTTCACGGCGATCTGCGCGCCGTTGTCCAGCGGCAGCGTGTACTGCCCGTCCTTCAACGCCGTGATGACGCGGCGCACCGATTCCTCGGCGTTGTCCTGCACGTGCTGCATGTAGGCCGCGACGGTGGCACGGCCGAACTGCGCGACCATCGCGCGCAGCTCCTGCACGCCCTTCTCGTTGGCGGCGATCTGCGCCCGCAGGTCGGCGATGGTCTGCTGCGGGTTGCGCGCGGGATAGTCGCCCGACCTCAGCTGCGCGTACAGCTCGCTCTCGCGCAGCGCACCGTCGCGCACGAGCAGGAAGTTGTCGAACAGCACGCCCTCCTCGGCGATGGTCTTGCTGAACGGCGGCATCGAGCCCGGCGTGCTGCCGCCGATGTCGGCGTGGTGGCCGCGGCTCGCCACGTAGAAGCTCGGCCGTCCTGACGACCCCCAGGCCGCTGCGCGGCCGCCCCCCACGGGGGTGGGGCTGCCTTGGGGCGGCCCGGCGTCGGCCCCATCACCCGCCTCCAGGTACACCGGCGTCACCACCGTCACGTCCGGCAGGTGGGTGCCGCCGTGGTACGGGTCGTTCAGCACGTAGACGTCGCCCTCGCGCATCGCCGGGTTGCGCTCGATCACCGTCTTGATGCTCTCGCTCATCGAGCCCAGGTGCACCGGCATGTGCGGCGCGTTGGCGATCAGCTGGCCGGCGGCGTCGAACAGCGCGCAGCTGAAGTCCAGCCGCTCCTTGATGTTCACGCTGTAGGCGGTGTTCTGCAGCCGCAGCCCCATCTGCTCGGCGATGTTCATGAAGAGGTTGTTGAACACCTCCAGCATCACCGGGTCGGCGTCGGTGCCGATGGCGTGCTGCGTGGCGCGCGGCACCACGCGCTCTAGCTCGATCGGCCCGGCCGCCTTCAGCACGGCGCGCCAGCCCGGTTCGACCACGGTGGTGGCGTTCTGCTCGGCGATGATCGCCGGGCCGTCGATGGTGGCGCCGGCCCGCAGCGACTCGCGCACGAAGAGGCCGGCATCGAGCCAGCTGCCGCTGTGCATGCGCACGCGGGCGTCCGGCGCAGGCGCGTAAGGCACCGGCTCCTGCATCGTGCGCTGCATGTCGTGGCGCTCGCCGGCGCCCACGGCCTCGACCGACACCGCTTCGATGACGAGCACGCGGTCGGGCATCAGGAACGCGAAGCGCTGGCGGTAGCCGGCCTCGAAGTCGCGCCGGATGGCGTCGATCGCGCCGAACGGCACGACGAGCGCGGTGTCGGTGCCCTGGTAGCGCACGTGGATCGCACGCCGCAGCACGACCTGCGCGCGCGCGACGCCCTGGCTCGCCACCTCGTCGGCCGCCGCCTCGCCCAGCGCGGCCAGCCGCGCCTCGGCGGCAGCGAG